>NZ_JBKEUV010000002.1:0-345873 GCF_056356755.1 Bifidobacterium sp. LH_449
CATTGGAACAACCGGCGGCGTCAGAAAAGGCTTCAGGGCCATACCCCGGTCGAGTACCGGAATATGACCCTGACGGTCTAGGACGCTATCATGATAAATATCGTCCAACTTTTGGGGCGCAGTTCACAACGGGGACCTTTCAGATGGGACGATCGCCGTGGAAAGCACTTGCGTTGTGATATGAAAAATACGGAAAGGCACGCGAGAAATATCGGAGGGACAATATGGAATTCGATGTGAACGATTTGCAATGGACACGGCAGCCAAAAAGCTGCGTTATTTCCCAGGATCACATTGAAATCGTCACCCAACCACATACCGACTTGTGGCAAAGAACCTATTATCATTTCCGCAATGACAACGCTCCCGTGCTTCAGATGGATACGGAGGAACGGTTCTTCTCCTTTGTGGTCAAAACGGAATTCCCTGAAAGCCACCATCGGTTTGACCAGTGTGGCGTGGTCATGTATCTGGATTCAGAAAACTGGCTGAAGGGCTCCATCGAATATGAGAATGAGCAATTCCAGCATCTGGGCAGCGTGGTAACGAATGAAGGCTATTCGGATTGGGCGACCACGGAAATTCCCGCCAGCATTAAATCCATGTGGTATCGCCTGAGCCGCAGAGAAGACGATTTCTGCATCGAATGCTCCGAGGACGGGACTGTTTTCCACCAAATGCGTATATGCCACCTGAGCAAGGCAAAAGGAAAGATCCGATTCGGAATCTACGCCTGCAGCCCAGAGGATTCTTCGTTCCGTGCCGTCTTCTCAAATATGAAAATGATGGAATGCCAATGGCTGGCACATGACGGTCAGGCACCGGACGAGGAATTGTAATGCGGTTCATATTGCGTCAGGTAAATCCCGGTTGCTAAGGATCCATTCATATTAATGGGAAAACCATTGATTGCGCCCCGATAACGCTCTACAGCTATAAGGGGCGCAATCAATTTAAGACGCATTATTGTCCCTTAACCCCATACTGTTAAAATGTGCCCTATTGTAATGCACATTGCATTGTCAGGAGTCCAAATGAAGTACAGCGCGCTTTTGAATAGTGGCGCATCTCCCGGTGAGCTTCAGATATCCATCGTCGGCAGTGACATTGTTTCCGCTAGTATGCGGGTTCTTGAGAATCTCTCGGAAAGGGATTGATTACGGTGGAGTTTCTTAACAACGTTGGGTCCGAAAGACTCGGTGACGCCTTTGCCTCATCCATTGATGAAGGTGCCAGGCTTTCCATCATTAGCGCATACTTTACCGTTTTCGCCTATAAGGAGCTCAAAGATGAGCTGTCGAAAGTCGAGAACGTACGTTTTCTTTTCAGCGAACCGACATTCGTCAAGACCATGGAGAACGCGAAGGAACCTCGCCAGTTTGAGCTGGAACGTCGAGAACGTGAACATGGCATTGGCGGTGTGGGACTCGAACTTACATTGAGCAACAATCTTAACCAAAGAGCCATCGCTCGTGAGTGCGCCGATTGGATTCGGAATAAAGGAACATTTCGCTCGGCACGTGTCAGAGGCGCTATTCAGCCCGGCGGCACCTATATCGTTGAAAACCCTGCCGGAACGGCACATGGTTTCATGGGGGCAAGCGCCACATTCACACAGGAAGGTCTCGGCTACGAGCATCGGCCTGACACAGTGACAGGTGTGAGCCATTTCGAAGGCAGGAATGAGACCGCCGGCCTTAAGGCAATGTTCGAATCGGTTTGGAACAATCCGGCCATGGTCGAAGACGTTACGGAATGCGTGGCGGAACAGGTCCAGACGCTCTACCGTGAAAATCCGCCCGAGTTCGTGTATTTCCTGACGCTCTACCATCTGTTCCGCGAGTATATGGATGATGAGGAAGACAACGGCATCCGATCCGGCATCAACTTCGAGGATTCGGTTATCTGGGGGAAACTCTACGACTTCCAGCGGGATGCCGTCGTGGGGGCCATCCGAAAACTCGAGAAATATAAGGGCTGCATCATCGCCGATTCCGTGGGCTTGGGCAAAACGTTTGAGGCGCTCGCCGTCATCAAGTACTATCAGGAACGCAATGACCGCGTCCTCGTGCTATGTCCTAAGCGTCTGCGCGAGAACTGGACGCTGTGGACCAACGACAACGACGACCGTAACCCACTGGCTGACGATCGTTTCAGCTATACGGTGTTGAATCATACCGACCTTTCGCGCTATTCCGGTATGAGCGGTGAGGTTGATCTTGAGCATTTAAGATGGGGTAATTTTGATCTGATCGTCATTGATGAGAGCCATAATTTCCGCAACAAGAGCACCGATGCCGAGAAGAAGGACCGCTATACCCGCCTCATCGAGGATGTCATCAAAAGCGGCCGCCGCACGAAGGTGCTTATGCTTTCTGCGACGCCGGTAAACAATCGGCTGCTGGATTTGCGTAATCAGATCGAGCTCATCACGGAAGGTGACGACGCTTACCTTGCGGATACGGATGGCATCCCTTCCATTACGCAAGTGACGCGTGTGGCGCAGCAGCGTTTCAACGAATGGAGCAAGCTGCCCGACGAGGAGCGAACCACGGAAAGCTTCGCCGAAGCGGTGAACGCCGACTACTTCAAGCTACTTGATGTACTCACCATTGCGCGCAGCCGCAAGCACATCACAAAGTACTATGGTGCCGAAAACGGCACCTTCCCTACAAGGCGACCGCCATTGTCGTTCCAGACGCCAATCGACCTTGAAGGAAAACTGCCTCCGATAGCGGAGCTTAACGACAAGATCGCACAGCTCACGTTCGCCCAGTATCAGCTTTTGGGCTATGTGAGGTACAGCCTACGGAAGAAATATGAGGATCGTTACAGCGACACATGGGGTAAGGATTTTAACAGTCAAGTGCATCGCACCGCTGCCGTAGCGAATCTTATGCGTGTGAACGTACTCAAGCGTATGGAATCCTCAGTGAACAGCTTCGATATCACGCTCCGTCGTATCCTCGAAGGCTGCGAGGCTCTGCTAGCCCAACTCAACGGACTGAAAGAAGCAGGGAAAACAAGGAAGCCGGCTACCAGTACTGGAACCTGGGACGGTGACTTTGACGACGATGACGACGCCGAGGAGTTTGAGGCAGGCTCCAAAGTACAGGTCGACCTTCGTGACGTCGACCAGCTCAAGCTCCGCGCCGACCTTGAATTCGATATCACCGTTCTAAAAGAACTGCTTGAATATGCGGATTCCGTGACACCCGAGCGTGACGCAAAACTCGCCAAGCTGAAGGAGTTCATCGCGGACAAAGTCATGCACCCCTTCAATCCAGGCAGCCGCAAGGTGCTCGTGTTCAGTGCATTCTCCGACACGACGGCCTATCTCTTCGAACAACTCGCACCTTGGCTCAAAAACGAACTCGGACTCGAATGCGCCGAAGTGAGCGGATCCTACAATCGGACATATTCGCTCAAACTGCGCAGAACCACGTTCGAGAACATCCTCGCGCATTTCTCCCCGGTATCCAAGGAACTGCCGGAAGCACAGCGTGCCCAAGGCGAAATCGACATCGTCATCGCAACCGACTGCATTTCCGAAGGCCAGAACCTCCAGGATTGCGACTGCCTCGTGAACTACGACATTCACTGGAATCCAGTACGCATCATCCAACGTTTCGGACGTATCGACCGTCTGGGATCACGCAATAAGGAAATCCAGCTCGTAAACTTCTGGCCCGACATCGCGCTCGACGAATACATCCAACTCGAAGGACGTGTAAAAGGTCGCATGGCATTGCTGGACGCCTCCGCCACGGGCGAAGAGAACGTGTTTGAAGCCAAAGCCTCAGGAGAGATGAACGACCTCAAGTATCGCCGTCAGCAGCTCAAACAGCTGCGTGAGGAAGTACTGGACCTTGAAGACATGTCAGGTGGCATCTCAATCACAGACCTGCAGTTCGACGACTTCCGCGTTGAACTCCAAAGATACGTGAAGGAGCATCCCGACCTTCTGGAGAACGCATCCATGGGAATGCATGCCGTAGTGCCCATCCCCGAAGGACTACGCGCTGAAATCAAGCCCGGCGTCATTTTTTGCCTCATGCAGAATGACGACAGCCGCAACCCTCTGGATACGAACCCGATTTTCCCGTACTATGTCGTCTACGTCACAGCCGACGGGGCACATGTGACGAAACATACGCGGCCGAAGACGGTACTTGACATCATGCGCGCGGTATGCGCCGGCCACGCCGAACCAATCGCCGATCTCTGCCGGGCCTTCAACCGAGAAACAAAAGACGGTCTTCGCATGGAAGCCTACACTGAATTGCTCAACACCGTAGTATCCTCAATCACCGGCGTCCAAGAAGAAAAAAGGCATAGACTCACTATTCAGCCTCGGCGAAGTCGGAACCGGCTCCGTCTCAGGCTTCGACGACTATTCGCTTGTAAGCTTCGTGGTGATGCGATGACGTGGAAATGGAACGACTGTCTGGCATTACCGGACGCAGCGCTCGCAGGCAACAAGCGTGTGCCGAAGACCGTAATTGTCAAGCAGGCACTGTTGACCAAGCACGAGCAGAAGACGCTTGACAAGGTTGCACGTCTTGAGCATTTTGCGACGGTTGCTAAATCGACGACGCGCATACCGTCGCGAGTCGATGATGCCTATGATATCGCTGCCGTGATCTTCCTCCGTTGCGAACTTGCCGGATCAAGCGAAGCCTATGCGGAAGTTGCCCGTCTTCTCCACAAGTGCTTTCCCAACCCCACGGTGCTGCTGATGGATGGCCAGGATACGCGTTGCATGTCTGTGGCGGTCAAACGCAAAAGCTTGGCTGAGAACGGTGCGACCGTTGTGGAAACGGAAGAGTCAACGGGGGCGTTCCATGGGACGGACACTACTTGGAAAGGATTCCTGAACGCAATTGCGTGCGGCCGTCTGCCGCAGGAAGATCTTCTTGCGTATGTTCGGGGACTGGCCGGTCGGGTACGCATGGCTCGTGCCATCCCCGTTGTGGGTTTCTATCCTAACTGTGCGCCTGAGATGGCAGACGCTCTTTTTGAGCTGATAGCGCATGATGATACCCTGCGTTTGGAGGAAAACGAGGTCCGTGCGCAATATCGCAACCAGGAGTTGACGCTCAACGAAACGGCGAAACTGCGCATGCGGCTTAGGGGAATCGAAAAGCAACGCGGGCAGCTGTCCGCAGAGATTAAGGAGATATGCAATGGTTGAGCTCGAGAAACTGGACCTCGAATCAAAGGACCTCGTCGATGATCGTTTGAATAAGCTTCGCGAGCTTATGCCCGAAGTATTTTCCGAGAGCGGTATCGACTTCGAGAAACTGAGACTCGAACTAGGTGATGAAGTCGATGACGGTGACGAGCGCTATGCGTTTACATGGCCGGGGAAACACAATGCAATTCGTCTTGCGCAAACCCCAACAACTCTTACTCTTAGGCCTTTGCCTGAAGAGAGCGTTGATTGGGATTCAACGCAGAACCTTTACCTCAAAGGCGATAATCTCAAAGTCCTAAAAATCCTTCTGAAATCTTATTTCAATAGTGTCAAACTTATCTACATTGACCCTCCATATAACACCGAAGGCGACTTTGTCTATGAGGACTCATTTAGCGATTCAATCGAGGATTACAAAATTCAATGCGGGCTGAGCAATCAAGCGAGTCCAGATTTGAGTGGACGCAAGCACTCTCGTTGGTGTACTTTTATGTATGCTAGAATGAAAGTCGCTCGCGAGTTGTTAACTCATGACGGAATAGTAATTATAAATATCGATGAGCACGAGTACACCAATCTTCAATTCATTATGCATGAGGTTTTTGGGGAAACAAATGATCTCGGGACTATCGTTTGGGACAAAAGAAATCCGAAGGGCGACGCCACTGGCATCGCAATGCAACATGAATACTTGGTAGTATACGCACGCGACAAGTCGCAAATTGCTGACAAACATATCCTGCAGAGACCCAAGAAAAATGCCCAAGCTATACTCGACAAAGCAAAAGCATTGTTCACTTCCATCGGTCCAACTTACTCTCTTTCAGATGCCAATCGTGACTTCAAAGAGTGGATAAAAAGCCGAAATGAACTATCGGGCGGAGAACGTGCTTATAACAGTATTGATGAGAACGGCGAAGTATATCAGCCTGTTTCCATGGCATGGCCAAACAAAAAACGGCTCCTGATGATTATTTTGTTCCTCTTATTCATCCCGTCACTGGAAAAGCTTGTCCTGTACCTCCACGAGGTTGGAGAAACCCCTCGAAAACCATGCAGGAATTGCTCGACAACGATTTAATTGTTTTTGGAAAGGATGAGACGACTCAACCTAGACGTAAGTATCTTCTTCGCGAAAACATGATGGAGAACATACCTTCGCTTTTATATTTTGGCGGAAGCGATACGGCTATGCTAGAAGCGATGGGCGTCCCCTTTGATACGCCGAAGGTAACTTCAGTTTGCACTGAGCATATACAATCCCTTACCTCAGGTAGCGATATCATTCTGGATTTCTTTTCTGGATCTGCAACAACTGCTCATGCAGTCATGCAAGCTAATGCAAACGACGGAGGAAATCGTCGTTTCATTCAAATCCAGCTTGAAGAGCCATGCAAAGAAGGCAGCGAGGCAGCAACGGCCGGATTTAAGACCATCTGCGAGATTGGCATGAAACGTATCCGAGAGGCTGGTGAAAGTCTTGACGCAAACGATACGGGTTTTCGTGTGTTTAAGCTTGATGAATCCAGCATTGCTAAACCAAAATCAGGCGAGCTTCTTCTCAATGTTGTCAAGTCTGGCCGCTCTGATCTAGATATAGTTTTCGAAATGATGCTCAAATGGGGGCTTGAATTGACTCTTCCTATTGAGCAAGAGGTAGTTGCAAGCTATCCTTGTTATTCCGTTGCTTGCGGCGAACTCGTCTGTTGCCTCGCTCCTGGACTCACCACCGAGGCGCTTGAAGCCGTCGCCGACCTTGGCCCACGTCGCGTGCTTATCCTTGATTCTGTGCTTACGGATTCTCTTAAGCTTAATGCCATCCAGATCTTCAAACGTGTCGAAGAGCGTACGGGCCGTGAAGTTGAACTGAGGACGATCTGACATGGCAACGCTTGAACTGAAATATTCTGCGAATCAGCAGCATCAGATAGAGGCGGTCCAGAGCGTCTGCGACCTG
The DNA here is from genome assembly GCF_056356755.1 of Bifidobacterium sp. LH_449. Taxonomy (NCBI): domain Bacteria; kingdom Bacillati; phylum Actinomycetota; class Actinomycetes; order Bifidobacteriales; family Bifidobacteriaceae; genus Bifidobacterium; species Bifidobacterium sp. LH_449. The sequence continues at coordinate 7,155 of NZ_JBKEUV010000002.1, forward strand.
TTCCAAGGGCAGGAATTCATGAATAGGGAGTTCCTTGCCGAAGCCGCCGATGACCATCAGTTGTTTGAAAGTGTGGGGCACGCCAACGATCTCCGCCTTTCTATGCGTCAGCTTGAAAGCAACCTGCATGCCGTACAGGAGGAGAACTCCCTGCCCACTACCGATGCTGAAACCGATGGCAGGCTCCGTGACTTTACGGTGGAAATGGAAACGGGCACCGGCAAAACCTATGTGTATACCCGTACGATCTTCGAGCTGAACCGTCGCTATGGCCTGACCAAGTTCATCATTGTCGTGCCTTCCGTTGCCATCCGCGAGGGCGTCATGAAGAGCTTCCGCAGTACCAAAAGCCACTTCGCGGCGCTGTATGACAACGTGCCCCTTGACGTGTTCGTCTATGACTCCAAGGACATGGGGCCGGTAAATAATTTCGCGACATCAAGCTCGATCCAGGTGATGATCATCAACATCGGTGCCTTCAACAAGGCCTATTCCGACGATGGCGGCATCGACAAGGGCAATATTTTCCATCGCCCGAGTGAGAAACTGGTCGGTGGACGTAGTCCACAGGAGTTGGTCGCGGAATGCAACCCCATCGTCATCATCGACGAGCCGCAGAGCGTCGATAACACACCGAAGGCGAAGGCCGCCATCCGCAGCCTGAACCCGCTGTTCGTACTGCGATACTCGGCCACCCATAAGGAGGAATACAACAAGGTCTACACGCTCACCCCCGTCGATGCATACCAGCAGGGGCTGGTGAAGGGCATCTGCGTTGATTCGGTTCTGACCCAGGAGGACCTGAACGGTTCTTTTGTGCGACTCGAGTCGGTGAAGAGCGATCCCTTCGCCGCGAAGTTGACCATCGATGTGAAGCAGAAGGACGGCAGTCAGAAGCGCAAAGCCGTCAATGTGAAAACCGGCGCGAACCTTTATGACACGAGCAAGGAAAATCCCGATTACGAGGCCGGATGGATCGTGAACAACATCTCCGCTCAGGAAGGCAACGAGTTCGTGGAGTTTCTGAACGGCGAGCGCCTTTATCTTGGACAGGCGGTCGGCGACGTCGCCGCCGAGGCGATTAAGCGCGCACAGATCAGGCGTACCATCGAGGATCACCTGCAGAAGCAACTGGAACTCTACCCTCGAGGAATCAAGGTTCTTTCGCTTTTCTTCATCGATACGGTCGAAAAGTATAGGAAGTACGGTTCCGGTTCAGGTAATGAGTACACGAACGGGGAATATGCGGTCGTCTTCGAGGAAGAGTACGCCGATGCGGTAAACAGGTGGCGTCCGCGTTATGAGAAGGCTGGCGTCCCTCTGGATGATGACGCATCCGTCGTGCATTTCGGTTACTTCTCCCAAGATGGCAAAGGGCGTATCAAGAACACCTCCGCCTCGGCGAGTACCGCAGCTGACATCTCCGCTTTCGAGACCATCATGCAGGACAAGGAGACGCTGCTCTCTTTCCCCTCTGACAGCGATGGCGAGGAGCCCAGACGTAAGAAGCGCATCCAATTCATCTGGAGTCATTCGGCGCTCAAGGAGGGTTGGGACAATCCCAACATCTTCCAAATCTGCACGCTGGTGGAAACCAAGGACACCATGACCAAGCGTCAGAAGGTGGGTCGCGGTCTGCGCTTGTGCGTCGATCAGAACGGCGAGCGCTGCTATGACGAGGACGCAAACGTGCTCACGGTGATAGCGAACGAATCGTACGAGGACTTTGCCAAGGGCCTTCAAACCGAAATGAAGAAAGATGGCATACGCTTCGGCGTCATAACACCGGAAAGCTTTACTTCCGCTGTCATAGAGAGGTCTGATGGCACGGAGGAACGTATCGGCTACGAGGGGTCGAAGTCAATTTTCGAAAGTTTGCTTGCAGCAGCTCTTGTGGATAAGCAAGGTAATATCACGGAAGAACTTAAGGTGGCTGCCGAACAGAACGCCGTTGAGCTCCCTGCCGGAATGGAATCTGCAAGAACGCAGATTCAGGCAATCATTCTGCATAAGGCGCAGAAGCTGCAAATCAAGGATAAATCCAAGGAGGTCAAGGTCAAGCTTCAAAAGGATGTGAGCGGCGAGCCTGCGTTCCAAGAGCTTTGGGAGCGCATCCGCAAGCGTACGCGTTTTGAAGTTGACGTCGATACAGAGGCGCTTATCCGTGAAGCCGTCACAGCTATCAGCCAAATGCCGAAAGTTGAGGCCCCGGAAGTCATTTCAACGTATGCCAACATTTCCATTGATGACACTGGTATTGCCGGCGAAGCGATCAGATCTTCCTTGGTTCAGGTCAAAGGTCGACGCGCCTACGACCTGCCTGACCCAATCGCCGAGCTGCAAGACGTCGTGGGGCTTACCCGTGCGACGATCAAGCGCATCCTGGAAGGTTGCGGGCGTTGCGATGAGTTCGCAGTCAATCCTGCGCTATTCCTGGAACAAGTGGCGGGAAAGATCAACAAAGCGAAAAATGAGGCAATCGCGCAAGGGATCAAGTACACCAAACTCCCCGAAGACGACTGGTACACGATGGAAGATCTGGAGCCAGGCGATTTGAAGGCATATCTTGATCAGAACGCATGGGAGCCGAAGAACGGCAAGAGTCTTTACAACTATGTTGTGTATGACTCCTCGAGCGTGGAGAAGCCCTTTGCCGTAGAGCTTGATCAGGCGGAGGAGGTGAAAGTGTTCGCCAAGCTCCCTGACCGCTTCAAGATCGATACCCCGCTTGGTAGTTACAACCCTGACTGGGCTTATGTCGTGGAAAAGGACGGTGAGCATCGCATCTACTTCGTTACCGAAACAAAGGGCGGCGGCAACAATGACATTCGTGTGAGCAGAAAGGAAAACACGAAGATCCAATGTGCCAGGAGACATTTCGAAGCGATCGGTTCGCCTGATCTCGAATACAACGTGAGAACCACGTATCGCAGCATAGGCGTCTAAGTACGATTCTTCGCGCTGCTGACGAAGGTTCTTAATTGCGTGAAGAGACTTGCGAAGCAAAATAGCCCGTACACGACATTAGTGTGCGGGCTATTCTGTGTTCTCCTTGAGAGGTAGGGTAGTGCCCGCTATTTCGCTCGTCTGTAGCCTTTCGGATGTACTCTACGTAAGCCTTCTGCATTGATAGAAGTCGATATCGTCCCACACATTCCAAACTTGTCTAGGAGCGAGAGCAGCGTATCGTCGGAATCCGATTCGGGAATCATTGACGTGGATCCTCCGATGAGCTTCGTATAATCCTCCAGCTCCGCATCTTTGAAACATCTCAAAACTTTGTCTCTATTGATTTCGTTTTCATGTCTCTCTAAGTACCATGCGAGAAGGCGTAGTCTTCCTTCGCGATTCGCCTTTAAATATTTCAGGGAATTGAAGAAGAGATCCCAGTCAATCTCGATATTATCGGTTACGATCATTTCATCGTACATTGCCAACGTCTTAGCGATCTGCTCCTTAAACTCTGCGGTTGCAGCTCCGTAATATGAAGAAAGATTCACCAAGTCATTTGGATCAAAATGTTTAGCGACTATCGCCATGTTAATATCGATTGCATAGCTTTCGTCGAGACGAATCATGCCATCGAAGCAAGAAAGGGCAGCGAGCTTCTTGCTGACATTGATATTCGATTTTAGCAAAGCAATCACTTCATCTTCCTCTATTTTTCTTTCAACTTCGTTAGAGGAATCAACGCCAACTAGTGAAAGAAAACCATTTAAATCGGAAAGTATGTAATCAAGTTTCAGGTTGGAGCTGCAAGTTATAAATTTGTCTAACATGTCGCTGTTCATTTCGATGGTTTTGGTTTCGAGCATCGCTTTCACCGTCTCGTCGTCTAATTTGCTAATATCGAAAGACCGGAACTTAAACCCGCATCCAGCCAAAACTGTCTTTTTATTTTTGACCGACACGGTCTTGCACTCAACAATTTTGCTGACGATATCTTTCGCGTCCACACCTGCTTTTTCGCATTTTGTGGAATTCAGGTCAATGGGCGCACCTTTTGTCTCGATTAACTTAGCGAGATTAGCGGGAATTGAGTTTCTTGCCCATTGATAGAACAATATGACATTGTCTGCATTACATTTGATAAGTTCATTCGCCAGTAGCATGCTTCTGTAATCGGGTGAAACGACTTGGCTGATATCCTCGATCTCAACATCCGCTAAAGTCTCGATATACATTTGAGCGGTCTCCGCTTGAATGGTCTTTTCGTTCAAGACATAGATCACTGACTCCGGTGCGTCCTTGAGCGGCTTCTTGGATTCTCCGGTAACACTAGAGATGAAATAATCCATGTTTTTGGAAACGACATCCTTTATCGGACAGTCAGAGAGCTTCAACACCTCTGTGATCAAAGCGCCACGGTCCATGCTCCCGTTCACTTCGAACTTGAGATTCAAATATCCATCGATGATCAAAGCGGCAGGCATGAAAAGACGGTTATCGTAAACAAAATCCAGTAGAATACTATTTGCGTTTTGGAAATCGATAATTTCGGTGCAATACCCGACGCGATAGAGACCCTCCTCGATTTCCGCATCATTGAAACGTGGATCTCTCTCTAAGAAGTGAGGATCCGCATTGATGTATTCTGTAAAGGCGTTATTCTCCATATCGAGTAGGCGAAAACCATCTCTATTGACAAGGCAGCACTTGCAGAAACAGCGTTTTTCTTCCGCTGATATCGTCTCATCATCCAATAGCTGCGCAGCTGGACTGTCGAAGTAGGTAGGAATCCATGCGAAAATTTCAGGTGTGAACTGTTCTGAAGCGATGAAACCTGCGAGATACTGAACGCCGCCGGATCGCTTGACAGACGACATGAATTCATTAATCTTCTGCTTGTCCTTGCTGCTAAGAAGCGCCGACACAATCCAAGGGTTTCTTATACCTATTCTGGAGAATTCTCCCCGGCTCATACGCCTAACGATCTCACTTGGAGCTTTAGGCCGATACGATAGATCAACCGACTTTGCCTGTTTAATAGCTGACAGGAAGTCATCATCTTCTGCACAAAGCGTATCGGAATAGAAGTTGCTGATATACCGGCGGTAGGATTCGTCAATATATCCGGATGAAACCAGAAATCGCAACATCGGGAAAGAAGGACTGCTTAGAACAGTGCTCATCGAAAGCTCTTCAAAATCCTCCTCACGCTCAATATCGGTGCTTCTAAAATTGAATAAGTCATCTGCATCTGGTAGCTCATCAATAAGCTGCTTAATAGTCATTGAGCGCAAAGTCTCAGATTTGTCCCTCAACTCCTTCTGACGAGCTCGAATAATATTGCTTCTGCTACCTGCATCATTTTGGACCTCCAGAAGTCTCGATTGATAAAGGGTGTTTTCCTCCAGTCTCTGCATGAGGCTCTCGAGTTGATGAGAAGCCCATGATCTTTCTTTGATAGCGTCTAAACAAGAATGCGGGTCAAAATCTTGTGCGTTGCTAAAATTTCTAAGACTCTGGACGATATTTGCCAATTCAACTGTACCGAACATGCATATAAGCTCTTCCTCGCTTACTTCAAGTTGGTGTTTAATATCGTTCAGTTCATTTTGTAGTTTTGCATATTCGGCTTCGTCGTTTTCTGTTAATTTGGCGATAAGTCTTTGCTTTCCGTTTAATACTTCATGAAGGTAGCCTCGCCCAGCTTGGAGCAACTCAAAATCTCCCGGAAACAATGCCTTGTATGCAAGCAAAGCGATTAGACGCTCGGAGTCTCCATCGGCAAAAGACCGACTCTTAAACAAGGCCCTCTTGTAATGATATGCCTCATCGGCTATATCATGGATGATTCTAGGATCGTCAATATACGAAGAAAGCTGATAGAGAAAACCTTCGTCGACTTTCATCCCAACTCCGCTAAGGGCATTCCGGAAGATGTCCAATGCGCTATTTGGGTCGATATAGGGAACGACTGGGATGACATAGTCGAAGAATTTCGTTCGATCATGAGGATTTTCGAACAGTCCGTCACGCACCAGGAAAAAGAACTTTAATGGTTTTGCTTTTTTCTTTTTTGTGCTGCAGAATCTGGAGTCATTCGCCAAGGCGTTTAAGCTCCTCATCTTCTCAAAGATTGCCATCGAATCAAATCTATCAAGATCTTCAAATACAACCGCATCCACCTTGGATGCATTGAGTAAATATACGATTTCGTCTGCACAGCGTTCGTAGGGAGACGTCGAATCAGACGGTGTTACCTCAAACTCAGCGTCGAAAATTTTGATTCGCCTGACCATTTTTGAGATCACGCTCGTGCGTACAAGATGGTATATGCCGACACCTGCTATAACCATCCATGTGACAAGCATGAAGCATTTCGTGTAAGAAAGTTGGAAGGGTAAAAGTTGGGAGGAAGCTTTCGCCAAATATGCGGTTAGGAGTATAAAAGCCAAAACTAGTATGGCTATAGACGCATCGACAGCGGGTTCGCGGTCGCTTAATCTGCGGAATCGGCTCTTCGGAGCCATGGATGTGCCGATTTTATGGACCATCTGTCTGAGAATCTCTGCTTCGATAGCATTTTGAACCGAGGCGCTTTCCGATCTCTGCTCGTCATTTATTTCTCCGAAGGCGGCAAGAGAAACGGTAATCCATTTTTCTTTGTGTTCTTGCCGCTCTCTTTTTACTTTCTCCATGACAGAGCTTTTGCCAGCTCCGTAAGGGCCGGAAAGAGCAATGTTTCTGCAGAGTGGATCATTCAAAACTTTCTCAAATTCTACTTCATATACTGAGAACTCTTCATCGGACAGTTTCTTGGGATGAAGAGGCAGCAGAACGGGCTTTCCCTCGTTTACCAAATTGGACTCCTAAAATTTTAAAACCAACATCATCAACAAGGCGCGAAACTTTATTCGCTTTGCTGATAAATCGTTGACCTTGCAACGTCAACCTTTTTTGGAGGCACCTTTATCTTGGACCTCCATGGCACGCTGTGCTTATATTCAATTGGAAATTGTGGTTTTAAACGTACATGTCAATTTTTCGGGTTTGGTTATGAAGCATACCAACCACCGATACAGGGATTTGATTAATTGGAAGCATCCTACTTCTTTCAATTGGAAGGTCCGGAAGACAAAGGTTACAACATGCTTTTGTCTATTTTATCTGCTGCACAGGAAAGGAAGGCTTATTTGTCGTCGCGCTTGCGGTTGTTTGCCGAAAACTACAATTTGATACAAAGAGAGTTGAGGATATCCTAAGTTTCCGGAAGCCCTTTCTCGGAAGATTAAGCCGTTTATACCAGTGAATATAGTTTTAGCGATGGGGTGCGGGACAATACGGGCATAGAACACGCATTCGTTTGGATGCAGAAGACGACAAAAAGTCGCGGCATTCGCAATTCTTTACTTGTTATCAAACTGATGACATATGTGCTAACAAACCTTGTCGGGATCGTCCGTCCACGTGGGTGCTATTGCCGGAAATTCCTCTCTCAACGTCTGCTTCAAGATTGGTAGAACATCTTCCAAAACCCAATCAAAACGTCTTTTTTCAGATGCTCTTCTTATGAGATTTCTCAAATCGGTTGAAGATTTCGCTTCGTCGGAATCAAGAACATGGGCTATGACATGTTGGAAGACGGATTCAGCTTGGTTGTCATCGTATATGAGCCTAAGCGCGTCGATTAATCCTCTTGCATATCCGATAGCCTCGGCCACGTCATAGTATCTGTTCGGCATACTGATAGTTTCCATCTTTATGCTTCCGGTTCCCTTTTCGTAAATCAGGTCCAGAATCTTTTCATAGACCTTGCTGGCGCTTGTCTCTGAATCGTTGTTTTCGTGTGTTATCTTTCCGTCGACAGACAACAGCGACTCGCCGCAGCGAAGGCAAGTGACTTTAAGGTCTCTGTCATTGGCGCCGCATATTCCGGGCAACACTTCGTAGGAAAAATCCCATCCTCTAGGTCCCCTAGGATATTTTCTACGGCAATCGCGACGATCGTACCAAAATTGCTCAAGAGCGTCGCGTTCCTCATCGGTAAGGTAGATCTCATATTTTTGTTGAGTAGGCTCAGTTTCCTCGAGACTCCAACGGAACACCGTTTCGCCATCTTTATTCACCCACGCGCTTTTAACCCGGTTCTCTTTCCTCAACTCCTCAAATTTCTTATCGAAATACGACCTCATGGATTCATAGGTGTCGAACTTGCGGTACTCCACGCCGGTGCTATGGTGCCACTCGGCAAAACATGAACCCACGCTGTGTTCTGTTCCAAGATTGCAGCCTGCGTGTATAAATCCTTTCCACAAATCCCCTTGCGCAGGGCCTGTGACCATGACGTTCTTATCTTCCGGAAGGAAAGAGATGAAATAGCGGGGATTATCTGGATCGTCGAAAAACAATCTTCCGCACTTCTCGCATTGATAGAATTCCCTCTCTTAATCGAACGGTTCAGATAGGATGCCGAGATCTTGTCCTCGTCCGGTTCTTTCCGACGCTTCCCAGTAGTCTTCAATATCCATATCGGCCACATAATGCGCCTTATAAGGCAGGGAATCCGTCGTGTCGGTTATTGTTCTCCCACATCCGCAATGAAAACGCATCGCAGGCTCCTCCCGTCACTAGTGCAGCTTATTCAATTATTGCAGAGCGCGAGTGATTCGGAATAGATGGGGTGGCCAGTTCTGAGAAATTCTTTGATTGGAGGTACTTCTTGCATAGAAACAAAACTATTTCAGAAACGATTCCAAATCAAAATCAAAGTACCCCCGAAATCTCGTGGATTTCGGGGGTACTTAGCGATTGTTTTTTGCCTGTTTCGGCAGCTCGCCGCATTCTGCAACGTCCTGACTTTATGAGTCATAGTGGATTGCTGCGGGTGGTTTTATAAAACTGACAGGGGTTTACTCCCACTCGCTCCTGTTAGAAGTTTTCTAAACAGATTTGCTTATGGGATTTAACTTAGAGTACTGGTATGCTTTTCATTATTCAAATAGTAGAGGTCATCTGATTTTTGTTGCCATGGTGTTGTCGCGGAACAAACAGATGCTTATTGATTTTCCAGCGGCCTTCTTAATGTTTCAGGGAGCATATGGTTTAACTCTTTTCTGGAGAAAAACTGCGATTCATTATCTTTCAATGCCTTTTGTGCCAAGGAGTAGCTTTTATTGTCTGTCAACGGCGCAGAGGCATATATTTCTGCTGCACGCTCTTGAAGATTATCTCGTCTAACTACAATTTCTTCTCTTGAAAGTGTGAAAAAATCTGTAAGTAAGGATAGATATAATTCTCTGAGTAACCACAACTTGTTTGATGTCTCTAAGTGCAGTTTATGGATAGCAGACAAATCAGTATCCTTAAAATACGCAGTTAGAATTAACAAAAATGTTGAGCAAGCACCGCTTACCCAAGTCAGTAAAATTTGGTTAGTAATTAGCGTACCAATAAAACCGCCAGTCGATATCGCAGAAAGGATTAACTGTAACCACTTTAATGCTGTATATTTCTTATACAATCTTGCCGCATGGATTACTTGAGTAGTATAAGAATATACAACTTTCCCATAGGCTTCTTCGATTTGATTATAGAGCTTTATATCATGATTCCGGGAATTTGTTTCCATATATTCCCCTCCAATCCTGATGCCAGATATAGGCATAATCTTTATTGTAGTCCTCTAAGGCTTCTAAACATTTATTATATGCTTTTTCAGCATCGCTTTTGAAACTGTATTTTTTATAGACACGTTCATTGCTGCCTGGTTTAAGCCAATACGTTTTATCTGCATTATCCAATAAATACTTGAAAAAATCTCTGGACATCCAGTCACAGTATGTATATGACTTATCTGCATGCTGATAATCTTGAATAAACCGATAAGCTATTGTGTCGATTAGGATTCCTGACATCAGAACAGTGTGTTTACTGTTCCATGCTCTAATCATTCTGCATAATCTTTTCAAATTTTTGTCTGATAGTATATTTTGCAAATTAAAAGCATCAATTTCAGCTTTTGGATTCATGCTTTTCCAAGAACCACCGTTGTTTGTATCTGGATAGCAATAACCAGATCTATCTGAATATCTAAATGCAGGAACAACTTCAAACTTAACGTCATCAGAAAAAACAATATCCACAACCTGTCCATCAGCACTTACTGAAGATGAACTATATGTTTTTTTGCAGACTGCATTTTACTGTCTGTAGCAAAGCTGATTGTCCATTGCTGGAATAATCATTATATTTTGTGTAGTAACTCCACGGCAATTCTACAACTATGTCCACGTCACTCGTATAGATGCAAGTACCTCGTCCATATGATCCTACATATAGACTGTGAGTAGTGTCTGAATCGCTGTTCCAAAAATCTTGATTAATTCTTTTGGTGATTGTGTGATATCGTGTTTTAATGTTAGAGACAGCAGTATCGCTTAACCGCAAATTAGAACAAAAACTTGAAAAGTCATTACTTACAGAAATGCTATCCATTATTCCTCCTCACACAGATATTTCACTGTTCTTTTGCAAATTGTCTGTGCAGCCATCACTTTGAACTGCGCCCCAAAAGTTGGACGTCATTTATCATGATAGCTCCTAGGTTTTCAGGGTTGTTTATGTTCAATTAGAAATTACGGGTTGGAGGCTGCGATGCTCCTCCTGTCCCGTTTTGGTCCAGAATTTCCACCGCAGTCCTGTGCGAGCAGTTACTTTTGTATGAATTGAGTGTTTATCTTGTACGCTATAGGCGGCACATACCGGAACGCATATGAAAAATGAACCAGTCCCGTAGCATGCCTCGATAGTTTTCTTTTTGATTGATGAACTAGGATCGAAGTCTTATGTCTGTCAGCATGCCTAATTGATCGCTTATTCATGTATTTGACGTGCAGAATCGTTTCAAAAAGAAAACGGGGGAAAACGTCCCCGGCACTTGGAAGCCTTCCTTGCGGAAAACCAAGCTATTTATACCATCGAATACATCTTTTAGCAATGTGATGTGAAAATGACATGGGCATGAAGCGACACACCTGGGTATGGAATGAACTTTTATTTCTGAAGGCGTACATATTTAGTTTGGCCAAACACCTAAAAGTAGAGCGTCCTGGTCAATCCCAGGACGCTCTAAATATCAATGCGTTACCGCACTGGTTTACTCCCACTCAATCGTTGCCGGCGGCTTGGAGGTGCAGTCGAGAACGACGCGGTTGATCTGGCGGCATTCGTTGGTGATGCGCGTCGAGATGGTGGCCAATACGTCGTACGGCAGACGGGACCAGTCGGCGGTCATTGCGTCTTCGGAAGAGACCGGGCGCAGCACGATGGGGGAGCCGTAGGTACGCTCGTCGCCCTGCACGCCGACGGAGTGCACGTCGGCCAGCAGCACGACCGGGCATTGCCAGATGTCTCGATCCAGGCCGGCCTTGGAGAGTTCTTCGCGGGCGATCGCGTCGGCTTCGCGCAGCAGGTCAAGACGTTCCTTGGTGACCTCGCCGATGATACGGATGCCGAGGCCCGGGCCCGGGAACGGCTGGCGCCACACCATTTCCTCCGGTAGGCCAAGCTCGGTGCCGATGGCGCGCACTTCATCCTTGAACAGGGTGCGCAGCGGTTCGACGAGCTCGAACTTCAGGTCTTCCGGCAGGCCGCCGACGTTGTGGTGGCTCTTGATGTTGGCCGCGCCATCGCCGCCGCCGGATTCGACGACGTCCGGGTACAGCGTGCCCTGCACGAGGAATTTCACTTCCTTGCCTTCGGCGCCGGCCTCTTCGATGACCTGACGCTGTGCCTTTTCGAACGTGCGGATGAACTTTTCGCCGATGATCTTGCGCTTGCGTTCCGGCTCGCTCACGCCGGCCAGGGCGGTGAGGAAGTCTTCGGCAGCGTCGACGGCGATCAGCTTGATGCCGGTCGCTTCAACGAAGTCATGCTTGACCTGTTCGACTTCACCCTTGCGCAACAGGCCGTGATCGACGAACACACAGGTCAGCTGGTCGCCGATGGCCTTGTGCACGAGTGCCGCGGCCACGGCGGAATCGACGCCGCCGGACAGACCGCAGATCACCTGGGCGTCTCCGACCTGTTCGCGGATTTTGGCGACCTGGTCTTCGATGATGCTGGAGGCGTCCCAATTGTTGTCCAGTCCCGCGCATTCGTGCAGGAAGGTTTCGATGAGCTTCTGGCCAAGCGGGGTGTGCTTGACTTCCGGATGCCACTGCACGCCGTACAGCTTGCGGGATTCGTCCTGCATGGCGGCGACCGGCGCGCCTTCGGTGTGCGCGAGGACCTCGAAGCCTTCCGGAGCGCTCTTGACGGCGACGCCGTGGCTCATCCACGTGTCCTGATCGGCGGGGGAGCCGGCCAGCAATCCTTCGGCCTTGTCGATGACGGTGGCGGTCTTGCCGTATTCACCCAAGGCGGCCTTGTCGACATCGCCGCCGAGCTCATGGGCCATGACCTGGAAGCCGTAGCAGATGCCCAGCACCGGGACACCGGCTTCGAAGATCTTCTTGTCGATGGTCGGGGCTCCCGGCTCATATACGGATGCGGGGCCTCCGGAGAGGATGATGGCCTGCGGGTCCTTGGCCAGCATGTCATCGACCGGCATCGAATGCGGTACGAGTTCGGAATAGACATTGGCCTCACGCACGCGGCGGGCGATCAGCTGGGCGTACTGGGCTCCGAAGTCAACGACGAGCACAGGACCTGTTGCCATAAGACTCTCCCTTAATAATAAGTCAATTGTCACGGTTGGGATGGAAGTGAACAGTATAACCTATTGTGGCCTTGCGAGGCGACAAAGAAACGGCGTTGTGCCGCGCTTTCCCTCGCATGAGCGAGCGGTGTCTTTCGAATGGGCAAACGTAACAAACCCTCACGTTCTATTAGACAACACGCCGCGCGGATATACACCGAAACGAACGTGGGAAAATGGGTGAAGTGGCAGTAAATGGCTATTTTCCAGTCTTTTTGTTAATTGAAGACATATTTACTTCCTTCACAAATCAGTCATCAAATCATCACAAAAACAGTATTTTTTCTAACAGAATCAAACATACTTGCAAAAAAATAGCGCAAAGTCGCGCACGGCTCGTAATATAACGAAGTGATTGGTGACGGGCTATGCATGGGATCGCAAAGTTTCATGCATGGGCAAGTCTCCAAACGTTAGTATCAATCGCACAATATTGTGCAGGAGTACAGGAGTACATATGACGAGTCCTGTTATTGGCACCCCTTGGAAGAAGCTGAACGCTCCGGTTTCCGAGGAAGCTCTCGAAGGCGTTGACAAGTACTGGCGCGCCTCCAACTATCTTTCCATCGGCCAGATTTATCTGCGCAGCAACCCGCTGATGAAGGAGCCCTTCACCCGCGAAGACGTCAAGCACCGTCTCGTCGGCCACTGGGGCACCACCCCGGGCCTGAACTTCCTGATCGGCCACATCAACCGTCTCATCGCTGACCACGGCCAGAACACCGTGATCATCATGGGCCCGGGCCACGGCGGCCCGGCCGGTACCGCTCAGTCCTATCTGGACGGCACCTACACCGAGTACTACCCGAACATCACCAAGGACGAAGCTGGCCTGCAGAAGTTCTTCCGCCAGTTCTCCTACCCGGGCGGCATCCCGTCCCACTTCGCTCCGGAAACCCCGGGCTCCATCCACGAAGGCGGCGAACTGGGCTACGCCCTGTCCCACGCCTACGGCGCTGTGATGAACAACCCGAGCCTGTTCGTTCCGGCCATCGTCGGCGACGGCGAAGCTGAGACCGGCCCGCTGGCCACCGGTTGGCAGTCCAACAAGCTCGTGAACCCGCGCACCGACGGCATCGTCCTGCCGATCCTGCACCTCAACGGCTACAAGATCGCCAACCCGACGATCCTGGCCCGTATCTCCGACGAAGAGCTGCACGAGTTCTTCCACGGCATGGGCTATGAGCCGTACGAGTTCGTCGCCGGCTTCGACGACGAAGATCACATGTCGATCCACCGCCGCTTCGCCGAGCTGTTCGAGACCATCTTCGATGAGATCTGCGACATCAAGGCCGCCGCTCAGACCGACGACATGACCCGTCCGTTCTACCCGATGATCATCTTCCGTACTCCGAAGGGCTGGACCTGCCCGAAGTACATCGACGGCAAGAAGACCGAAGGTTCTTGGCGCGCCCATCAGGTGCCGCTGGCTTCCGCCCGCGATACCGAAGAGCACTTCGAAGTGCTGAAGAACTGGATGGAATCCTACAAGCCGGAAGAGCTGTTCGACGAGAACGGCGCCGTGAAGCCGGACGTCACCGCCTTCATGCCGACCGGCGAACTGCGTATCGGTGAGAACCCGAACGCCAACGGTGGTCGCATCCGTGAAGAACTGGTGCTGCCGAACCTCGACGAGTATGAGGTCAAGGAAGTCAAGGAATACGGCCACGGCTGGGGCCAGCTCGAAGCTACCCGCCGCCTGGGCGTCTACACCCGCGACGTCATCAAGAACAACCCGGACAGCTTCCGCATCTTCGGACCGGACGAGACCGCTTCCAACCGTCTGCAGGCCGCTTACGACGTGACCGACAAGCAGTGGACCGCCGGCTACCTGTCCGAGCTGACCGATGAGCACATGGCTGTCACCGGCCAGGTCACCGAGCAGCTGTCCGAGCATCAGATGGAAGGCTTCCTGGAGGGCTACCTGCTCACTGGTCGCCACGGCATCTGGAGCTCCTACGAGTCCTTCGTGCACGTCATCGACTCCATGCTGAACCAGCACGCCAAGTGGCTGGAAGCTACGGTTCGTGAGATCCCGTGGCGTAAGCCGATCTCCTCCATGAACCTGCTGGTTTCCTCCCACGTGTGGCGTCAGGATCACAACGGCTTCTCTCACCAGGATCCGGGTGTCACCTCCGTCCTGCTGAACAAGACGTTCAACAACGATCACGTCGTGAACATCTACTTCCCGTGCGACTCCAACATGCTGCTGGCCGTCTCCGAGAAGTGCTACAAGTCCACCAACCAGATCAACGCCATCTTCGCTGGCAAGCAGCCGGCCGCTACCTGGCTGACCCTGGACGAGGCTCGTGAAGAGCTCGCCAAGGGCGCTGCCGAGTGGAAGTGGGCTTCCAACGCTGCCTCCAACGACGAAGTCCAGGTCGTGCTGGCCGCCGCCGGCGATGTTCCGACCCAGGAGATCATGGCCGCCGCCGACAAGCTGAACGCCATGGGCATCAAGTTCAAGGTCGTCAACGTTGTTGATCTGATCAAGCTGCAGTCCGCCAAGGAAAACAACGAAGCCCTCTCCGACGAGGAGTTCGCTGAGCTGTTCACCGAGGACAAGCCGGTCCTGTTCGCTTACCACTCCTATGCGCACGACGTGCGTGGCCTGATCTTCGATCGCCCGAACCACGACAACTTCAACGTTCACGGCTACAAGGAGCAGGGTTCCACCACCACGCCGTTCGACATGGTGCGTGTCAACGACATCGACCGCTACGAGCTCGTCGCTGAAGCTCTGCGCATGATCGACGCCGACAAGTACGCCGCCGACATCGAAAAGCTCGAAGCCTTCCGTCTGGAAGCCTTCCAGTTCGCTGTCGACAACGGCTACGATCACCCGGATTACACCGACTGGGTGTACTCCGATGTGAAGACCGACAAGCAGGGTGCCGTCACCGCCACCGCCGCCACCGCTGGCGACAACGAGTGACGTTAGCACGAACGCATAACGGTTCATAACGGATGAGGGCTCGCTGGGCAACCAGCGGGCCCTCATTGCGTTTGCGGGGTTATCGGGGGAGAATCGGATTGAGCGGCGACGGAATTCTAAGGTACTAGCATCTTCCGCTCATTCAGTACTTCCTGTATACAGCGTTTCCGTACACTGTGCCAGCTGTGGCCGCAAATTGTATTGGCAGCACTGGCACATTGTGTATGCGGCACCCACACATTGTGCCAGTGCCACATACACAATGTGCGTAGAGTGCCCGGGCAGCGCACAATGTGCGTCGAATCAACGCACAATGTGCGTGTAAACAGCGCACAATGTGCTAGTGGAAGCCGTCCGACGCACAATGTGTATGTGACACCTACACATTGTGTATATGACATTCACGCATGTGCGTGGGGCACTCACACATTGTGCGTGCGGCACTGGTGCATCGTGCGTCGGAATAGGGTGCGGGAATGGGTTTGCTTACAGAGATGTGGGTTGTGATGGTTCTCTCATATTGTCGGAATCATGATTACCGGAAATGATGTGGACCGTAGCCGATATCGCCGATATAGAGCCATCTATGGTTGTTGCCTTGCAGGAGGAGCGATACTGTGACCCACCTCACCTGTGAAATTTCGCACAGGTTTGGTGTGCGTTTTCGCTGATGATTGCGCGTAGCCTGTTTTCCGTGCGGGGCACAAGAGAGGGTATACGTCCCGCGCGGAAAGGGAAGTATGGCAATGATTCGTGAAAATCGCTGGCTGCGGGCCGTCGCTCCGGCCCTGCTGATCCACATCTCCATCGGCACCGTCTATTGCTGGAGCGTGTTCAAGCAGTTGATCGCCGACGAATTCCAGGTCAGTGCAGGGCAGGTCGAATGGGCGTTCTCCCTCGCGATCTTCTTCCTCGGCATGTCCGCCGCATTTCTTGGCCCTATGGTCGAACGCGACGTCAAACGTTCCGCGCTCATTTCTCTGGTCTTCTTCATCATCGGTTTCGCGGGCACGGGCGTCAGCATCATGCTGCATTTCCTGCCGGGCGTCTACATCTTCTACGGCGTCATCATGGGCATCGGCCTTGGCATCGGCTATCTGACGCCGGTCAAGAACCTCATGCTCTGGTTCTCCGATAATAAAGGACTCGCCACCGGCATTGCCGTCGCCGGCTTCGGCCTGGCCAAAGCGATCGCCAGCCCGGTCATGGAATGGCTGATCGCCGCACAAGGTCTCGTCGGCATGTTCTTCATCCTTGCTATCGTCTACGCCATCATGATGGCCGCCGGCTGGCTGCTGATCAAACGTCCCGCCGGTTACGTGTACGATCCGCGCAGCGCAAAGGCCAGCCGGCTTTCCATCATGCGCCGCCCGGCGTTCTGGGGCATCTGGATCGCTTTCTATCTGAACATCACCTGCGGCCTCGCCCTGATCTCCCAGGAAAAGGACATCCTGTCCGACGTGCTGCATAAAAGCCCGCAATATGCGGGGCTGAGCGCAACGGAATTCTCCGCGGCGATCGCAGGCGGCATCGGCACCGTGCTTGCCGTCGACGCGGTGTTCAATGCCGCAGGACGCCTTGGCTTCTCCGCATTGTCGGATCGCTGCAGGCGTCGCGAAACCGCATACAAGGCGCTGCTCATCATGTCGATCGTCGCCTGTGCGTTGCAGTTGCTGACCGGCAGCATCGCCAACGGCATTCTGTGGAGTGTGCTCATCATGCTGTTCCTCGTCAACGCCGGCTACGGCGGCGGCTTCTCCACGCTGCCGGTGCTGCTCGACCAGCATTTCGGCATCGCATCGGTCTCCACCGTGCACGGCCTCGCATTAAGCGCATGGGCGTTCGCCGGTCTTTCCGGCAATCAGCTGGCATCCTTCATCGTGTCGCACGCAAGCAATCCGGAGAACCGTTATGCGACGCTGATCCCGGTATTGACCGTGCTGTATGCAATCGCATTGGTGGCGATATGGCTGGTCGGCCGCCGGAAAACCGAAGAAAGCGTCGCGTAGCAAGGCAGTCGTTGCATGCAAGCAGGCCTCGCATGACACAACATGCGTGCGGTATGGCAATACCGCCATACCGCTATAATCTTTTGGTCACAAAGTTGCGTCAAGAGGAGTCCACATACATATGCGACAGGGATTCGACAACGACAAATACATCGCACTGCAGGCGGAGAACATCAAGAAACGCATCGCGCAGTTCGGCGGCAAGCTGTACCTGGAATTCGGCGGCAAGCTGTTCGACGACTATCATGCGTCGCGCGTACTGCCGGGTTTCGAACCCGATACGAAGTTCCGCATGCTCAAAAGCCTTGCGGACGACGTCGAAATCATCATCGCCATCAACGCCAACCATATCGAAAAAGCCAAGATGCGCGGCGATCTCGGCATCACATATGACGAGGACGTGCTCCGCCTGATCGACATCTTCCGCTCCCGCGGTTTCTATGTGGGCTCCGTCGTGCTGACGCAGTATGCGGGCCAGCCCGCCGCCGACGTGTACCGTCACCGTTTGGCGCAGCTGGGCATCACCTGCTATCTGCATTACCCGATCGCCGGCTATCCGCATGACATCGAACACATCGTGTCCGACGAAGGCTACGGCCGCAACGACTACATCGTCACCAGCCGTCCGCTCGTCGTCGTCACCGCCCCCGGCCCGGGATCGGGCAAGCTGGCAACCTGCCTGTCGCAGCTCTACCATGAGAACAAGCGTGGCACCAACGCCGGGTATGCGAAGTACGAGACGTTCCCGATCTGGAACCTGCCGCTGAACCATCCGGTGAACATCGCCTACGAGGCCGCCACCGCCGACCTGGACGACGCGAACATCATCGACCCGTTCCATCTCGAGGCGTACGGCAAGACCACCGTCAACTACAACCGTGACGTCGAAGCGTTCCCCGTGCTGAAGGCCATGATGGAAAAGATCATGGGCACCAGCCCCTATCAGAGCCCCACCGACATGGGTGTGAACATGGCCGGCTACGCCATCGTCGACGATGAGGCGTGCCGTGAGGCGGCGAACATGGAAATCGTCCGCCGCTACTTCGATGCCGCGGTGAACTACAAGCGCACCGGCACCGGCGAAGAGCAGGTCGAACGTCTGCGTTCGATCATGAAGAAGGCCGGCGTCGGCCCGGACCTTTCCCCGGCCCGTTCGGCGGCCCTGCTGAAGGAGGAGATGACCGGCGCTCCGGCAGGCGCCATGGTGCTGCCGGACGGACGCGTCATCACAGGCAAGACCGGCGACCTGCTGGGCGCCGCCAGCGCGCTGCTGATGAACGCGTTGAAGGCCGTGACCGGCGTGCCGGACGATACGCTCGTCATCGACGAGGCCGCCATCGAGCCGATCTGCCGTTTGAAGACCGAACACCTGTCGAGCGTGAACCGCCGCCTGCACTCCGACGAAACGCTGATCGCCCTGTCGATCACCAGTTCGCAAAGCGAGCAGGCCGCCAAGGTGATCGGCGGCCTGGAGCAGCTGCGCGGCTGCGACGCGTTCTTCTCCGTCATCATCTCCTCGACCGATGAAGACCTGTACCGCAAACTCGGCATCAACGTGTGCTGCGAGCCGAAATACGAGCGCGTAAGCCTGTATCACAAGTGACGCCGTCACAAGTGGTGTGCTGAATCACCGGAACGGCGAAACGGCGGAATGCCGTCGCGTGGAATTCCCGCGCGGCGGCATTCCGCCGTTTTTTCTTGCATCCTTCATAGGTTTTCCGGATGTTTTCCCCGATATTCCCACCCGTTATGTCGCATTCCGCCGTTTATTTTCGGGGGAACGCGTCATATCGGCGGGTAAAGCGCCCCTTGTCGGGTACAATCATTGATTGTTTACCGAATATTCGCGGAATGTTAACCGTCGGATTCGTTTGATGAGGAAGGTGATGACGCCCTTGGATGTGTCTTTTTCGTATTTCATCCAACAGATCTTCTCGAATCCGGCGCTGGCCGTAACCACGCTGCTCACATTGGGCGTCATTTTCGTCAATGGCTGGACGGACGCGCCCAACGCGATCGCCACCTGCGTCACCACTCGCTGCCTGCGTGTACGTTCCGCGGTGATCATGGCGGCGATCTTCAACTTCCTCGGCGTGTTCGTCATGACGCAGATCAACGCCTCCGTCGCCTCCACCATCAGCAATATGGTCGATTTCGGCGGCAACACGCATGAGGCGTTGATCGCGCTATGCGCGGCCCTGTTCTCCATCGTCGTATACAGCGTCGCCGCATCCCTGTTCGGCATCCCCACATCCGAAAGCCATAGCCTGATCGCGGGCCTGTCCGGCGCGGCCATCGCCATCCAGGGCGGTCTGGGCGGCATCAACATGGACGAATGGGTGAAGGTCCTGTACGGTCTCGTGGCCAGCCTCGTATTGGGCTTCGGCATCGGCTGGATCGTATGCAAGATCGTGACGCTCGTCTGCGCGGGCCTCGACCGTCGCCGCGCCAACGGCTTCTTCACGTACGCGCAGATCGTCGGCGCCGCCGCGATGAGTTTCATGCACGGCGCACAGGACGGTCAGAAATTCATCGGCGTACTGTTCCTCGGCATGGCGTTCTGCAACGGGCAGTCCAGCGTCGCAGGCGTGGTCATCCCGGTGTGGCTGATGCTCCTGTGCAGCGCCATCATGGGCATCGGCACCAGCGTCGGCGGCGAGCGCATCATTAAATCCGTCGGCCAGGACATGGTGCGATTGGAAAAGTATCAGGGCTTTTCCGCCGACCTTTCCAGCGCCGTATGCCTGCTGCTGATGACCGTGCTGGGTATTCCGGTCTCCACCACGCATACGAAGACCAGCGCCATCATGGGCGTCGGCGCGGTGCGTCGCCTGTCCGCCATCAATTTCGGCATCGTGCGCGACATGATGCTCACCTGGGTGTTCACGTTCCCGGGCTGCGGCATCATCAGCTTCGTCATGGCAAAGCTTTTCATGTTCATGTTCTAAGGAAGGGACCCGATCAATGGCAAGGAAAAACGATTCTTTTTATTTCGACGGATTCCGGCAGAGCGCCGAATGCGCCTGCCAGGCGGTGAAGCTGCTTTCCGACGTCATGCATGATTACGATCCCGAACATCTGCGTGAGCGCATGGATGAGATGCACCGCATCGAGCAGGCCGCCGATGAGATCCGCCATGGCATGATGGACGAGCTGGTGACCGCGTTCATCACGCCGTTCGAACGTGAGGACATCGCCGCTTTGTCGAGCGCGTTGGACGACGTGGTCGACACGCTTGAGGAGACGCTGTACCGCCTGTATTACGACAACGTGCAGGAGATCCGTCCGGACGCGCTGCAGCTGGTCGACATGATCGACCAGGCGTGCAGCCGCATGGGGGAGCTGGTGTCGGAACTGCCTCGCTTCAAGCGTTCCAAGACATTGCGTGAGCATGTGTTCGCCATCAACAAGATCGAGCAGGACGCCGACCGCCTGTTCGTCGATGCGATGCGTAAGCTGCATACCGCGGGCGGCGACCCGTTGCAGGTGTTCGCTTGGCATGAGCTGTATACGCAGTTGGAAAGCTGCACCGATGATTGCGAGCATGTCGCCGGCGTGATCGACAGCATCGTGATGAAGAACAGCTGATTCGTTATATTGTGGACGACGGTGATGCCGTATCCCATAGGAATCCGGCATCATGCGTATGCGCGTCGTTCAGGAGCTGCGGTGCCGGCGGCGCTCCTCGAGAGCGTGGCGGATCTCATCCATGATTCGCGTGTTGCGCGTGGATGTCATTTGCGGGAACGCGTCGATCAGTCGGCGCTGCTGCCAGTTGAGCGTCGCATGAATATGCTCGTTGAGCTGCGCGAGACGCTCGTGCTTCTCCGTGATCCGCTCGTTGACCGCGTCGATGCGTGCGGCACGATGCTGGTCAAGCTCGTCATCCAGCATGGCGAGACGGCCGTGCAGCGTGCGCAGACCTGCGATGTTGATCGCAAGGTCGACCATCAGCATCGCCGCCAGAACGCCGGTGATGATGTGCAGCGCGAGCGGGGGAAGGCCTGCGGTCAACGCCGAAAGCCAAGGCTGGACGAACAGCATGACGAATGTGGCTCCGGCCCCGAATGCGACGAATCCGTTGAGATACACGCGTCCGTGGATGTTGAAGGGCTTGTCCGTGTAGTCCCAAAGCCTGACGCTGAACAATCGTTCGGTCGCATATGACGTGATGTATTCGATGGCGCAGGCGATGAAACCCGAGCTGAGGAACAGCGCGAACGGATTCCTCACGTCATGCAGAAGCAGGATCACGATGATGCCGCCGAATCCGTATATCGGGCATATCGGGCCGTTGAGCACGCCCCTGTCGACGAGTCGATGCCGCAGCACCAATGCGAGCAGGGTTTCCCAAACCCATCCGACGAATGAGTAGAACGTCCACCATAGGAACAGTTGTTCGAGGTATGTCATCGGTGATTCACCTCTGTCCGTAGCGTGAGAGCGCTTGCATGCCTGTTGCCGTCACTCTATCGCATCCTATGCGGATATGCACTTGGCGTAACACGGCAGGGATCCGCCTTCATGGTGGTATGCGCGTCGGCCTGAGGGCAATCGGGCATCGCCTTTTGGGGTGCGGTTCAGAACGCGCCTTGCATGATGGGCGAGGGGGACTGGCGTCAACGATGGGATGTGCGATCGCGTCAAGGCGAATATGCGAAAGGCGGGCATTCGCCCGCCTTTCCTGTTACGCGTGTCTCCTGTTCCGGGGATCGCTTACTGCTCGTTCTCGCCGGGCTTGGCGGCGAGGAAGTGCTCTTCGCTCGGCAGCACGAGGCTGAGGATCAGCGCGACGACGAACGCCACGGCGATGCAGTTCGAAGCGAAGATCTGCTGGAACAGGGCCGGGAAGTGCACGAAGATGTCGCCGACCTGGGTGAAGCCGATGCCGATGGTCAGGCTCAGCGCGGCGATGGTGATGTTGCGCTGCGTGAAGCCCGCTTCGGCGATCATCTGGAAGCCGGAGAGGATGATGTTGCCGAACATCATGATCGTGCAGCCGCCGAGCACGGCCTGCGGCATCGAGTTGAACACTTCGGCGATGGCCGGCACGAAGCTGGCCAGGATCAGGATCAGACCGCCGGAGAGGATCACCTTGCGGTTGACGACCTTGGTCATGGCCACCAGGCCGATGTTCTGCGCGAAGGAGGTCAACGGCAGGCAGCCGAACAGGCCGGACACGGAGGAGATCAGACCGTCGCCTGCGATCGCGCCGGCGGTTTCCTTCTCCGTAGGCAGACGGTTCAGGCCGACCTTGGTCAGGGCTGCGGTGTCGCCCAGTACTTCCACGGAGGAGACCACGTAGAGCAGGCCGAGGGAGATGATCGCGCCCGGATCGAATTCAGGCTTGAACGGCATGAACTGCGGCACGGAGATGATGGACAGGTCCGCGAAGCCGGAGAAATCGACCTTGCCCATGAAAATGGCGACCACATAGCCGACCACGAGGCCGAACAGCACGGACAGCTGCTTGGCGGTGCCCTTCATCAGCAGCTGGAAGGCGAGGCAGGCGACCAGGGAGATCAGGCCGAGCGTCAGATTCTGCCAGGAGCCGAAATCCTCCGCGCCGGAGCCGCCGCCGAAGCTTTCGGCGCCGACCGTCAGCAGGGAGAAGCCAATCGAGGTGACTACGATGGCGGACACGATCGGCGGCACGAAACGACGCCAATATTTGGCGGTCAGGCCCAACACCAGCTCCAGCAGGCCGCCGACGATGACGGCGCCGACCACGGCGCCATAGCCCTTATCGGCGCAGATCGCCACGGCGGCGGCCACATACGTGAAGGAGATGCCGGTGACCATCGGCAGGCGGGAACCGATCAGCCAGGCGCCGTACAGCTGCAGGCAGGTGCCGAGGCCCGCCACAAGCAGGCCGGCCTGGATCACGGCGGCGGACTGGGCCGCGTCCATGTTCGCGGCGGAGGCGACGATGAAAATCGGGGCGAGATTCGCCACGAACATCGCCATGACATGCTGCAAGCCGAACGGAATGCCACGCCAGAAGGAGACCGGAGCGTCCAAACTGGTCAGGGCTTCGAAGGAGACGGCGGATTTCGTCGTCCTATCCTTATTCGTTGCCATACTGTTCTCTCTCTATTCTCTGTGTCGTTGCACAACAAAACCCTTGGAACGTCCAAGTTGTATTTTTAAAAGCCCACGCAACGCCATCGCGTCGCAATGCCGCGAAGCGACGGTGCGGCGGGCAGAAAAAACCGGGGAACCCGCGATGCGGACGCCCCGGAAAATCTTCAAATCAGCGGAATTCGATGGAGCCGGATTCCGGATCCATCGATTCGACGATCGCAAGCGAATCAACGTCATAGCCGTCGGCGCGCAGCTGGTCGCCGCCGCCCTGGAAGCCCTTTTCCACGGCGATGCCGATGCCTTCGACCACGGCGCCGGCCTTCCCGCACAGGTCGATCAGACCATGCAACGCCTTGCCGTTGGCCAGGAAATCGTCGATCAGCAGCACATGATCGCCTTCATGCAGATACTGCTTGGCCACGATGACGGGGAATTCCTTCTGCTTGGTGAACGAATACACCGTCGTGGAATACTGTTCGCCATCCAGATTGATGGACTGGGCCTTCTTCGCGAACACGACCGGCACATTGCCGAAATGGCGGGCGGCGACGCAGGCGATGCCGATGCCGGACGCTTCGATGGTCAGGATCTTGGTGATGTTCCTACCCTTGAAATGCTCCGCCCAAGCCGCGCCCATGGCGTCGAACAGCGCAACATCGCACTGGTGGTTAAGAAAAGCGTCGACCTTCAGCACGTTGCCCGGCTTGACCTTGCCTTCCAGACGAATGCGTTCCTCAAGCTCCTTCATGAAACCCCTTTGAATAATTGTCGGATGGGCTATGACTGCTTCAACATGAGACCACGCCCACGTATCAAGAACTTCCAGCATACTCGCGTGAGATGACGTGACCGCGACGCCGGGCGCCGCACCGTGTCGCCGGCGTCAAAGCGAACAATGCGCTGCAGACGAAAACGAACGGAAACGGGAAAACGCCGGCGCGATCCAAACGCGACCCGCCGCCGGCCATGACGTATTCGACGGGCCACGACTACTATATGCAAAGGCCACGGCGCTCCAGCGCCGTGCGAATTCCAAAGGAGATACAAGAAGTCATGTCGCAGCGACAGCGCTTCCATTGCATCGACGGCATCAAAGGCGTCGCACTTGCCGCCATCGTCGCCTACCATTTTTCAGTCGCCGGCGAATCCGGCGGCTTCCTCGGCGTGGAAGTCCTATTCACCATCTCAGGATTCCTGCTCACATGGAGCCTGCTCGACGAATACGACGACCACGGCCACCTGCTCCTGCGCCGATACTATCTGCGACGCCTCGCACGCCTGCTGCCCGCCATCATGCTGCTGATCCCCGTGGTCGCAATGCTCAGCGCGGCGATCGACACCGACGCGCTCGTGAAATACGGCTGGGAAAGCCTCGCCGCGATCACCTTCACCTACAACTGGTACGGCATCGCCAGCGGAGCCAGCTACTTCGCCGCAACAGCGCCGCAACCCCTGCAGCACCTCTGGTACGTGGCCGTATTCGCGCAATTCGCGGTATTGCTGCCGCCGCTGGTCGCACTGATACGCAGACACGTGCCGCAAAAACTGCAGTGGGCCATACCGGCAGGCCTCGCCATACTCAGCGCGGTACTGATGGGCGCACTGTACACGCCGGGCAAAGACGCGACCCGCATCTACTACGGACTCGACACCCACACGTTCGGGCTCCTGACAGGCATGGCCTTCGCATGGGCGCTGCACGGCAGCATGCAAGCCGCACTGTCACGACGCCTCGCCCAAACATGGGTGAAAATCAGCCCATGGCTGGCCACGGCGGCGCTGACCGTCTTCCTCGCGCTGACCCGATACGTGCATCAGGACGCCACGGCATTCCGATGGGGACTCGCCCTGACCGCCATATTGACCGTGCTCATGCTGATCGGATCGATCGGCGAAGGCTCCTGGATGGAAAACCTGTTCGAATGGCGGCCCCTCCGACTGATGGGCCGCTACTCATACGGACTCTACCTATGGCATTGGCCGATCTATGTACTGCTCGAACGCCTCATGCCGATGACCCACGACGGGCGCCCGCAATGGCCGCTATGGGCACTCGCCTGGACCCTCACCATGGCATGCGCGGCCTTCTCATGGCATTTCGTCGAACGGCCGGCTGCGCGCCTGCTCGAAGGATGGCGCCCCGACCTCACCGAAACACGAGACAGGTGGAAGGCGCTCGCGGCCGGAATCGTCGCCGTGGCATTGTGCCTGGGATTCGGGTTTACGATGCATGCAGCGCCTGATAAGACGAAAGTGCAGCTTGCGTTGGAGCGGCAGCAGGCGTTGCTGGAGCGGCGGCATCGTCAGGCCGAGCGGGATGCGGAAGAACAGGATTCGAACAAAAGTTCGAATAATGGTTCGGGTGAGGAATCGCCGGCGGAAAACGAATCGGACGAAACCGGCGAAAAGGAGTCCGGCAAAGACGGATCCTCCTCGTTCGGCGCGTCGGGCGGTGTGTCGAACGACAAGGCCGGCAATGCGGCGGTCGGCGAAGACAAGGTCGCGCATGAGCCGCCCCGGCCGGCCGAACCGGTCAAGGGCGGCGACGTCATCGCCATCGGCGATTCCGTCATGCTTGGCGCGTCGTCGGCATTGTCGGCGGCGCTGCCCGGCATCTACGTCGACGCCAAGGAATCGCGCAGCATCGCCGTCGTACGCGATCTGATCTCGTCATACAAGGCGAGTGGCCAGCTCAAAAAATATATCGTCATCGCGGCGAACACGAATTCAGCGACCACCGTCGGCGACTACGCCGAAATCGCGCAGACCGCAGGCCCCGGCCATGTGCTGTGCATCATCAGCGGCCACGGCGAACGGGCGTGGATACCCGTCGCCAACCAGGCGGCACGCGACTATGTCCAGGCCCATCGCGACTCGTCGCTGCTGATCGACTGGGACGCCGCGGCGACGCCGCATCCCGAAGTGTTCTATTCCGACGGCATCCACACCATGCCGGAAGGCGCGAATCTGTATGCGGCCACCGTGCGCGACGCACTCAATGCCTGGTCCGTGCGGCACTGACGTGCTCATGTGGTAAACATGAATGGCTCAGATGGCTCCAAGAATTCGTTCGAGAATCGATTCGACAATCGTTTCGACGGGCCAGCAACAAACGACAAAGGGGAGTGTGCGCCAGTGCAGCAGGATCCTGATTTCATCGCACGTCATGCCGAAGAGCTTATCGGCGACCTGAACGAGCAGCAATCGCAGGCCGTGCAATATCGAGGCCCGGCATTGCTGATCGGCGCAGGCGCCGGTTCGGGCAAAACGCGCGTGCTCACGCGACGCATCGCATGGATCCTGACGCAGTTCGGCGCATGGCCGAGCCAGATTCTCGCCATCACATTCACCAACAAGGCCGCGGCGGAGATGAAGGAACGTCTTGCCGCGCTGATCGGTCCCGTCGCCGAACGCATGTGGGTGTCGACCTTCCACTCCGCCTGCGTGCGCATCCTGCGCCGCGACGGCAAGCAGATCGGGCTTGATTCCGGCTTCTCCATCTACGACACCGCCGATTGCGAACGCCTGGTCAAACTGATCGGCGCCGACCTCAACATCGACCTGAAGCGTTATACGCCGCGCGCGATCCTGTCACGCATCTCCGACTATAAGAACAATCTGACCGACTGGCGAACGCAATTGAAGACGTACGCGCCGGACTATCGTCCCGGCCAGCGCGGATACCAGCTCGGGCGCATCGGCAACGTCGAAGAGCTGTATGCGGTCGTCTACGCCGAATACCAGCATCGTCTGGCGCAGGCCAACGCCGTCGATTTCGACGATCTGATCTCGCGCACCGTCGAATTGCTGCGCACAGATCCGATGGTCGCCGAATACTATCATCACAAGTTCCGCTATATCCTCGTCGACGAATATCAGGACACCAACCATGCGCAGTATGAGCTGGTGCGCGAATTGGCCGGCGTCGATGCGGGGGAGGAGGCCGCGCCCACCGCGGTCGCCGCCGGCAAGACGGGCCCCGCCTGGATCACCGTCGTCGGCGACTCCGACCAGTCGATCTACGCCTTCCGCGGCGCGGACATCCGCAATATCCAGGATTTCGAACAGGATTTCCCGAACGCGCGCACGATCATGCTGGAACAGAACTACCGTTCCACGCAGACCATTCTGGACGCGGCGAACGCGGTGATCGCGCATAATGAAGGCCGCAAGCCGAAGAAGCTGTGGACCGCGTTCGGCAAGGGCGACCCGATCGTCGGATACGCCGCCGACAATGCGCAGCAGGAGGCGGCGTGGATCGCCGGCGAAATCACGCGCGTGCATGCCGAGGAAGGCGTCGCCTACTCGGACATGGCCATCATGTATCGCGCCAACGCGCAGTCCCGTTCTTTGGAAGAGGCGCTGATCAACGCCGGTACGCCGTATCAGCTGGTCGGCGGCACGAAATTCTACGAGCGCCGCGAAATCAAGGACGCCGTCGCCTACCTGCAGGCCATCGTCAACCCGTCCGACAGCGTCAACATGCGACGCATCCTCAACGTGCCCAAGCGTGGGCTGGGCGCGCGGGCCGAAGCGCTGGTCGCATCCTATGCCGACGCGCATATGGGACCGTTCTGG
This sequence comes from Bifidobacterium sp. LH_449, assembly GCF_056356755.1. Taxonomy (NCBI): domain Bacteria; kingdom Bacillati; phylum Actinomycetota; class Actinomycetes; order Bifidobacteriales; family Bifidobacteriaceae; genus Bifidobacterium; species Bifidobacterium sp. LH_449. Next base: position 35,464 of record NZ_JBKEUV010000002.1, read on the forward strand.
CTCGGCATCGAACATGCCGACGAATTGGACGGCATTACGGCGCGCACCGCGAAGCCGCTGCGCGAATTCCGCGATCTGCTGATCGGATTGCGCGCCTTCGCCGCCGAGCATGATGCGAAACCGTCCGAAATCGTGGCCGAAGTGCTCGACAAGACGGGCATGCTGGAGGAACTGCGCCGTTCGGAGGACCCGCAGGACATGTCGCGTGTGGAGAACCTTTCGCAGCTACAGTCGGTGGCCGCGGAATTCGAACAGAACACGCCGGACGCCACGTTGGCGGCCTTCCTTGAAACCACGGCATTGGTGGCGGATTCCGATCAGCTGCCCAGTGAAGGCGAGGATTCCGGCAAGGTCACATTGATGACGCTGCATACGGCCAAGGGTCTGGAATATCCGATCGTGTTCCTGACCGGCATGGAGCAGGGCACGTTCCCGCATTCGCGCGCGATGGAGGACACCAGCGAACTGTCCGAGGAGCGTCGCCTCGCATATGTCGGCATCACGCGCGCGAAGCGCCGCCTGTACGTGACCCGTGCCGCCGTGCGCGCGCAGTGGGGGCAGGCCAATGAGATGCTGCCGAGCCAATTCCTTGACGAGATCCCGGAAGAACTGATCGATTGGAAGCGTCGCGAAACCGGTGTGGAGCGCATGCGCGGCGGCTGGGGCAGCGGAAGCTTCTCCGACGGCTTCGACGATGATTTCGGCGGATGGCGTGACGACGATTTCTCGGGCTCGTCATTTGGCGGAGGAGCGTCTTCCTACGGGTCCTCGTCCTATGGCTCCTCCTCGCACGGGTCTTCCTCGTACGGCTCCTCGCGCCGCGGCGGATCGTATGGATCGTCCTCATACGGTTCGTCATATGGTTCGTCGTCGTACGGTTCTTCAGGTTCCGGGCGCCGCCGTTCGGCAGGCTCCTCGTATGGCTCGTCCCGCGGTTCTTCCTACTACGGCTCCTTGGGATCGTCTCGCTCCTCGTCGAAGTCCGGCAAGGTCACCGTCCGTCGCGTGACGCCGTCGGACAAGTCGAAAACAGCCCCGGCCTCCGCGCTGAGCAAAGACAACGAGCTCAACATCGCCGACTTCCATATCGGCGACAAGATCACGCATGACCGTTACGGATTGGGCACCGTGCTCGACACGCAGGACAAGGGGCGCAATTCGGTGATCACCGTCGATTTCGGCACGGATGGCGTCAAACGTCTGATGCTCCGGGTGGCCCCGATCGAAAAGCTCTAGGCGACACGGCGAAGTCCGCCCCTGTCGTGTATAGTTGCCGATTGGTGTCTTTCTTCGAAAGGCATCGTCTGGAGCCTTAGCCCATCAGCGGGACGGCGGTCGGACCGTCAAGGCCGGGCCGTTCATGTCTTACCATGACAAAGCGCTGGAGAGGCCGGCTCAGCGTGGAATCCCGTATTCCACGTTCCGTTCAGACAACGACAGAACTAACAAAGGATTAAACCAATGACGAACGTTCAGCGTTCTCGCCGTCAGGTGCGTCTTTCCCGCGCCCTCGGCATTGCACTGACCCCGAAGGCTCAGCGCATCTTCGAAAAGCGTCCGTATGCTCCGGGCGAGCACGGCCGCACCCGCCGTCGCACTGAGTCCGATTACGCAGTGCGTCTGCGCGAAAAGCAGCGTCTTCGCGCTCAGTATGGCATCTCCGAGAAGCAGCTCCGCGCCGCTTACGAGAAGGGCACCCATACCCCCGGCCAGACCGGCAACGCCATGCTGACCGATCTCGAAACCCGTCTCGACGCCCTGGTCCTGCGTGCCGGCTTCGCCCGCACCACCGCCCAGGCTCGTCAGTTCGTGGTTCATCGTCACATTCTCGTTGACGGCAACATCGTCGACCGCCCGTCCTACCGCGTCAAGCCCGGCCAGACCATCCAGGTCAAGCCGAAGAGCCAGACGATGGTTCCGTTCCAGATCGCCGCCGAAGGCGTGCACCGCGATGTGCTGCCGGCGGTTCCGGGCTACCTGGACGTCAACCTGCCTTCCCTGAAGGCCACCCTGACTCGCAAGCCTGAAGCCGAGGAAATCCCGGTGCAGGTCAACATCCAGTACGTGGTCGAATTCTACGCCCGCTGATCTGGATTCACATACTGTAAAAACATACAGTGTAAGGACATACATACAGCAAGAGCCTCGCAGGAAACCTGCGAGGCTCTTCGCTTTCTAGTTGTTTTTGCGTTTTTATATTGTGCGGATTATTCGCCGATCACCATGCCGACGATGCTTGAGACGATCGACATGATCAGCGACCCGATCACCGACCACAGGAACCCGTCAATGACGACGCCGACATCGAACAGGCTCATCGCCAGCCACGACGCCAGTTCCATGAACAGCCAGTTGATGACCAGCGCGACCAGGCCGAAGCTCAAAATCGAAAACGGCAGCGCCAGCAAATGCACGATCGGTTTGATCGATGCATTGATCAGCGCCATGAACAACGCGAAAGCGGCGACGCCGATGATCGGCGGATCGCCGATCACCTCCATGCCCGGCAGCAGCGCGACCATGACGCCCGCCGCAATCGTCAGCACCAGCCAACGTGAAATGAAACTACCCATAGATGATATCGTACAGGGACAAATGCATATATATCGCAAAATCATCCCTTATACCATCCCTGAAACCATCCCTGAAAAACTTTGGGGCGATCTTCAATATGGCACGTCAGAATGCTGAATGCCATATGGGAATGCGCTAATCTGAAGGCATGATGTTGCATTTGCATGTTGTCCGCCATGGGCAGACCCTGTTCAATCGATATAACCGACTGCAAGGATGGAGCAATTCCCCGCTGACCGAAGCCGGCCTGGCCGACGCTCGACGCGCGGGGGAGAAGCTGCGCGATATCGAATTCGCTGCAGCGTTCTGCTCCGACACCACGCGTGCGATGGTCACCGCGCAGCGCATACTCGACATCAACGAATCCGCAGGCCATACACGTCCCGAATTGGTGAACGACATGCATTTCCGCGAGCAGTGCTACGGCTATTTCGAAGGCCAGGACATGTCGCTCGCATGGACGGCCGCGGGCGGCCCCCACGGCGCAAAGGACTACAACGACATCGTGCGCAGATTCGGGCTCGCCGCGACCCGCGATTTCCTGAAGGAAGCGGATCCCTTCCACGATGCGGAATCCGACGCCGAATACTGGCGGCGTGTGGAAGGCGCGTTCGCGCTGATCGCCGCCGACAAGCGCCTGCATGACGGCGATGACGTGCTGATGATCTCGCACGGCAACACACTGCTCAGCCTGATGCACCGCTTCGCGTCGGAGGACTACGATCTGAGCGAACGGCCGGCGAACGGCTCGGTGACATGCCTTGAATTCGATACGGACCAGCCGTTCGGCAATGCGATAACCGTCGCATCGTATAATCAATGAGTTCGCGACTTCCTGCAGCGTCTGGGCCGTTCGTTAGTCTAGTGCGGGTATTGTGGTCGCGGTGCTGTGCCGTGATACTGAAAAGAGGTACAAGATGGGTGTAGGAGAGATTGCAGGTCTCATCGCCGCCATTGCGTTCGCGATTCTGGCCGGATTCATGATCTACCCGCTGATTCGCCTTGGCAAGCTGTTCGACCAGCTCGCCCAAGTCGTCAGGGATACCGGAGACCATGCGATCCCGGCACTTGACGAAAGCGTGACGACCATACAGCAGGTCAACAAGTCGTTGGACGACGTGAACAAGATCTCCGCGGCCGCATCGGCCACGGCGAGCAACGTCAGCGCCTTGAGCGATTTGTACGGCTCGTTCCTGGGCAAGCCCGTCATCAAGATCGCCTCCGTCGTATATGCGGCAAAATCCACCGCCCGATCGTTCCTGCAGAACAAGACTGCGGGACGTGCGGATTCCACTAAGGGGGAGTGATGTTCAAACGTCTGTTCTGGGTGGGCGTCGGCTTCGTGATCGGCGTGATCGCAGTGGCCAAGGCACAGGCCTACGTAAAGGCCAACACCCCTGATGCCGCGCGTCAGTTCCTGCTCGGCCCCGATCAGGAACATGTGACGATGCGCACGCTGCAAGGTCTGGTCAATGAATTCAACTCCACACGTCGGGCACGCGAGGAGGAACTGAACGCACGATATGCCGGATAATCGCTCACCGGCGCGAACGATCTGCTTCGATCACGTCAAATAGACGTCACATAGACAACGGAAGACGACTGCGGACGGCAGTCGAAATCATGACAAAACGGGACCGACCCTGGTCCCGGCCGTAAAGGAGCCCAAAAACACATGCGCACTTCTGAAATCGCGAAGCGCTATCTCGATTACTATGAACGACACGACCACCTTGTCGTGCCGTCGGCATCGCTGATCTCCCCGAACCCGACCACGCTGTTCACCATCGCCGGCATGGTCCCGTTCATCCCGTATCTGATGGGCGAACAGACCCCGCCGTCGCCGCGCATGGCATCGAACCAGAAGTGCGTGCGTACCCTCGATATCGACGAAGTGGGCAAGACCACGCGTCACGGCACCTTCTTCCAGATGCTGGGCAACTTCTCCTTCGGCGATTACTTCAAGGAGGAAGCGATCCACTATGCCTACGAGCTGCTGACCACCCCGCAGAGCGAGGGCGGCTACGGCTTCGACCCGGAGAAGCTGTGGATGACCACCTTCACCGATGACGAGGAGGCTCGTGCCCTGTGGCGCAACGAAGGCGTCGATCCGGAGCACATCCAGATCATGGGCATGGAAGACAATTTCTGGACCACCGGCGGCCCCGGCCCCGGCGGCCCGTGCTCCGAAATCTATGTCGACCGTGGCCCCGAATACGGCGTCGAAGGCGGCCCGATCGCCGACGAGAACCGCTATATCGAAATCTGGGATCTCGTGTTCGAAAACTACGAGGTCGACAACGTCAAGTCCAAGACCGACCTGCACATCGTCGGCGAATTGGAGAACAAGAACATCGATACCGGCGCCGGTCTCGAACGTCTCGCCTACCTGCTGCAGGGCAAGCAGAACATCTACGAGACCGATGAGGTCTTCCCGGTCATCGAGGCCGCGCAGACCATGTCCGGCCGCATGTACGGCGACGACGAGGCGATGGACGTCAAGTTCCGCGTCGTGGCCGATCATGTGCGCTCCGCGCTGATGATCATGAGCGACGGCGTGCGTCCGTCCAACAACGGCCGTGGCTACGTGCTGCGCCGCCTGCTGCGTCGAACCGTCAAGGCCATGCGCGCGCTCGGCGTCACCGATCCGGTGCTGCCGACCCTGTTCCCGGTTTCCAAGAACGCCATGGTTCCGAGCTATCCGGAACTGGAAAACACCTTCCATGAGGTTTCCGAATCCGCATACGGCGAGGAGGACGCCTTCCGCCGCACCCTCGAAGCCGGCACCGAAATCTTCGACATGGCCGTGTCCAAGGCCAAGGAATCCGGCAAGACCACGGTCTCCGGCGACGATGCGTTCAAGCTGCACGACACCTACGGCTTCCCGATCGAGCTGACCCTCGAAATGGCGCAGGAGCAGGGCGTCACGGTCGACGAAGCCAAGTTCCGCGAATTGATGGCCGAACAGAAGTCCCGCGCCCGCGCCGATGCGCTGAAGAAGCGTCACAACGTGGACCTGAGCGTCTACGACGACTTCAAGAAGACGCTGGAACAGCCGATCGACTTCCTCGGCTACACCGATTTCTCCGCGCGCGCCCGCGTGCTTGGCATCATGCAGGAAGGCAAGGGCTCTGTTCCGGCCGTCACCGCTCCGGCGAACGTCGAAGTCATCCTCGACCGCACCCCGTTCTACGCGGAGGCCGGCGGCCAGCTGGCCGATGAGGGTGAGATCCTTTCCGACGACGGCGCAGTGCTCGAGGTCGACGACGTGCAGAAGCCGATCAAGGACCTCATCGTCCACCAGTGCCGTCTGACCGAAGGCACGCTGGTGGTCGGCGCCGAAGTCAACGCCACCATCGACCTTGACCGTCGTGGCGCCATCGCCCGCTCCCACACCGCGACCCACATGGTGCATAAGGCTTTGCGCGAAGAGCTCGGCCCGCAGGCCACCCAGCGCGGTTCCGAAGACGCCCCGAACCGTCTGCGCTTCGACTTCCAGTGGTCCAAGGCCCCGACCAAGACGATCATGAGCGCCGTCGAAGCGCGCGTCAACGACCGTCTGCGCGACAACCTCGCCGTCACCACGCAGGAGATGAAGTTCGACGACGCGATCGCGCTCGGCGCGATGCACCTGTTCGGCGAAAAGTACGGCGACATCGTGCGCGTGGTCTCCATCGGCGAAGACGGCTGGAGCCGCGAACTGTGCGGCGGCACCCACGTCGACCATGTCGGCAAGATCGGCGCGATCAACATCATGTCCGAAGCCTCCATCGGCTCCGGCGTGCGCCGTGTAGACGCGCTGGTCGGCCAAAGCGCCTACGAGTACAACGCCCGCGAACACGCGCTCGTCTCCCAGCTGAGCGACAAGCTCAACGCCCGTCCGGACGAGCTGGCCGAACGCGTGAACACGCTGCTCGCCAAGCTCAAGGAATCCGACCGTCGTCTGGCCGCCATGTACGAAGGCCAGTTGGCGGCGGCCGTTCCGCAGCTCGTCGCCGACGTCAAGGCCTCCGCCGCCCCGGTGAAGGTCGCCGCGAAGAACGTCGGCCACTTCGGATCATTCGACGCGCTGCGTAAGACCGTTCTGGACGTTCGCGGCCAGCTCGGCGAAGACGCTCCGGTCGTCGTCGCCCTCGCAGGCGTCTCCGAAGACGACAAGCCGATGGTCGCGGTGGCAACCAACGAAGCCGCGCGTAAGGCCGGCATCAAGGCCGGCGACCTGGTCCGCGGCGCTTCCAAGATCCTCGGCGGCGGTGGCGGCGGCACGCCGGACTTCGCCCAGGGCGGCGGCAGCGACGCGACCAAGATCGACGAAGCCATCACGGCACTTGCCGAACAGGCGATGAAGGCCTGAGCTTACCCGCATGGTATGGCTCGGCATTGATTTGGGCGACGCCCGGGTCGGACTTGCATTGTCCGATCCGGGCCTCGCCCTTGCTCATCCTGCAGGAAACATACAGGCGTACGGTGATTCGTTCCGTGCGATCGACGATGTTATCGGTATCATCGAAGATGAGCAGATTGAACACGTTGTTATCGGATTGCCGTTGCAATTGGACGGCACTGAAGGTAGAAGCGCGAAAAAGGCCCGACGTTGGGCTGCCAACCTCGAAAAACGACTCGCAACATGGATCGAAGAGGGAGAGGTGGTCCTCGATCAGATGCCGACGGTGGCTCTGGTCGATGAACGTTTGACCACGGTGACTGCGCACCGGCAGTTGCTTGATGCTCAGGTCGGCAGCCGGCAGCATCGCCCGAAAGTCGACCAGCAGGCCGCGGTGGTGATCTTGCAAACGGCATTGGACCGCGTGGAGAAATGAGGGAAGCGATCGATGTCAGAGGATTTCGAAGAGTTCTTCGACGATAACGTTCATTGGGAAGGAGATGGCTCCGATACAGTTGTTCCCGTGAATCCACCGGCTCCTCCGCAGTCTCGTCGCGCCATGCGGCGTCAGCGTGAAATGCACAAGCGGCGCAGGATGTTCGGCATCATCGCGGCTATCATTGTCATCGCCCTGGTGGCCACCGGCGGCTATTTCGGTTATCACAAGCTGATCGACATACGCAACGCCAACAATCAGACCGAATCCGTTATCGAGGATTATCCGGGACCGGGCGAAGGCGAAGTGCAATTCACCGTCGAACAAGGCCAGGACGCCGCGACGATCGCGGAAAATCTGTATGAGGCCGAGATCATCAAATCCGCAGCGGCCTTCACCAGCATCGTCATGGCGAACGGCAGCGTACTGTATCCGGGAACCTTCTCGTTGCTCAGGCATATGAAGGCCGCGGATGTCGTCGCCATCCTCTCCGACCAATCACAGGCCAGCGGCTTCCTGGAAGTCCGTTCGGGGGAACGTGTGTCCGACGTAATCGCCGCAGCGGTGGAGCTTTCCGGATTATCACAGTCCGATTTTGATGCGGTCATCAATGGCGGCGGCGCCGGGATCCTGCCGGATGAGGCGAACGGCGACTTCGAAGGCTGGTTCGAACCGGGCAGCTACGATGTGCAGAACAAAACCGTCGAAGAGATCATCACCGCGATGGTCGAAGCCCGTATCGAAAAGCTTGACTCGATGGGCGTGCCGGCAGGCGAAGAGCGTGAACGAATCCTGATCATGGCATCGATCGCCGAATCCGAAGTGAATTCGTCCGAATACTACGGCAAGGTCACGCGCGTGATCCTCAACCGTCTCGAGCAGGACATCACATTGGGCATGGATTCGACCGTCGCCTACGGTCTCGGCATCAGCGCCAGCGAATTGACCGACGCCATGCTGCAGGATGATTCGAATCCATACAATACTCGTCTTCATGCAGGCCTGCCCCCGGGACCGATCAGCAATCCCGGCGACAACGCCATCGAAGCCGCGCTGAATCCGGAACAAGGCGACTGGCTGTACTTCGTGACCACGAATCTGCAGACCGGCGAAACGAAGTTCACCACAGGCACGCTGGACGAGCAGAATCGGCAGTTCGAACAGTATGTGAAGGAGTACAAGACCGGCAACGAAAACGCCAATTGATCGATCGATCAGCCGGCGTAATCGCGAATAGGATCGCAACACAATAAACGGGCGTGTGACGGAATCCCCGATTCCGTCACACGCCCGTTTGCCGTAGTCATATCACGAAATCAGATCAGCGTCGGCTGTATCACATCAAAGCGGACGCCAATACCGCGAAAACGCCAGCCAACACGATAACCGGCGCGAACGGCGCCTTCCCCTCATATGCCGTGCCGCGCTGCGGATCGAAACGCAACCAGGCCGCAATCCAGATTAGACCGACCAGGCCCATGAACAGCCACCAAAGAACAACCGTCTGCAGGCCTCGCATGCCAATGGCCAGGCCCACCATCAACGTCGTCGTCACATCGCCGAATCCCAACGCCCCCGGCTTCAGCAACGCCAACGCCGTCTGCACGGCGGCGCACAACAGCGCAAACACGGCCGACTGCACGACAACGAACAGATCATTCGCCAGCAAAGCGTATACGCATGTCGCAATCAGCTGGGCCGCGATGCCGATCGCTATCCACAGGCGGGGCACACGGCGGCAGCGAATGTCATTGACTGAGACGGCAAGTCCACAAATCAGACTCGGCAAGCATGCAAGATACCCCATATAGTTACAATAATCCGAAGTCACGCACGAAGCGTGCAGCAAAACGAAAAGGAGAAGGCATGTTGCGTTGGCAGACTGCAGGCGAATCGCATGGTGAAGCGCTTGTCGCCATGATCGAAGGACTGCCGTCCGGTGTACGTATCACCACCGACGATGTGGTCGGCGCGTTGGCGCGTCGCCGATTGGGCTACGGGCGTGGCGCGCGCATGAAATTCGAAGAGGACAAGGTCCGTCTGCTCACGGGCGTACGCCACGGCCTGACGCTCGGGTCTCCCGTCGCCATCGAAATCGCCAATACCGAATGGCCGAAGTGGACGGAGGTCATGAGCGCCGATCCGCTCGGTCATGAGCTGCCGCGTGAAGGCCGCAACGCGCCGCTGAGCCGTCCGCGACCGGGGCATGCCGATCTGACCGGCATGCGCAAGTATGCATTCGATGACGCCCGCCCCGTCCTGGAGCGTTCCAGCGCCCGCGAAACCGCGTCGCGCGTGGCGTTGGGCGAAGTCGCGCGCCAATTCCTGGAGCAGACCCTGGGCATCCGCACCGTCAGCCATGTGATTTCCATCGGCGGCGCCGGCGTCGAAGGCGATTACGCCATGCCGACGGCGGATGACGTGGCCGCGCTGGACGCCTCTCCTGTACGCACGCTGGACAAGGAAGCGGAAGCCCGCATGATCGCGCGCATCGACGAAGCGAAGGCCAACGCCGACACGCTGGGCGGCGTCGTCGAAGTCATCGCATACGGCGTGCCCGCAGGCATCGGCACCTATGTGGAATCCGACCGTCGTCTCGACGCCGCGCTGGCGGGCGCGCTTATGGGCATTCAGGCCATCAAGGGCGTGGAAATCGGAGAAGGCTTCCTTGAAGCGGTCCGCCCCGGTTCGCAGGCGCATGACGAAATGGCCGTCGGCGAAGACGGCCGCATCACACGGCTCACCAACCGTGCGGGCGGCATCGAAGGCGGCATGTCCGACGGCATGCCGATCCGCGTGCGCGCCGCGATGAAGCCTATCCCGTCGATTCCGCGCGCGCTGCGCACCGTCGACGTGGCCACCGGCGAGGCGGCGCAGGCCATCAACCAGCGTTCCGACTCCACCGCGGTGCCGGCGGCCGCCGTCGTGGCCGAAGCGATGGTACGTCTGACGCTGGCCAAGTATGTGCTGGAGAAGTTCGGCGGCGACAGCGTCGAGGAGACGCGCCGCAATGCCGAAGCGTATCTGGCGTCCTGGCCGGAGCACATGCGCTGAGACGATAATGCCACGCTGCGGACTGCTGCAGGGGCCTTTCGGGCCGGCAGCTGCGCAAGCCCCGCACCGCAAACCTGCATCGCAGTCCTGTACCGCAATCGAGGGAAGGAATAATCGTGACTTACACCCGTCCGGTGGCCGTGATCATCGGCATGATGGGGGCCGGTAAGACCCGAGTCGGACGCGAAGTGGCGCAGATGATGAATCTGCCTTTCGCCGACGCCGACGATGAAATCGAACATGAAGTCGGAATGACGATCCCCGACTATTTCGCGCAATATGGCGAGCCCGCCTTCCGCAAGGTGGAAAGCGAGCTCATCTGCGGCATGTTGGAGGATTTCGACGGCGTCCTTTCCCTCGGCGGAGGCGCTCCGATGACGGCGTCGACGCGTGAGTCATTGGCCGAATACGCGCATAACGGCGGCAAAGTCGTGTATCTGATGGCCGATCCGAAGGAAGCGATGGAACGCGCACGCCGTGGCGGCGGCCGGCCGATGCTGGACGGCGATGCCGATGCACGATGGAGGAAGCTGCATGCGCAGCGCGATCCCGTGTTCCGAAAAGTCGCCAACGTGCATGTGCGCACGCATGGACAGACTCCTCAGGCCGCCGCAAAACGCGTGATCGACATGCTGCGGGAACGCTGCGTGCATGTGGACGGCAGCGGCGTCGAACCGTATGATGTGCGCATCGGCGAGGGCATGATGCTGCATCTGGCGGAAGTATTGGGCAGCAAGCCCGCCAAAGTCGCGCTGATCCATACGCAGCCCGTACAGCGTCATTCCGATCACGCCCGCACGATGCTGCGCCAGGCGGGATACGATGTGCTCGATATCGTGATCCCGGATGCCGAAGCCGGCAAAACCATACACGTCGCCAGCGGCATTTGGGCGCGTCTTGGCGAGGCCGGATTCACCCGATCCGACGCGATCGTCGGCCTTGGCGGGGGAGCGGCCACCGATCTGGCTGGCTTCGTCGCCGCGACATGGATGCGCGGCATCCGCTATGTGAACTGTCCGACCTCCCTGCTGGCCATGGTCGACGCTTCCACAGGCGGCAAAACCGGCATCAATACCGAATCCGGCAAGAATCTGGTCGGCTTCTTCTACACTCCGGCCGGCGTGCTCGCCGATATGCGCACGCTCGCCTCTCTGCCCAACGACATCTTCATCGAAGGTCTGGGCGAAGTCGCGAAATCCGGTTTCATCATGGATACGGGAATCCTCGATATTCTGGCCGCTCATGCCGGGCGGCTGCGCGATTTCAACGGGCGTGACTTCGTCGGCGGCCCCTTGGAGGACGTGGTCGCCGAACTGATCGAGCGCACGGTGCGCGTGAAGGCGCATCATGTTTCCGCCGATCTGAAGGAGGCCGGCCTACGCGAATTCCTCAACTACGGCCATACGCTCGGCCACGCCATCGAAAAGCTGGAGCACTTCCGCTGGCGCCACGGCAACGCCGTGGCCGTCGGCATGGTGTATGCGGCGGAACTGTCGCATCTGCTGGGATACATCGATAAGAACGTGGTCGAATATCATCGTTCGCTGCTGTCTTCGCTCGGCCTGCCGATTTCCTGGAACAACGGCAGCTGGGATGACGTGCTCGCCTTGATGCATCGCGATAAGAAGGCGCGTGGCAATACGCTGCGTTTTGTGGTTCTCGATGCCATCGGACATCCGATGCATCTTGACGATCCGCCGGCGGACGCGGTGCGCGAGGCGTTCGAGCGCATCCGCGATTGGTGATGTCGTCGATGCCGTTGCCGGCGATATTACCGGCGACGGCATCGGCAATGGTATTGGAGATGTTCATGGAAGGGATGATTGTATGCGTAAGGTGATTGTCGTCAACGGACCGAATCTGGGACGCCTCGGCGTGCGCCAGCCGGATGTGTATGGCCGTCAGGATCTGGAGACGCTGCGGCGTCTGTGCACTGAGTGGGGCGCGGCGCTTGGCCTCGATGTCGAAGTGCGTCAGACCGATGACGAGGCGGAGATGATCGGCTGGATGCATCAGGCCGTCGATGAGATGACGCCGGTGGTGATGAACCCCGCCGCCTTCACCCACTACTCATACGGTCTGTCGGACGCCGCCCACATGGTCGGCGACGCCGGCCTGCCGCTGATGGAAGTGCATATCTCCAACCCGTCCGCACGCGACGAATTCCGCAAGCGTTCGGTGATCAGCCCGGTCGCCACCGGCACGATCACCGGCATGGGCTTCTACGGATACAAGCTCGCTTTGGAGGCCATCGCTCATCTGCTCGAATCCTGATCTGGAAGATGCCGCTCATCGTGCGGCGGGGTAGTGGGCGCATGCAAGGTCTTGTCAAGGTGTAGCCCGGCGTTCACGGTATTCCTGTCGGAATCGTGCCCCGGTTTTCCGGGCCGCTTGAGTGCGGTCGAGAGGTTTTCATCGTCTCGACTTCGCCCAAGCGGCCTGTTTTTACATTCTTTCTTCTTCTATCACGATAGAGCCGCTCTTTTAACTGATTGTTTCCGGTTTTTCTAGTTAACTTCAACTTCGTCTTTGTTTTGCGATATCTGCGACGTTTTGCGGAGGTCAACACGCGGGTATGCTCCGTGTCGCGTCGCAAAAAGGCCTTTTTGCGACGCGACACGGAGCACAGGGGTGTGTTGCTATCCTCAAAACGTCGCAAAATGAGGACGGCAAACGCTGATTACATCAAAACACCCGACCTGTTGGTTGGTTATAGGGGGGCGGAAGAAGGGAAAGAACAAGCACAGAGGGAAAATATTGACATATCTTCAATAAATGACAGTGTCAGGTGGAGGTTGCGTTATACGCAAGTCGCAGAGTCGAAACGAAAACGCCTCTACGCCAGCGGTGGCTCCGGAATGCTGGGATAACCCACCCATGGAACGCCGGCATTCCGCAATTTCACCACCAAAGGTGTGCGTTGCATCGCCTCCTTATACGTACAGTGAATGATAGTGGTCACACCGGAACGTCGAAGTATATCGTCACGTTCCATCTGATCGGCGACGACCTGCTGCACCGTACGGCTTCTTGTCATTCGGGGGTCGGTATATTTCGCCATCCCGTCAAATTCGAGCACGATCATGCGCCCGTCATGCAGCCGCCACAGGAAATCGACGCGGAAACGCGTGGCCGGGCGGTCAGGATCATAAAATTCCACCTGCAGCGTCGGCACGGCGAAGCCTTCAAGAATGATGATTCCGCGGACCATTGATTCCCCGCCGTTTTCGCTGGACGGATCTGCATATTTCAGCAGATTCCCGATTGCGGAACAATTCGCACGGATCCCGTCGGTTTCCGCCAAGACGTTCGTTGTCGTAATCTTTTCGCTGCGCAAGGCAGAGTCGACAATACCTAATGCATGCTGGAAAGGCAGGCGCAGGGCGCAGTCGATTACAGTTCGCTCCGGTGTGGCGACGAGTAGGCCGGAAACTTTGTCGAATGGTATTGCCGGCATAAAAATACGTTTCAGGCCGATATGATTGCAAGCTTCCTTCGATGATGCATCCGCTGACCGTTCTCCGTATATATGACGACTTGCATGACGGGTGTCCGCAATGGTCACGCAGCGCTGATGAAGGAATCTTGCGTGATCGAAGCCGTATATATCAGCCGCGGTAAGACCTGCGAATATCCAATTCGGATGTCGTAGGGCCAGTGCGCGGGCGGCATGCATAATCTGCTGGCATTCCGTAAGCGCATTCCAATATGATGCCTCCGCATACAGGCCACGATACGGCGATATGATTTCGCCTGATCCGCAGCGCCGCCGCAATGCACAGTCGGCAGCATTGTCCGCGGCGATGGCGCATCGTTGCCGCGACGCCGCCTCCGCCATGATCGTTGTGACTTTTGCGTGCTGTTTCATATGACGACGCTACCGGCAATCCTATTATTTCCGCAACCGATTCCGGCAAATGTGGATAACTGGCTGAGCGGGTGTGTCGCAATTCCGTTCCCGCCGAACTCGTATGCCATGTCCGGTTCCCTTCTCGTGCCATGATGCTGCAACGTTCGCTAGAACTCGCTGAACTTGCATTTGTCCGGGGGGGGGGTATTCTGCCGAGACAACAGGACGAAGATGTTTTATGGAAGGGCTGTCATGGGTGCGACTGTGCTGTCTCATAATCTGTTTGATTATGCCACTTCGGAATTGTCCCAGGATGCGTTCATTTGCTGGTTGAGCGCACAATGGGATAGCGAAGACGGGATTCTGCGTCGAACATCGCAGCGTTTTTTGCGTTGCTGTCTCAATGGCCTAGCTGATGTGGCGGGGTATACGGGGCCCGTCCGCGTGCGGTCCATCGTTCGGCAGTGTCATGGTGCTGATGTGGTACTGGTCGTAATGGTGCGGGAGCTGACGGTGGCCATCGTTGTCGAAGACAAGGTATCCTCGGTGGAGCATGATGGGCAGCTTGAGCGCTATAGGACGAAGATGGCGGAGCAGCTGGACGTCGACTCGTTTGTCGTTGTGTATTACAAGACCGGTTTGTTGACGGAACGCCAAGCGATATGTGGCCGATGCGACGTAATTCTTGACAGGCGGACGATTCTGGATTGCCTGTCCGTGGATTTGGAAGGGCAGATATGCAATCCCATCCTCAACGATTATGTCGAACATCTGAAATCCATCGATGAAGCTTATGCGGCATATATGACGATGCCATTAAGCGCATGGAATTATGAGCAGTTTTGTGGTTTCTTTGAACACCTTGAAGGATTCGTCCATGAGAATGTGCCGGCGATCACATGGGCTGGTTACGGGTATAACGACAATCGCAGCGGGGGACACTGGACGTTCTGGTGTGGCAACGGTATAGAAGTCGGTGACGTTCCCGGACAGCGTTTTATGGTGAACGTCGAATCGCCGAGTGCTTCACTTCTGCACAGCGGCCAATGGATGTGCCGGGCAGTGGTCCGCCACTGCGGGGACGGTATGGGAAAACACTCCCGAAACGATCTGCGCATTCCTGAGGTAAACGACCTGAAATATAGCCGGGTATCCGCGAAAGACCCTGTGGTGGGCAAACTGTTTGAAATCAGACGGGACGGTAACGGTTCGGACTATACGTACCACGATCTTGAGCGACTTGTCGTCCGAGCCATCGATGAGTACGAGACCTGGTGTCAGAGCAATCGATACCGGAGCTGATCAGTTCATTTTCCGGGGGAGGAGATTGAGATGGCAAAATCCCGTCAAACACGAAAACCGGCAACGGTGCTGATCGTGGTCCTCATGTTCGCAACGATTGCATCTGTTGGTGCATGGTACGTATGGGACCGGCACCGGCATGATACCGCCTATATAGAATGCATGCAATCGTTGGCGCCGTTCGAAGGTGCGGATGCGGACACAAGATTCGATGCCGATTTCCTGTCCCGTGAAGCCGTGAGCACCATGGAAAGCGAAGCGTACGCTGTTGCCGGGGAACAGGAAGCGTCGGACTTGGACATGGCCGTGAACGATGTGCCGTCGCTCGGCAGCACGGACATTGTGCAATGTCTGCCCAGTATGTCTTTTGCGCAACTGCATGATGCTGCTGCGACGAATACGCGAATCAGCGATTCATGGTCGGAATACGCTGAGTCAGTACGGCAAGCGCTTGATGACGTGGACTATTCCATCGCCACGCATGAGTATGGCTTCCCGGAGCTTTTCAATCTGGTTACGTTGGGTTCAATGTATCCGTTTGCCGGTGATTACTGCCGACATGATGGCAGCTGCATAACCATCGCCAGATCGGGGGAAGTCACCATAGATAACATGACAGATGATGATCCCTTTCCCGAAGGAGTTGCTTCCGGCGATGTAATCGGGACTCTTCATCCACACTATCAGTCCTACAGCGGCACGCCGGATCAGCCAACATCCATTCATTTGTGCGCAGCAACCGATGATTTCAATTGCATGGGTCCATATCGTTCCAATTTTTACCCTGAAGGATCGGTTGCCGTGCAAGTCGACTACGTAGCCAACGGCGTGAATCTGACAGAGGAATCAAAGTGGGGATGGGCAAAATATGATGAAACCAATATGCCGGATTCGACAAGCCCGTTCCTCGTATTCAAGAGTACTTACAAGGTTGTGGATGGTGAAGTCATCCAGACACACTTTTATCAAACCGCTTCCGTCTCTGACGACGATGTGTATTACCGGGTAACCCCAACTAGAAACGAGGAATCATGATCTGCGATTCATGCAATCAGGAATATTCCGATACTGACCGATCCTGCCCGAATTGCGGCACGACTGTCACCCGTCAAATTGACGGCGATAACCAGATTGGAGAAGTTACGATGCAAATGCAATCTTTCGAAGATTCGGCATCTTCCGCAGACGGTGCCCAGCAAGATGCATCGGGTGATATACAGGCAAGCCATTCGCGGGACAGAGCTTGGACTGTTTTGGACTGTATGGAAGGCATGGGCGCCATCATCGCGGCCGCGGTCGTGCCGTCAATGGCGTTGTCCATTGGCGGGTTGTTCACGTTTACATTTGACCAGCTCAGCGGATTGTTAACGATTGTGCAATCGATTGCTTTCTCCTTGTCGCACAGCAATATGACAGCGTATGCGATACCCCCATCCAGTTTGAGCGGCGTGGCGTTGCTGTACGGCATGTTGATATCGTTCGGTTATCTGTGTGAAATCGTATATCTTGTTCTGTCTGGTTTGAGAATGCGTTTCGCTCACTTCATCCTTGCCGCTGGCATGCTGTGCTTTGCGGCATCGGCGATAATGGTCGTGCTGGCGGCGTCACAGTCGACCGATGCCATCACTCAGGCTGCCCAGTTGCTGCAAATGCGCAATCCGGCATCGACCAGTGTGGTGTCGGCAGCATCAAGATCGTTGATTGCAGCGACGCCAGGATGCTTTGTCGTAATGGTAGCGGGCATTATCACTTCCGCATTGTGCATTGCACATGGGTGGCTGAATAGGCATACACCCTGTGGACATGTCGTGGCGGTTCCCGCTGCCAATGAACAATGAGTTCCAAGAATGTGCAGGTGAGGCCATGACGGCGAGAACAAAGCCGAATAAACTCCCGATGATTCTCACGGCGATATTCGTCGTCGTGGCCATCTGCATCGCCTGCGGAGCCGGATACTGGTGGTCTCAACGACGTCAGGACGAAGCGTTTTCGGCATGCGTCGATCAAGTAGGAAGATATCAGGCAATTCTGCAAGAAAGCACCTCGTTACAGGAAACCCCGTCCTATGCGGTGACCGATCAGAAACCGCTTGAAGTGCTTTCGCAGGCCCTTGCTGATATGCCGGACGTACAATCATCCATACTCTGTTCTCCATACTCGGATGCCGATTCTTTGGAACAGACGTCATCGGAGATACGCCATCATACACAGACATTGACCGCAGCCGTTGATGCGGTACATGCAGTCATCAAGAGTCTGGACGACTACAGTTTGGCGGATATCGTCGCCGCAGCGGAATCCGGGGATTTTTCCCCTATCGCAGGCGAATACTGCCAGAACAGCGGCGTATGCTTTACATTGGCAGATGATGGAACTGCGACATTGACAACGACCTTTGGTGCGGGGGACGGCACCTATCAGGATGTATGGAGCCCGTTCAACGCGTATGGAAGGATACGAACCCAACTTCATTCCACCGTATATGAGCGTGCGTCCATGGATTATGCATATGCGCAGGGCCTAGGATTTTCACTGTCGGGACCGGATTCCGAATACCGCTGCTCCTTGGGAACCGGACTGGAGGCTTGCAGCGATGAGCCACGTTCAAACATATCCGAATATCCGTCATCGGCGACATATTACATAAAAGGTGCAGGCTCTCGGATCTATGCCGACCAGAACCTGTATTACGAGAATTCGTACTGCGAAATCCCATCCCAAGAAGCTTGGCCGAAGGATGACAGGCCATTTATCATGTTTCGTTCCAGTCTCATCGCTGCCGGTGAAGGATGCTTGGTCAATCAGGCGACGGATTCCAGTGTGTTTTATCTTACTGACTGAACGGAGAGACTCCCCCGACGAAACACGCCGCGTCGCACACCGGTGATATGTTGGAATTCCATGGTCAGAAGACAACATGGAAATTCACAGGAACATATCACCAAACATATTTTCGTCACGGGGGGCGTTGTTTCATCGCTTGGCAAGGGGCTGACCGCATCTTCGTTGGGGCGTCTGCTTCGTTCGCGCGGCATTCGTGTGCTGCAGCAGAAGCTTGATCCGTACATCAACGTGGATCCGGGTACGATGAACCCGTTCCAGCATGGCGAGGTCTACGTTACCGAAGACGGCGCCGAAACCGATCTGGACATCGGCCATTACGAGCGTTTCCTCGACGTTTTCCTCAGCCAGAAGGCGAACGTCACCACCGGTCAGATCTACCAGGAAGTGCTGCGCAAGGAACGCGCCGGCGAATACCTCGGCCAGTGCGTGCAGGTCATTCCGCATATCACCAACGAAATCAAGTCCCGCATGCGCGCGCAGGCCTCCGATGACGTCGACGTGATCATCACCGAAATCGGTGGCACCGTCGGCGACATCGAATCGCAGCCGTTCCTAGAGGCGGCGCGTGAGGTCCGTCGCGATCTGGGCGCCGACAACTGCATGTTCGTGCATGTTTCCCTCGTGCCGTACATCGCCGCCGCGCATGAGCTCAAGACCAAGCCGACCCAGCATTCCGTCATGATGCTGCGCCAGCTGGGCATCTCCCCGGACGCGCTGGTGCTGCGTTCCGACCGCCCTCTGAACCAGTCCATCAAGGACAAGATCTCGCTGATGTGCGACGTCGACGCCGAAGGCGTGGTCAACTGCGTGGACGCCCCGAGCATCTACGACGTGCCGAAGACCCTGTTCGACGAGGGCCTCGACGCCTACGTGGTGCGCGAGCTCGGCCTGCCGTTCCATGACGTGGATTGGGATGAATGGCAGGATCTGCTGGAGCGCGTGCATCATCCGAAGCATGAAGTGAACATCGCGATCGTCGGCAAGTACATCGACCTGCCGGACGCCTACCTGTCCGTCACCGAAGCCATCAAGGCCGGCGGCTTCGCCAACTGGGCCAAGGTCAACGTCAAGTGGGTCGCCGCCGACACGTGCGCCAGCCCGGAAGGCGCCGCGGCGGCCCTTGATCAGGTCGACGGCATCTGCATCCCCGGCGGCTTCGGCATCCGCGGCATCGACGGCAAGATCGGCGCCCTGCGTTTCGCCCGTGAAAACGGCTTGCCGGCGTTGGGCCTGTGCCTTGGCCTGCAGTCGATGGTCATCGAATACGCTCGCGACGTGCTCGGCATCGAGGACGCGAATTCCTCCGAATTCGAACCGGATTGCGCCAATCCGGTCATCGCCACGATGGAGGAGCAGAAGGACATCGTCGCCGGCCATGGGGACATGGGCCATACGATGCGTCTGGGCTCCTATCCCGCCGAACTGCTGGAAGGCTCGCTTGTGGCCGAACTGTACGGCACCACGCATGTGACCGAACGCCACCGTCACCGCTATGAAGTGAACGTGGCCTACAAGGATCGCCTGCGCGAAGCCGGCCTGGTCATCTCCGGACAGAGTCCGGATGGCGAACTGACCGAATTCGTGGAACTGCCTCGCGAAGTGCATCCGTTCTATGTGGCCACGCAGGCGCATCCGGAATTCAAGTCCCGCCCGACGAAGCCGCATCCGCTGTTCGCCGGACTGGTGAAGGCCGCGCTCGATCACCAGCAGCGTCACGAGCGCTGAAAGCCGACGAAACGAACGTCGCGACCGTGAGCGGCGAATAGTGACGTACGTCATACGACATGCCTGCATGGCCATGGATTTCTCTGTGGGGAAGTTCATGGCCATGTTGCATAATTGTGCGGGGACGCGCATCACACGCGCTACAACGAAGAGAGCAAATCTAGGAATTGCAGATGAGCGAATCAAACGGGAGCATGCCGGGATTCCCCGGCGGGAACAACAATGGGATGAACGCGGAGCGGTCTTCGACGCAGGCTGGCGCCACGTTCACGTTCGATTCATTGACCGATATCAGTGATGTGCAGCCTCTTGACTCTGCCGATGACGAAGCCCTTGGCGGCAAGAGCGTCAAGAAGAAGCGCGGCCTGCTGTGGCTGTGGATCCTTGCAGCCATTGTGGCGGTGATGGCCGCGCTCGGCGCCGGCGGCGCATGGTTCTTCCAAACGCATACGCTTCCTGGCGTGAAATTATGGGGCGTTTCGATGATGGGACGCAGCGAAGCCCAGATCGCCGACGAGATCGACCGTCAGACCGCCGATGCCGCGGTGCAGGTGACCTATGACGGCACGACGGTGAAGGCGACGCTGCAGGATCTGGATCTGACCGTCGATTCCGATGCGATCGCCTCGCGTGTGTTCCAGTCGAAGCGCGATCTGCCGTGGTGGCAGCGGTTCGCTTTTTGGAATGAGGCCGATGTCGACGACGCCCCGTTCAATGTGCAGGCGGCGGATTCCGGCGCGCTCAACGAAAAGCTCGGCATCGAAGAGACCAAGCCCGTGGACGCGGCTGTGCGGCTGAATGCGGACGGCAACGGATTCGAAGTCGTCGCGGCCCAGCAGGGGCAGGGCGTCAGCGCGACCGAAGCGGCCGAGGAGATGCTTACCGCAGTCGAATCTTTGGGACGGTATGACACCAGAACCGTCACCGCGAAATTGGAGTCCATCGATCCGGCCGTCACCGATGACATCGCCGATCAGGCGAAGCGGACTTTGGATGCTCTCGTACGGAATCCTGTGCGGATCACCATCGGCGATCACGCGATCGCGACGTTGGACGCGCCCGCGTTGGCGGCGTCCATGCGCATCGACGCGAACGACAACGCGCAGCTGGCCGACAATGAGGCCCGCAACGGCTACGTCGTGTTCAACGCCGACCAATTGCAGCGATACTATACCGACAACATCAAATCGAATCTGAAAACGGGACGCGAAGACCGAGAAACCATCGTCAACAACAACGGCGACGTGTTGGAAACCATCAAGGAAGGCCATGATGGCGTGACGGTGGCCGATGGAGCGGACACGAACATCGGCGTTGACGGCATCCAGGCGTTGGCGGCGGGCGGCGGCGACATCACCGTCGAAGGCACCGTCGATCCGATGAAGGAGATCACGACGAAGCGTCACGTCGTCGTCGATTTGTCGGACGGCAAGGTCTACGCCTACGAAAACGACAAGCTGATCAGAACGATGAGCATGTCCGCCGGTGAAGGCAATGACCGCAGCACCGGCGCATGCATGGGCGACCTGTGCACCCCGACCGGTGATTTCACCATCTGGCTGAAATACGAATCGCAGGATATGAGCGGCAATCTGACGCTGTCCGACGGTTCGACCTCGCAGTGGGACGTCAAGGACGTCGGCTTCGTGAACTATTTCTCGAAAACGGGATGCGCGATCCACCGCATCGTCTCGCAGATGACGGATGCGCAGATCGCCGCGATGAACGCCAACACCTCCCACGGCTGCGTCGGCATCGGCTGGGATGTGGCGGAATGGTTCTACGGCTGGTGCCTGTACGGAACCAGCGTGCACGTCCAGCAATAGCGGTCAGCACGGCTGTCAGCGGCAACGGATCGGCATATCGCACATGCAGGTGACCGATAATGCCGACGATGAAGGCCCCGCATGATGCGGGGCCTTTTTTCGTATTCCACATGCCGCAGTTGGAAGGCGGGAAAGGCGACGATCGCTGGCGCCTTTGCCTGACGACGGCGATGTAATGCATATCACGCTGCAGGCGGAATCATATTTTGCATCAGACACTAGCGTTGCCCTGTAAATTCTGTTAGGTTGTGTCATGGACCAGACCGTGAATGGAGGCAGCGTAGGGTGAGTGACAACCAAGCGCCGAACGCGGCGGCAGACGTGGAGATGAGCCAGTATGTGGCTGACCGCGGCCGCGTGAATGAGGAAAAGCTTCGTCAGGATGAGCGGATCATCAGCCAGTTCGGTGATTACACGTATGGCTGGCATGATTCCGACGCCGCAGGCGAAGCCGCGAAGAAAGGCATCAGCGAGCAGGTCGTTCGCGAGATCTCCGCCGACAAGCATGAGCCGGAATGGATGCTGGAAAAGCGTCTTGAAGGCTACCGCGATTTCATCAACCGCCCGATGCCGCAGTGGGGCGTCAACCTGCAGGATTTCGACGCGGATGATTTCAAGTACTACGTCAAGCCGATCGACAAGCAGGCTGCGACGTGGGATGAGCTGCCGGACGAGATCCGCGCCACCTATGACAAGCTGGGCATTCCGGAAGCGGAGAAGAGCCGCCTTGTGTCCGGCGTCGCCGCACAGTATGAGTCGGAAGTCATCTACAATTCGATCCAGGAGGATCTGAAGAAGCAGGGCGTCATCTTCGTCGATACCGACACCGCCGTGCAGCAATATCCTGAGCTGGTCCGGAAGTATTTCGGCAAATGCATTCCGAGCAACGACAACAAGTTCTCCGCGTTGAACACGGCCGCATGGTCGGGCGGTTCGTTCGTGTACGTGCCGAAGGGCGTGCATGTCGACATCCCGCTGCAGGCGTACTTCCGCATCAACACGCCGAATATGGGCCAGTTCGAACGTACGCTGATCATCGCCGACGAAGGCTCCTACGTGCATTACGTCGAAGGCTGCACGGCTCCGATCTATTCCACCGATTCGCTGCATTCCGGCGTGGTGGAGATCTTCGTCGAGCCGCATGCCCGCGTGCGCTACACCACCGTGCAGAACTGGTCGAACAACGTGTACAACCTGGTCACGCAGCGCGCGTATGTGCGCGAAGGCGGCACGATGGAGTGGGTGGACGGCAACATCGGCTCGAAGGCCACGATGAAATACCCGGCCTGCATCCTCGCCGAACCGTATGCCAGCGCCTCCACGATGTCGTTGGGCTTTGCCGGCAAGGGCCAGTATCAGGATACCGGCGCGAAGATGATCCATCTCGCCCCGCATACCAGCTCGACCATTGTCGCGAAGTCCATTTCCCGTGGCGGCGGACGCTCCGCATACCGCGGTCTGGTCAAGATCGTCCAGGGCGCAGAGGGAGCGTCCTCGAACGTGGTCTGCGACGCGCTGCTGGTCGATGATTACAGCCGCACCGACACGTATCCGCATGTGGACGTACGCGAGGACGACGTTTCGATGGCGCATGAGGCGACCGTGTCGAAGGTCTCGGAAGACCAGCTGTTCTATCTGATGAGCCGCGGCCTTGAGGAGAAGGAAGCGATGGGCATGATCGTGCGGGGCTTCGTCGAGCCGATCAGCCGCGAGCTGCCGATGGAATACGCGCTTGAACTGAACAGACTTGTGGAATTGCAGATGGAAGGATCGGTGGGCTGATTCATGACAGCGCAAACCGAAATCAATGTTCCCGTGGCGGGGCGGAACGATTCGTATGCGAATCCGGCGGGCATGCCGTCCAGCGCGGATTGTGCGCCGCGTTCGTTCGACCTGGCTGATTTCACGATGCCGGACCGCAATCAGGACGATTGGCGATTCACTCCGGTCGACCGCATTCCCGAATTCTTCGACGTGTTCGAACCGAGCGGCCGCACCGAAATCGCCGTCACCAACGTCGACGGCACGCCGATCGATCCGGCGGTTGTCGACGTGCGGACCGTCTCCATGGACCAGGCTCCTGCCGGCACGGTGTCGCAGCCGCGCGATCGCGCCGCCGCCGTCGAATGGCATTCCAGCCGTGAGGCGACCGTCGTGAATCTCAACGGCGACACCGGCCAGCCTGTACTGGTGAAGATCACCGGTCACGATTTCGACCTTGACGCGTTGCATCTGGTCATCACCGCCAAAGCCAACGTGCATGCCGATGTCGTCATCGAACACGATGGAACGGCGCGCCTTGCAGAAGGCGTTGAAATCATCACCGGGCGGGATTCGCATGTCTCCGCCACGTTCATTCAGGAATGGGTGCCAGGCAGCAAGCATGTGGGCAACCATCGCATCCGCGTGGGCGAAGCGGCCTCGCTGCGCCATTCAGTCGTCACTCTGGGCGGTGATTTCGTGCGTATCCGCATGGACCAGGATTTCGCAGGCCCGCAGTCGGACCTCAACATGCTGGGCATCTATTTCGTCGACCCGGGCGAGCATATCGAACATCGCACGATGGTGGTGCATAATCAGCCGGAATGCAAGTCCCGCGTCGTCTACAAGGGCGCATTGTCCGGTAGGGGCGCGCACAGCACATGGGTCGGCAACGCGCTGATCGAACCGAACGCCCCGGGCACGGATTCCTACGAACTCAACCGCAATCTGGTGCTCACCCCGGGCGCCATCGCCGATTCCGAACCGAATCTGGAAATCGAAAACGGCAATATCGTCGGCGCCGGCCATGCCAGCTCGGTGGGCCGTTTCGACGATGAGGAACTGTTCTACCTGCAGTCCCGCGGCATCAGCGAACGTGAGGCCCGCAAGCTGGTGGTACGCGGATTCTTCGGCGAACTGGTCGAAGAGATCGGCGTCGACGCCATCGCCGAACATCTGATGACCGTGATCGACCGTCGCCTGACGCGCAGCGAAAGCGTGAATGCCGGCGACGCCGGCGACGCCGTCGAATCGGCGTGAAACGAAGACTTGGAATTGGAGGAAACACAGCATGTCAACTCTTGAAATCAAAGACCTGTACGCCTCGGTGGAAACCAAGGAAGGCCGCAAGCAGATCCTCAAAGGCGTGAATCTCACCGTCAATTCCGGCGAAGTCCACGCGATCATGGGCCCGAACGGTTCGGGCAAGTCCACGCTGGCGTACACGCTGGCCGGCCACCCGAAGTATGAGGTCGACTCCGGCCAGGTGCTGCTGGACGGCGAGGACATTCTGATGATGACGCCTGACGAGCGCGCCAAGGCCGGCCTGTTCCTGGCCATGCAGTATCCGGTGGAAGTGCCGGGCGTTTCCATGACGAACTTCCTGCGCACCGCGAAAACCGAAATCGACGGCAAGGCTCCGGCCGTCCGCACCTGGACGAAGGAACTCACCGAAGCGATGAAGCGGCTGAAGATGGATCCGAAGTTCGCCACGCGTTCGGTGAACGAAGGCTTCTCCGGCGGCGAGAAGAAGCGTGCCGAAGTGCTGCAGCTTGAATTGCTCAAGCCCAAGTTCGCGATTCTCGACGAAACCGATTCCGGCTTGGACGTCGACGCGCTGCGCATCGTTTCGGAAGGCGTGAACCGCGCGAAGGAAGCGAATGATTTCGGCGTGCTGATGGTCACCCATTACACACGCATCCTCAAATACATCAAGCCGGATATCGTGCACGTCTTCTCCGGTGGCCGTTTCGTGCGCACCGCCGGCCCGGAACTGGCCGATGAGCTGGAAGAGAACGGCTACGACCAGTATCTGCCGGAAGGCTCCGATTCCGAATCGGCGCTGGCATGAGTGCGGATTTCGCTTCGATTCGAAGCCAGTTCCCGATCCTCGATCAGCGGATTCACGGTGCGCCGCTGGACTATCTTGATTCGGCGGCCACCGCGCAGAAGCCGCAATGCGTGATCGACGCGGAATCCGATTTCTACCGGACGATCAATGCGGGCGTCCATCGTGGCGCCCACGAATTGGCGGCCCGCGCCACAATGGCATTCGAGGACGCCCGCGCGGCCGTCGCGCGTTTCGTCGGCGCCGAATGGCGTGAAGGCGGCGAAGAGATCGTCGTCACCTCCGGCGCGACCGGCGGCCTGAATCTGCTGGCCAACGCATTCGGATTGGCCAGCCTTGGCCGAGGCGGCAAACCTGCCGAAGGCTTCGCTTTGAAACCGGGCGATGAAATCGTCGTGTCCAAGGCGGAGCATCATTCCGTGTTGCTGCCGTTCCAGGAATTGGCCGCCCGTACCGGTGCCACGCTGAAATGGCTTGACCTTGACGCCGAAGGCCGCATCCTGACCGATGCGGATACGCTGCGATCGGTCATCACGGAGCGTACGCGCATCGTCGCGGTCACGCATGTCGGCAACGTCACCGGCGCGATCACCGATATCGCGCCCATCGTGCGGCGCGCTCATGAAGTGGGCGGCCTGTTCGTCCTCGACGCCTGCCAGTCAGTGCCGCATCTGGCCGTCGACATGCATGCCTTGGACGTCGATTTCGCCGTATGGAGCGCCCATAAAATGTATGGGCCTACCGGCGTGGGATTCCTGTATGGCCGCCGCGCATTGCTGGAGGCGCTGCCTGCGGTGAATTTCGGCGGATCCATGGTGGAGTTGGCGTGGATGGACGCGCCCGCCCAATATATGGCGCCTCCTGCGAAATTCGAGGCGGGAACGCAGCCGATGGCACAGGTCGTCGCCGCTGCGGCGGCGGCGCGATGGATGTCCGCGATCGGCATGGACGTCATCGAAGCGCACGAACGCGCCATCACCGATGAATTGCTGAAATTGGGCGATATCGAAGGCGTACGCATTCTGGGCCCCGGTTCGGCCGAACGGCGTATCGGCACCGTCGCGTTCGACATTGAGGGCGTGCATCCGCATGATGTCGGCCAGTTCATTGACGCGAAAGGCATCGCCATCCGCGTCGGCCATCATTGCGCGCAGCCTGTGCACCGCCATTTCGGCGTATACGCGTCGAATCGCGCGTCGACAGGCGTCTACAACACGGTTGAGGACGCATCGCGGCTGGTCGAAGCCGTCGCGCAAGTGCGCGGCTTCTTCGGCGTCGCGTAGACGCTCGCCGACCGCGATGGGCGGACGGATGATACGAACAGGGAAACGATAGAAATGATGAACGATTACGGCATGAGCGACGCGGACCTGGAACAGATGTACCAGGAAGTCATTCTGGAGGCTTCGAAGAATCCGCACGGCAAAGAGCATTTCGCGCCGGACCTCGCGCAGGAGGGCGCCGCGGCAGAGACGAGCAGCACGATGCAGGCCTCGCATGAGTACTGCGTGCAGGGCCAGTCGCATCAATTCAATCCGACCTGCGGCGACGAGGCGACGATTCGCGTTGAGCTTTCACGGGACGATCCGCACCGCATCAGCCATATCGCCTGGGACGGCCACGGCTGTTCCATTTCGCAGGCCAGCCTTTCCATCATGACGGATTTGGTGGAAGGCCGGACCATTGACGATGCGATGGCGCTGGCCGGTGATTTTCATTCGCTGATGGAATCGCGCGGCGCCGGCCTGAATGATGAGGACGCCGAGGAACGCCTGGGCGACGCCATTGTGTTCCAAGGCGCCTCCAAATATCCGATGCGCATCAAATGCGCGCTGCTCGGATGGGAAGGCATGAAGGATTCCGTGGCGAAGGCGCTGTCGGCCATGTGAGAATCCGCTTTCGACCGAATCGCTGGAATACCGGGAGACGGTCGCATATAGTGAATACGACGTCAATAATGATAATGGAGTGACAATGAGCGACAATCTGGTTCCGGAACCCGCCGCAACGGTTTTCGATTCGGTGAACAAAGTGGTCGGCGACGAAGATGCGGCGCGCCGTGTCATGGCCAATCCGAATCTCGCCGCACTGTACACGTCGGATGATGTCGAAGCCCAGGCCGCGTCTTCCGAGGGCATCACTGACGCCCATGCCACGGACGGCTGCGGATGCGGAGGCCACGAGCATGGGGGAGCGGATGATTGCGCATGCCGGCAGCAGGATGACGGCATCGCGCTGAAGGCCGTCGACGAAATCGGCCGCGCCACCGCGCATGATGTGCGTGAGGCGTTGCATCAGGTCATCGACCCGGAACTCGGCATCGACGTCATTGATCTGGGCCTGGTATACGGCATTGAAATCGACGAATTGGGACGTGCCATCATCACGATGACGTTGACGACGCCGGCATGCCCGCTTACCGATCTGATCGAAGACGAATGCGCCAGCACCTTGGCCGGCCTCGTCGACGAATTCCGTATCGACTGGACGTGGCAGCCGCGTTGGTCCACCGCGAAGATCACGCCGGAAGGCCGTGAGCAGCTTGCCGCATTGGGCTTCAATCTCGATGCGATGCCGCAATATTGATCGTCATTGATCGCCGGCAATCATCAGACAATCATCATGGAGGATCGTCGGCGCAATCATTGAATATCGTTCAATCGTATGGAACGGGCAAACGAAGGGGCGGCGCTTCAAATGAAGCGCCGCCCCTTCCTGCGGATGCGTCAGTCGTCGACGACCGTGCCCTTCGGTACGACGGTGATGCCTTCCGGCGTCACCGTGAAGCCGCGTGCAAGATCGTGCTCGGTATCGATACCGACCGTGGAATTCTCGGTAAGCACGACGTTCTTGTCGAGGATCGCCTTGTAGACGCGGGCGCGACGGTTGATCGTCACGCCGTCGAACAGAATCGAATCGACGACCTGGGACCACGAATGGATGCGCACATTCGGCGATAGCACCGAGTGATGCACTTCACCGCCGGACACGATGACGCCGGGGGAGACGATCGAATCGGTGGCGTGGCCGAGACGGTCGCGGCCGGCATGCACGAACTTCGCCGGCGGCAGGTTGCCCGACATCGTATAGATCGGCCATTCGGAATTGTACAGATTGAACTCCGGCACATACGAGATCAAATCCATATGCGCATCGTAGAACTGGCGAAGCGTGCCCACGTCACGCCAATACGCGTGATCGGCAGCCGTGGAGCCCGGAATCTCATTCGTGGTGAAGTCGTAGACGCCGGCCTCGTTGCGGGATGCGAAGTACGGGGCGATGTCGCCGCCCATGTCATGTTTCGTGTTCTCGGATTTTTCATCCAGCGACAGCGCATCAAACAGCGCATCCGTATTGGCGACGTAATTGCCCATCGAAGCGAGGATGGAATTCGGGTCGTCCGGCAGGCCGTCAGCGGTTTCCGGCTTCTCCTGGAAGGAGCGGATCATATTCGGATGATTGGGGTCCACGTCGATCACGCCGAACTGGTTGGACTGGCTGACCGGCTGACGAATGCCGGCGACGGTGAACTCGGCGCCGGATTCGATATGCTGCTGCACCATCTGCTGGAAGTCCATGCGATACACGTGGTCGGCGCCGACGATGACGACGATATCCGGCTGAACATCCTCGATGATGTTCACGGTCTGATAGATGGCGTCGGCGGAACCCAGATACCAGTGCTTGCCCAAGCGCTGCTGGGCCGGAACAGGGGAGACATAGTTGCCCAGCAGCGGCGAGAAACGCCAGGTAAGCGAAATGTGACGGTCAAGCGAGTGCGATTTGTACTGGGTCAGCACGACCACATGCTGATATCCGGAATTGACCAGATTGCTCAGCGGAAAGTCGATCAAACGGAACACGCCGCCGAACGGAACCGCCGGCTTAGCCCGATCGCGGGTCAGCGGCATGAGCCGCGTGCCTTCGCCGCCTGCCAACACAATGGAAAGGATCTTCGGATTCTTTACCATCAGTATTACTCCTCTCTAAGAGCGTCTTTCGACACCGTATTACGTTTGCCCGGAACCGGTCCGCATCGTTGCTGACCGATTACACAGACAATAATTGCACAAAAACGATGTAAGACACGGTAATTTTCACGCGCGTCGTAACATTTTGCCGACAATTCGTCTATATGAAAGGAATAAGCGTGCCGACAGACGCGCCGACGAGCGGCGGCGTCAATCGCGTATGGCGGTCGCGTAGAAGGCGACCGCGCTGGACGCTGCGACATTCAGACTGTCGACGTCATGATACATCGGGATCTTCACGGTCAAATCGGCGCGCGAAATCGTATGATGAGACAAGCCGTCGCCCTCCGTGCCGAAAATCAGCGCAAGCCTGTCGATGCATTCAGGCGTCGCGGGATCGGCGTTCAATCGGCGAACCAGGTCATCCATCGAAATCGAATCGTCCTCCAACGCCATCGCCACCGTCGTGAATCCCAGATCATGCAGTGTCTGCATGCCGACGAAAGGCCAGTCGTTCTTCTCTTCGCCGATGCGCGTCCATGGAATCTGGAAAACCGTGCCCATCGAGACACGGGCGGCGCGGCGGTACAGCGGGTCGCCGCAGGAAGGCGTCACCAGCACGGCGTCGACGCCGAGGGCGGCCGCCGAACGCATCAGCGCTCCGACATTCGTATGGTCGACGATGTTCTCCATGACCGCGATGCGTCGCGCGTTGCGGCATACTTCTTCGACGCTGGGAAGCGGCCAGCGCTTCATCGCCGACAGCGCGCCGCGATGCAGACGATAGCCGGTAAGACGCTTCAACTGGTCGGGGGAGGCCACATATACCGGAACATCCGGGCCCCAGTTTTTCTCTATCACCGCGAGCGTGCCGGCCATGCCTTCGATCCACGGCTCTTCGACCAGTAAGGAGATGGGTTCGCGGCCGGCGGCAAGCGCGCGGTCGATCACCTTCGGCGATTCCGCGATGAACAGACCCTTCTCAGGCTCCAGACGATTACGCAATTGCATTTCGGTCAGATTCACGTATGGCGCGACGCGCTCGTCGTCAATGCTTTCCAAAGCGATGAACCGCATAATCGTGAAGTCCTTTCCTGTTGCTGCCCAGCGGTCAATATATATATCATCCCACGTCCACTTAAGATCAGGAAATAAATGAGCTTCTCACGCCAAGGGCCAATAACGGGTCCGAATAGAGAAGCTTGAAGACACTGTCAGCATATCAGTTTTCAGTTTCTATGCCTACCGAGCCGTTTCCCACGTCGATATGCATCATTCGTGTTTGCGTGGCCTCCCACCACTGGCGCAATTGGACGCAGTTGGCGGCGTGTTGCGACCAAAACTGCCAAAGGGATGACCACTGATGTCCAAAAGTGCCGTCTTGCACGAGGGCACTGCGCAAAAGTGGACAAAAGATGGGCCTCAAACGTCACTTTTTGCGCAGTGGCATCGTCGAAAGACGGCACTTTTGGATGTTTCGGCAGTGGGCTGCCGGCGCGCCCTGATGTGGCCCCGCCTCCTCATGCCGACGGTTTTGAACGCGACGCGCCGCTGACGGCGACAAAAACTGTCAAGAGGAAGGCTGCCAACAAGAGGACGGCAGCCAATGTCCCGAAACCGCCAAAGATCGAAGTAAGACGGGGAGCACGCAAAAACGCCGCTGAAGCTTGCTTCAGCAACGCAAAAAGGCCGGTTCCCAATCACTTGGAAACCGGCCTTGATGGTGTCCGGAGCGGGACTTGAACCCGCACGCCTGTATAAATAGGCACTAGCACCTCAAGCTAGCGCGTCTACCATTCCGCCACCCGGACTTGTTCGTTGCTCTGTGCGGCAACGAGTTAGAACTATATGCGACGGACGCCGGTTGTGCAAATACGGCGTGTCGCGCTTCTTCTGTGTAGCCTGTAAGCATGACGAATCCTTTGTTTTTGCTTGATACCGAACATGATGACGTGCCGATCGACAGCGACGGCATGCATGCCGGCTGGAAGCTGACGCTGCCGGCATCCGTCAAACGTCATGCCGTGCAGTCCATGCGCTTGAAGGCGGGTGATGAATTGCAGCTGTCCGACGGCAGGGGATTGCGTGTGCGCGCCATACTGCGCGACGAACAGCAGGGCATCGCCGAAGTCCGTGAATTCGGCAGGGAACCGGCTCCTAAGGTCAGGTTGGCGCTGGTGCAGGCGTTGGCGAAGAACGGTCATGACGAGCAGGCGATCGATGTGGCCACGCAGATCGGCGTGGATGAGGTGATCCCGTGGCAGGCGGACCGTTCGATCGCCAAGTGGAAGGCGGGGCGCACCGATCGCAAGTGGAGCCAGGTGCTGCAGGCCGCCACCGAACAGTCCCGCCGCGCCTGGATGCCGGATCTGGGCGATTGCGTGTCGTCGAAGCAGATCGTGGCGATCTGCCGTCGTGCATGCGTGCGCGGAAGCCTGGTGATCGTGCTGCATCAGGACGCGACGCGCACTTGGGACGAAATCGACGAACGCATCCGTGCATTGTGCGACAGGTGCCTTGAGGATGGCCACGAGCGCACGATATACGTCGTAGTGGGACCGGAAGGCGGCATCAGCGATCAGGAGGTCGAATCGTTCACCGATGCCGGCGCCGAAGTGTGCGTGCTCGGCACGAACATTCTGCGGGCCTCCGCGGCCGGTCCCGTCGCGTTGTCGTTGCTGGCGCGTTCCGTCGGACGTTTTTCCTGATATCGAACGCGGCGGCGTCGTTATCCGCAAAATGCAATAGCATTGGTGGCGGTGGCATGGGTAACATGGGATGCGTGGGGATGTCCGCGCGTCCCGTACGTCATGCCGACGCATGGACGAACATATGGAAACACGGTGAAGGAAGCATCATGAACGATTCGGATTGCCTGTTCTGCAAGATCATTGCCGGCGATATTCCCGGCGACAAGGTGTATGAGGACGACACCACGTTCGCATTCAAGGACATCAATCCGCAGGCCAAGGTGCACGTGCTGATCGTACCGAAGACGCATTATGAGAACGTCGCCAAGCTGGCGGCCGCTGACGGCGCGCAACTGTCCCACATGGTCGAAGTCGCGCAGCGGATCGCCGATAAGGAATTCCATGGCGCATATCGTCTGATCTTCAACACCGGTTCGGATGCGGGCCAGTCGGTGTTCCATGTGCACGCGCATGTGCTGACCGGCGAGAAAATGGCGGAATAAAGCGGCGGAAAACGATTCGGAGAGCTTCGCGTGGCCACTGGCCGACCCGACGGTCGGGCGGGCGGCCATATCGCGATCCGCTATCCGATGCAAGTCTTGACATAAAGAAGAGGTTCAGTGGCAACAACGACACGTACCATTACGATTCCTCAGCAGCTTAATCCGGTCACGGTGTTCGGTCCCGCCGATGAGGTGATCCGTGAAGTCGAACGCGCTTTCCCCGATCTGACGATTGTGATTCGCGGCAATCGCATCGGCGTCATGTCGCGTTCCAAGCAGACCGAATCGCAGGCGGCGCAGGCGCAGCATGTGATCGAAGACATCATCCAGGCCGCGTACGTGGCGCCGATGGACGCGGATATGGTGCGTCGTCTGCTGGACCAGCGCGTGCTGCGCAATGATGTTCGCCGTACATATCCGGGCCATGGCGAAAGGATGGAGCAGTTTCGCGCCGATGCGGAAGACCGCATTCCACAGGCTCGGACCACGGATGACGGCCTGCGGCGCAAACCGCAGGTGCCGGGCGTGATCACGTTCGCCGCCGGCAAACCGGTGCGCGCGAAAACAGCAGGCCAGATCGCATATGTGAACGCCATCGAATCCCATACGGTCACGTTCGCGATCGGCCCGGCAGGCACCGGCAAGACGTATCTCGCCGTGGCCAAGGCCGTGCGCGCGTTCCAGGACCGACGCGTACGCCGCATCATTCTGACGCGCCCTGCAGTGGAAGCGGGGGAGAATCTGGGATTCCTTCCCGGCACGTTGAACGAGAAGGTCGATCCGTATCTGCGCCCGCTTTATGACGCGCTCTCCGACATGCTGGGCGCCGACCAGCTGCATCGTTATATGGATGACGGCACGATCGAGGTCGCGCCGCTCGCCTACATGCGCGGCCGCACCCTGAACGACGCGTTCGTGATCCTTGACGAGGCGCAGAACACCACCGAACAGCAGATGAAGATGTTCCTGACGCGTTTGGGGTTCAACACGACGATGGTGATCACCGGCGATATCACGCAGGTCGATCTGACGGTGCCGCGTTCCGGTTTGGCGTCGATCGAACATATCCTCGACGGCATTGACGATATCGCGTTCGCGCATCTGCAGGCCGAAGACGTCGTACGTCATGCGCTGGTCGGCCGTATCGTCGCCGCATACGACCGGCATGCGGCGATCGCCGGCGACCATGGCCGCGACTATCGTCGGGATCGAACGAAGCAGGATGACGGCAGTCGCACCGCGGAAGCGCAGTATATTGAGGAAGGGGCGCGATGAGCGTCGAAGTGACGAATGAAACCGTTTGGCAGATCGATGAGAAGGCGTTCTCCGATTTGGGCGTGTGGGTGATGGACCAGATGCGTGTGAGCACGCAGTCCGATCTGACGATCATGTTCGTCGATCCCGATCCGATCGCGCAGTTGCATTTGCGTTGGATGAACCTGGAAGGCCCGACCGATGTGATGAGCTTCCCGATGGACGAGCTGCGCCCGGGGGACGGACGTACCGTGATGGAAGGCGTGTTGGGCGACATCGTGATCTGCCCGTGGGTGGCGGCCCAGCAGGCCGCGGCGGCCGGACACAGCGTCATGGATGAGATGCTGCTGCTGACGATTCACGGCATCCTGCATCTGCTTGGATACGATCATGTGACGCCGGAGCAGGAGCGGCAGATGTTCGGTCTGCAGCGTCAGCTGCTGCTGACGTTCTTCGCGTTGCGGCAGGGCGTCGGCGCCCCCGCGGTCCTGCCGGCGGGCTCTCAGGACGAGCTGGCCTTGTGGGACGCCGCGCACGGCGGAAAACGCCAGTTCTTCAAACAGTGATGCATGAGCGCCGTATAAGCGATCCGCTGACGATGGATCATGGGGCGGGCCCGATCGGGCCCGCCCTTTTTGCGCCGCAGGCTTCCGCCCCTTCGCGCCCGTGCTGATGATAGACTGGTGAGCGGCTCCTGCAGGGTGCCGCGGAACGTGTATTTCGCCGAATATAGTGTGAAGGATTTACGACACGATGTATGACAGTACGACGATCACGTTGACTGTAGTGCTGGGCGCGGTTGCGCTGATTCTGGTCTGGTTCTCCTTGTCCATGGCCGCCACGGAAGGCGCCGTCGCCCGTGTGACCAGGGCAAGCCTGAACAATCTGATCCTGGAGGCTCAGACCGATTCCGAAATCACGCAATTCGTCCGGATGAAGAAAATCGATCGCATTCATAAAGTGCAAAGACTGATTGCGAACCGATACGCGACCTCCGGATCGTGCGCGTTCTTCCGCATCGTGTGCAATGTGCTGGACGGTGTTCTGGTCACCTGCATCGCGTCGTTGTATGGTGCTCCGTTATGGCTGGAAGTGGTGTGCGGCGTGCTGTTCGCATTGGTCGCCGCCATCGTGTCGATTCTTGTGCGTCCGCGTTTGACCGGCATGTCGAAGCCGGTCGACATCATGCTCAAGCATGCCGGCATCGCCACCATGGCCGTTGCGCTGACGCCGTTTTCCAGGATCGGCGGCCAACCCGATTCACGCCGTCGCAAGGATCAGGATCTTTCCGACGACGAGGAGCTGGAGAAGATCCAGATCGAACAGGGCCGTGCGATGGTCGACCGCTTGGTCGAATCGAACGATTTCGATCCCGAGCTTTCCGAAATGATGCGCAACGTGCTGTCGCTTTCGGAAACGCTGACGCGTGAGATCATGGTGCCGCGCACCGATATGATCTGCATCGGCCGCGACGACACGTTGGAGAACATGCTGAAGCTGTGCTCTCGCTCCGGTTTTTCGCGCGTGCCCGTTATCGGCGATGACGTCGACGATCTGATCGGCGTCGCCTATCTGAAGGATGCCGTGCGCGCGACGGCGTTCAATCCCGCAGCGATATCGCGTGACGTCGCTTCGATCTGCCGTGAACCGATGCTGGTGCCGGAATTGAAGCCGGTCGATGACCTGTTCCACCAGATGCAGCGCACACGCCAGCATGTCGCCGTCGTCGTCGACGAATACGGCGGCATTGCGGGCCTTGTCACGATCGAGGACGCGATTGAGCAGATCGTTGGCGAATTGGAGGACGAGCATGACCGCACGCAGCATTTCGAGCCGGAAAAGGTCGGCGATAGTCGTTGGAGCGTTCCCGCGCGTACGCCGATCGCCGATTTGGAGGAGATCTTCGAAATCGACATCGATGAAGACGACGTCGACACCGTGTACGGCCTGCTCACGAAGCTGATCGGCCGTGTGCCGATCGTGGGCGCCACCGCGGTGACGCGCGGATTGCGCCTGACCGCGGTCGACTCCGCAGGGCGTCGTAAGAAGGTGTCGACGATCATGGTCGAGCCGGCGCACGTCGAGGGCGACGAGGAAACTGACAATACGGATAATAACGGGTCCGAAGCGGGCCAGAACCATACAACAGGCAAGGAATCCAAGGAGCAGCATGACTGATAGCCAGCAGCACACAGCGAACACGAATACGGAGCCAGGCGCTTATCGTTCCGGATTCGTGGCCGTGGTCGGCCGTCCGAATGTGGGCAAGTCGACGTTGACCAACGCGTTGATCGGTACGCAGATCGCCATCGCATCGTCCCGTCCGGAGACGACCCGCAAGGCCATCCGCGGTATCCTGACCACTGAAAACGCGCAGATCGTGCTGGTCGACACTCCTGGCATCCACCGTCCGCGCACGCTGCTCGGGCAACGTCTTAACGACGTCGTGGACGAATCGTTGGCCGAAGTGGATGCCGTCGCGTTCCTTCTGCCGGGCGATCAGGAGATCGGCCCCGGCGACCGCCGTATTCTGAGCCGTCTGCGTTCCGAATTCGCCACGAAACGTGAGGACGGCACGCTCTCATGGAAGGTGCCGCTGATCGCCATCGTCACGAAGATCGATGAACTTGACCGCGAACAGCTGATTGCGAAGCTGATTGAAATCAATGAATTCGCCGATTTCGCCGACATCGTGCCGGTAAGCGCCTTGAAGCATGACAATCTGGAGGAAGTGCGCAACGTGCTGATCGCCAACATGCCTGAAGGCCCGCAGATGTATCCGGCTGAAATGATCACCGAGGAACGCCCTGAGGATACGATCGCCGAACTGATCCGTGGCGCGTTCCTGGAGGAACTTGACGACGAACTGCCGCATTCGTTGGCCGTCGTCGTCGATTCCATCGAATATCCGCAGGATAACGAGACCGGTGCCGGCTATGACGGCAAGGCCATGGTCATGGTGTCGATCTATGTGGAGCGTGATTCGCAGAAGCCGATCATCATCGGCAGGAACGCGGAGCATCTTGTGCGAGTCAAGAAGAAGCTGCGCACGCCGGTCAATCGCATCATCGGCCAAAAGGCGAAGCTTGACCTGCATGTGAAGGTCGCCAAGGGTTGGCAGTCCGATCCGAAGCAGCTGGAACGTCTCGGCTTCTGACCGTCGCGGCGGTCTTCGATCAACGGCATACGACGGGATATAAGTGGAGGGCGCATGGAATTCCATACGCCCTCCACTTATATCCCGGTACGGAACCGAAAATCACTTGCGCTTGGTGTACATCTTCGTGTTCAGCAGCGTTGAATAACGCTTGATGACCTTCGGACGGATGACCTTCATCGAAGCGGTCATCAGGCCGTTCTCCTGAGAGAACTCCTCCGGCAGCACGATGAACTTGCGAACCGATTCCGCACGGGAAACGCCTTCGTTCGCCTTGTCGACCCACTTCTGGATTTCGCCGCGGACGGCTGCGTTTTCGGCGGCGTCCTCCAGCGACATGTTCTCGTCCAGTCCCTTGGCGGCAAGCCACGGGCGCAGGGTCTCCTCGTCAAGCGTGATCAGCGCCGAAATAAACGGACGCTTGTCGCCGAGCACCAGAGCCTGGGAGACGAATTCGCAACGCTTGATGACCTCTTCGATCGGACCCGGAGCGACGTTCTTGCCGCCCGCGGTGATGATCAGATCCTTCTTGCGGCCGGTGATGTAGAGGAAACCGTCATTGTCGAGACGTCCCAGATCGCCCGTCGCATACCAGCCGTCCTCGGTGAACGAATCCTCGGTCGCTTCCGGATTCTTGTGATAGCGCGGGAACACGGACGTGCCCTTGACCTGGATCTCGTCGTCTTCGGCGATACGCAGCTGGAAACCCGGGAACGCGATGCCGACCGAGCCCTGATGGAACGGTGAGCCGAGCACGCTGAACGCGCAGGGAGCCGTCGTTTCGGTCAGGCCATAGCCTTCATAGACCGGCACACCCGCACCACGGAAGAACGCCAGCAATTCCGGGTCAAGAGGGGCGCCGCCGGCGACGATCCACTTGGCGCGTCCGCCCAGCACTTCGCGTAACGCCGAATAGACGATCGGATCGAAGGCCGCACGGCGCATGCTGGTCAAACGGCTCGGCTTGCCCTTTTCGCTGGACTCCTTCATATAGTTCTGCGCGGCGACCACGGCGGAGGCGAAGACGACGCCCTTGGCGCCATGGCCGGCCTTCTGCGAGGCGGCGTTGTAGACCTTTTCCAGAACACGCGGGACGACGATCATCACGGACGGCTTGGCCACCTGAAGATCGGTGATCAGCGTCTTGATGCCCTGCGCGATGTAGACATGCAGATCGCTGGCCACCACGATGTAGTTGATGGCTCGGGCGAAGGAATGGGCCTGGGGGAGGAACAGCAGCACGGTGTTCTTCCTGTCGTGCAGCAGTTCCGGCATGTAGCTCGGCAGGTTCAGCGCGGTGGTGCAGTAATGCTCGTGCGTCATTTCCACGCCCTTCGGCGCTGCGGTGGAACCGGACGTGTACACGATGGAGCACAGGTCGGTCTTCTTCACCGAATCGATCCGTTCGTCCAGCTCCTCATCGCTTACGGACGCGCCGTATGCCATCAGTTCCTCGAGCGCGCCGTTCTCCAGACACATCACACGTTCCAACGTCGGGCACTGCGCCTCCGCATCGGCGGCTTCATTGCGCATGTCGAGTGTTTCGACGACCAGCAGACGGGAATCGGAATTGTCGACGATGTTGCGGATCTGATCCGCGGAATCGGTGTCGTAAATGGTGGCCAGCACGCCTCCGCACGCCATCACTGCGGCGTCGAAGACATCCCACTGGTAGGAGGTCCTGCACATGAAGGCGACGCCGTCGCCCTTCTTCAGACCGTAATGCAGCAGGCCCTTCGCCACGGCGCGAATGTCGGCGAGTACCTCGTTGCCGGTTTTGGTGACCCAGTCGTCGCCGTTCTTATACGTGTACAACGGCTCATCGCCCATGCGGCGTGCGCGGTCGGCGTAGATGTCGTAGATCGACGTGCCTTCGTCCAACGCAGGATTGCCGGCGGTGGAGGAGGTCAGCAGACCGGTCTCAGGGTCGATAAGCGTCGTGGTGGGGAAGCCCGGACCCCATTCGTCGGTGTGCGGCAGTTCGATGCTGCCGCTCGGAGTGGCGTATTCGCCCGGATCCACATAATCGGGGGTGTTGCCGGAGTCGTCGCTGACGGGATGGACGAAGTCACCTCCCAGACGCAGCGCCTTCTGCACCAGATTCGCAGCCTGCTTGTTCAATGAGGTGATAACAGACAAAATAGCTCCCTTTACCACGTAACGTTCTTTCTCAAACACTGAATGATAATCGTTTCCGTCCGGTTCGTCACCTTACGCTACCGTAGGCAGACGCACGTCCAAGCGCCGTCGCGCGGCCCGGTAAAGCGGGTGGACGGCGGTTGGGGGCGTACCGTACAACGGAACAAAAATCACGGTTTAGTCAAATCGTCCATTAAACTATGTGACGTCCATTACACATTCCTTTGAGAATAATGAAGAGGAAAGGGCTCACATGGCTCAAATACCAGAAGCCACCGTGGTCTTCGGCGTCTTGAATGAGACGAGCGCGAACGAGTCCCGCGTCGCGCTGACGCCGGATATCGTGACGAGACTGCGCAAGGCCGGGGTCGCCTGCCTTATCGAAAGCGGCGCAGGCGCCGCAGCACATTATGTCGATGCCGATTACGCCAAAGCCGGAGCTGAGGTCGTTTCCGCGGATGAAGTGATTGCACGCGCCGACGCGCTCGGATTCATCAGCCGTCCAAGCCTCGACATGCTTTCCCGCATCAAGCGCGGAACGTGGATCGTCGGCATGCTCGGCTCGTTCACCGATGCCGATTACGTCGCGGCATTGGAAAACGCCGGACTGGTCGGCGTCGCCATCGAAAAGCTGCCGCGTCAGCTCAGCTCCGCGCAGTCGATGGATGAGATGACCTCTCAGAATTCCGTCATGGGCTACAAGGCCGCACTCGTCGCCGCCGACGCATACGG
Organism: Bifidobacterium sp. LH_449; assembly: GCF_056356755.1. Classification (NCBI taxonomy): domain Bacteria; kingdom Bacillati; phylum Actinomycetota; class Actinomycetes; order Bifidobacteriales; family Bifidobacteriaceae; genus Bifidobacterium; species Bifidobacterium sp. LH_449. The sequence continues at coordinate 75,734 of NZ_JBKEUV010000002.1, forward strand.
CTCGTTCTTCCCGATGATGACCACCGCCGCCGGCACGATTCGTCCGGCGAAGGTGCTGATCCTGGGCGCAGGCATCGCAGGCCTGCAGGCCATCGGCACCGCCCGTCGTTTGGGCGCCGTCGTCACCGCGTACGATGTTCGCCCGGCCTCGCGCGGCGAAGTCGAATCCCTTGGCGCCAAGTTCCTCGACCTTGGTCTGGATTTCTCCGCAGGCCAGGGCGAAGGCGGCTATGCCCGCGCGCTGACCACCGAGGAGCAGGCCCAGCAGCAGGCCGCCGTCGACAAGAAGGCAGCCGAATTCGACGTCATCATCACCACCGCCAAGGTCCCGGGACGCAAGCCTCCGGTTCTGCTGACCAAGGCGGGCGTGGACGGTCTGCATCGCGGCGCCGTGATCGTCGACTGCGCGGCCAGCGAATTGGGCGGCAACGTCGAAGGCTCCGAAGTCGGCACGCAGGTCACCGAAAACGGCGTCACCATCATCGGCGCGCCGTATCTGGCCAGCGGCGTGTCCACCACCGCGTCCAACCTGTTGAGCCGCAACGTGGCCGATGTGCTCGCGCACTTCGTCAAGGACGGCAAGCTCGGTATGGATCTGAGCGAGGAACTCGACAACGCGCTGGTGGTCGCCGGCCGTGTCGAAACCGCAGCCCCGCAGGAAAGCGAGAAGTAAAACATGGATATTGTCGTAGCGATCACCCTGTTCGTTCTGGCGCTGCTCATCGGCGTCGAAGTCATCGGCAAAGTGCCGGCGACCCTGCACACCCCGCTGATGTCGGGCGCGAACTCCATCCACGGCATCGTCATCGTCGGCGTCGTCATCGTCGCCGCCCACGCCACCTCTCCGTTGGCTTGGGTGTTCATCTTCCTGGCCGCAGTGCTGGGCACGATGAACGTCGTCGGCGGCTATGTGGTCACCGACCGCATGCTGGAGATGTTCAAGTCCGATAAGTCGAAGAAGAAGGACGGAGAAGCCAAGTAATGGGTACGCTGTCTGAAATGCTGGGCTCGCCGCTCGGCGTCATTGAATGGTTCGTTTATCTGTTCGCCGCAGTGCTGTTCGTCATCGGCCTGCATCTGATGAACTCTCCGAAGACCGCCCGCAAGGGCAACATGGTTTCCGCGATCGGCATGATCATCGCCGTCGTCATGGCGTTCATCGTGCTGTTCGTCGGTGAGATCGGCAACGGATTCCAGCATGGCGTGGCCGTCGTGCTGCTGGTCGTCGGCATCGCCATCGGCGCCGTCGCAGGCGTCGTCTCCGCCAAGAAGGTCAAGATGACCGATATGCCGCAGCTGGTTTCCGTGTTCAACACGGTCGGCGGCGGCGCCGCCGCGCTGGTCGCGTTGAACGACATCCTGACCTCCGAAGAGCTGCCGACCATCGTCGTGCTGATCACGGCCGGCTTGGGCATCCTCATCGGCTCGGTCACCTTCTCCGGCTCTCTGATCGCGGCCGGCAAGCTGCAGGGCGTCAAGTTCCTGCGCAAGCTGACCCTGCCGGCCAAGGGCGTGTGGAACATCGTCTTCATCGCCCTGACGCTGCTGTCGTTCATCATGCTGTGTGTGCAGCCCCAGCAGCGTCTGCTGTGGAGCATCCTGACCACCGTGTTCGCGTTGTGCTACGGCCTGGTCTTCGTCATCCCGATCGGTGGCGCCGACATGCCGGTCGTCATTTCCGTGCTGAACGCCTGCACCGGCACCGCAGTCGCCATGAGCGGCCTGGCCATCAACAACATCGCCCTGATCGTCGCCGGCGCTCTCGTCGGCGCGGCCGGCGTGACCCTGTCCATCGACATGTCCAAGGCCATGAACCGCCCGCTGATGAGCGTGCTCGCCGGCGGCTTCGGCGGCGGCTCCGCCGCTGCCGGCGACGCCGAAGGCCCCGAAGGCACGATGAAGGAAACCACCGCGGACGACGTAGCCGTGCAGCTCGTCTACGCGGAGAAGGTCATCTTCGTCCCGGGCTTCGGTCTGGCTCAGGCTCAGGCTCAGCGCGAGCTCGCCGACCTCGGCGAGCTGCTCAAGGGCCATGGCGTCGAGGTCTCCTACGCCATCCACCCGGTCGCAGGCCGTATGCCTGGCCACATGAACGTGCTGCTCGCGGAAGCGAACGTGCCGTACGAGGAGCTCATCGACCTGGACGACATCAACCCGCAGTTCCCGTCCTCCAACGTCGCCCTCGTCGTCGGCGCCAACGATGTGACCAACCCGGCCGCGCGCCGCCCCGGCACTCCGGTCTCCGGCATGCCGATCCTCGACGTCGATATGGCGCAGAACGTGGTCGTGATGAAGCGCGGCCGCGGCAAGGGCTATGCCGGCATCGAAAACGAGCTGTATTTCAAGGACAACACGCAGATGCTGTTCGGCGACGCGAAGGCCGGCCTGCAGGCCGTCATCGCGGCCGTCAAGGAGCTGATCGCGTAACGGTCCCGCGAAATCGCCGATAACGCGCATATAAGGCTTGTGGCCGCCTTCCGGAACGAAGGCGGCCACAAGTTTTTTTATTCCGATCAGCAGTCATCAACAGGAAGCATCGATCGGAATCATCGATCACTGCCGAATATCCACTAGCGAATATCATCGAAAGCGCGTTCTATGAAACGCGTCACCTTGCGCCAATACACGTCTGGCGCGGCGACGGCGCCCAGCGCATGCGCGGCGCCTGGAATCAGCAGCGTTTCGCGATCGAGCGAAGAGCACCTGTCATGATTCCTCCGCATTTCGGCGGGGGAGACGAACGCGTCGCCGCCGCCATGAACGAACAGCATCGGAATGACGGTGTGATGCAGCGCTTCGGCGCATGTCGCCTGCCGAAAATCGTAGCCTGCGCGTTTCCTGCACAGCAGGCCGGCCAGGCCGACGCAGGCTGCCGCGACAGGTTGCGGCATATGCGCCGTGCGCCGCAGGACGTGAACCAACTGGGCGCGTGCATCGCAATATCCGCTGTCCTCGATCGCGGCGATCACGTTGCGCGGCAGCTGCGGGCTGCCGGCGGCCATCATTACGGCGGTGCCGCCCATCGCATTGCCATGCAGCAGAATCCGCGCATCCTTATCGGATTCGACGATCAGCTCGATCCACTGCATCAGGTCGCCGTATTCCAGATATCCCAAACCGGTGTAGCGGCCTTCGCTTAATTCATGCGCGCGCTGCGCGGGTACAAGCACGGTGAAGCCGAGCTTTGCGTAATGGTACGCCCAAGGCGCCATGCTGTGCGGCTCGTCGCCCCGGCCATGCATGCAGATCGCGTAACGATGCGTATTGTTCCGGACGCAGTCGGGGTCGAACAGCCACGCGTGCAGGCGAAGCCCGTCCCAACTGGTCAGCGCCACCGGCTGACGCGCCTGCGCGAACCAGGAATCGGCCTCCCCGTTGGCGGCATCGATCGGTTCGCTGGTGTGAATCGGCGCCTGCGTTGTGGAACGCAGATCCACGATACGGCGGAACAGCCCGTCGGCGGCCGCGTACAGCGCGCCGGCGCAAGCGACCGCTGCGACGCCTGCGCCGGCTGCAACGCCGCGAATGATCGCCGTGCGGGTATTGCCGGAACGCATATTGCCTGACTGAGTGACGGCTGAAGTGGAACGCGTCATTGCTGCCCCTTCTGGTAACGATTTAAGGATTCATGCATTCGCGAATCCTTTTTCATTGTAAGGTTTGATGAGGCCGCCGGCCGGGAGGAAACGCAGGGGAATCGGCGTCGCGTGAGGCGACGCCCGCAATGGTGACGCGCAATATGTCATATCGATAGATATGTTGATTGCCGCATTCGCTGATCTTTGCCGATATATGCGGCGTATGACGACAGTGCTGCGATTGTCCGGCCCGCGATTATAATAGATGACCGTTGTCTAAAAGACGGTCGCTGCTTGCGCGGCGACGTCATAGGACGACTGCTTTGGCGAGGGAAACGCTATGGCGACGCATTGCGACCGCAACGCGAACTCATATGGCGGCTTCCGTTATCGACTCGGCGTGTGCTCCACTCCTTTGCGGGTGTTCACGGCTCGTTGATGCGCCGAATGAAATAGACCAACCAGTAAAGGAGACCATTATGGCTACCACCATCACCCTCGAAGGCGCCGTTCGCACCGAGTTCGGCAAGGGCGCTGCCCGCCGCATGCGCGTCGCCAACCTGATTCCGGCCACCATCTACGCCGGCGGCGAAGCCCCGGTGTTCGTGCAGCTGCCGATGAAGGAAACCACCCTGTCCCTGCGCCACACCAACGCGCTGTTCACCATCAAGTACGGCGAGGAATCCAAGATGGCCGTCGTCAAGGACGTTCAGCGCAACCCCGTGAAGCGCATCGTCGAGCACGTCGACTTCTACGAGGTCAAGGCCGGCGAAAAGATCGACGTCGAGGTCCCGGTGTTCGTCGAAGGCACCCCGAAGGGCGCCGCCGTCGCGTTCGTCGACATCCAGGAGCTCAAGGTCCGCGCCGACGTCGCCAACCTGCCGGAGCGCATCGTGGTCAACGTCGACGGCCTGATGGACGGCGACAAGGTCTTCGCCAAGGACGTCGTCCTGCCGGAAGGCGTCGAGCTCGACGTCGCCGATGCGGAAGAGTCCGTCGTGAGCGTCACCGTTCCGAGCGACGCCGCTCCGGCTGAGGAAGCCGAAGCTCCGGCGGAAGCCTGATTGTAAGGCGTTCCCGCCCTATCAAGCATTTCAGCTGTAGATGATTCGGGCCTGCATGCGCGTGTTATGCCGCATGCAGGCCCGGATTTTTCATATTATGAACGCTTACGCCCACCTTGCCGCGCACCTGTGAGAGAGTATCAACCGGAACCTGCGCCACAAGCGCGGACAAGAATAATAAGAACGTATACGCCGCCGCATGGGCGGCGGAAGCAATAAGAAGAAGTGACAATGACTGAGCAGAATCATCACGATCCGGCTGAACTGGACAAGCTCGCCGCAAAGTTCACCGTGCTGCCGAACGACAATCCGGCATCCGACGCCAAGCGTGCCGAACTCATCGACAAGCCGGCCTTCGGCCAGCTGTTCTCCGACAACATGGCGCACATCACCTGGACGAAGGGCGAAGGCTGGACCGACCGCCGCATCGAACCGTATGCGCCGCTCAAGATGGATCCGGGCGCATCCGTGCTGCACTATGCGCAGGAATGCTTCGAAGGCCTGAAGGCCTACCGTCACGCCGACGGCTCCACCTGGCTGTTCCGCCCGGATGCGAACGCCGAACGTTTCCAGAACTCTGCCAAGCGCCTGTACCTGCCGGAACTGCCGATCGACGATTTCATCGGCTCCGTGGCCGCGTTGGTCAAGCGTGATGTGAACTGGGTTCCGTCCCGTCGCGAATACACGCTGTATATGCGTCCGTTCATGTTCGCTTCCGAACCGTTCCTGGGTGTGCGTGCCCCGCAGGAAGTCGAATACTGCGTGATCGCCTCCCCGTCCGGTCCGTACTTCCCGGGCGGCGTGAAGCCGGTGAGCATCTGGGTCGAAGACAAGTGGTTCCGCACCGGCCCTGGCGGCACCGGCTTCGCCAAGTGCGGCGGCAACTATGCGGCTTCCCTGCTCGGCGAGTACAAGGGCATTGAGAACGGCTGCGAGCAGGTGTGCTTCGTGGATGCCGCCACCAAGACCTATCTGGAAGAGCTCGGCGGCATGAACATGATGGTCGTGCATAAGGACGGCCATGTGGAGACCCCGTCGCTGACCGGCAACATTCTGCCGGGCGTGACCCGCCGCTCCCTGATCCAGCTCATCCAGGACGACGGCCGTGACGTCGTCGAGACGATGATCGCTCTGGACCAGCTGCTGGAAGACATCAAGTCCGGCGAAGTCACCGAAGTGTTCGCCTGCGGCACCGCCGCCATCATCACGCCGATCGGCCGCTTCAAGTCCGACAAGTTCGACGTGACCGTCGCCGACGGCGGCTCCGGCGAATTCACCCTTGCCCTGCGCGACCAGCTGCTCGGCATCCAGCTTGGCGAGATCGAAGATCCGCACAATTGGATGTGGAAGGTGTGCTGAGGTAATCCTGTGTGAAAAAGGCGGGCTAAATACCCGCCTTTTTCGTATGATTTCATCATCTCATTTTCTGACGGCGTTTACGCGCAATCTGCAGATGACGTGGACCGCTGGCAAAATGGTGAGGCACTGCAATTCAATCTGAACTGCCTTTCATTTCCTGTTGTCCGAGAAATGAAAGGCAGTTCAGATGTTTGCGATTTGCAATTCCAAATCGGAGACAGGGGAGGACATGAACGAACCCACGAACATATGATTCGCTGAATCCGTCATGGTCTATCGCCTATAACTACGCTTCGGACCAGATATGGCGTACCCTTCGACTGCTACGCAGCGACATCCCTTTCGGAGTTGTCGATAACGCCGTCAACTATAAATGAACGACACCAGGGCGCCCCGTTGACGAAACGGTACTCATCTATGGCATGTGGCGAGCATGGAAGCGAATGCTGGAAACCCGAACCGATGCATTGACCATAAACGACTTGAATGCGTATGCAGACATGCTGAACGTCAAACGGTCAGCTGTCGAAAAATGCCCGATGATTGACCGTTGGGAAAGCTCCGATATTTATGGAAGGTTAGCATTCCCTTGGCGGTGGTAAGCGTCACGCATGCCCTCGTCCATGAAAATGCCGGCATGTTCACCCCGCCTGCCGACGGTATTCTTCCCGAGGATGACAGTAAACTCGAATACGAATGCGTCGCGCTTGCACCGGGCGCATTAACGGCAAAGGAGCTTCAAGAATGCCAGTAGATCGTTTGGGAAATATTGATGATCCGAATGGCCGATTTCAACCGAAATAAAAGGCCCGCGGTCCTCGCCGCCAACCATATGCTCATCCACAGCGGAAGGGGAGTGTTCGTACTTCCGCCTCAACGCATGGATGTCGAATTCCGTACGGAACTGCTGAACTATTACGAGACGGATGACCTGCATCGTTTCACCAATTGGCTGGATTATCATGCGGTCATCCGTTCGGATGGGAAAACCCATGCGGAAAGGGATGGCATCGATCAGCCGATATACTGATCATTCGCATCTTCTCCGGTCATTGAGATTTCACAGCATTGTTGCTGTGCATTCAATCAGTCAACGGATTCCTGTTGCCGCTTTCATATTATAAGAACGAGGGAGGAAATCATGGCCGACTTCACCATCCGATACCAAGGTCCCACTGCGGATGATCATGAGGCGTGATTCGTCGTGTTCAACCCGGCCCTGTTCGCGGTCCTGACCATGATCCGTCGTGCGGAGGCAGACGCGGGCGTGCGGGATGATGTGCGGATCCGAAACGTCGGCGACACGTTTCTGACCGTCACGGTATCGTCCGATCCGATCGTCGTTCTTCAACGTCTGCTTGCGGCCGGGTTCCGCCCATCGCTCCGTCGAAACCCTACGCGAGACCCTGACCGTCCGCGTGGAGGCGCTCACGTTCACCAAGCCGATGCGCTGACGCATCAATGACGGGGACACCATTTGTAACGTCGTCCTCGAAGGCGAAGCCTGCCAACGGCGGATCGAAGACGGAACCGTCAGCCTCCACCCGCATGACCGATACAGGATATGGCTCCGCGTCGAACGGTGGACGACGGACGGACATGAACGGATGCGCCGGCTCGCCGTCGAACAAGTATTGGAGCATGTCCCGCAAGCCATACAACTCGACCTGCAAGGCCAGCCGACTACTACGGAAGAGACGAAGCCGCTGCAGACTGTCCGCCGACGTCGGCCGAAACGAGTCAAATACGAGCCGGGTCCCGACGGGCATACAAGCCTGCCGCGCGAACTGTTGGAAGACGAGTGACTCTTTTTTCAAAGAACCTTCATCCAAGAAAAGCGCGGGACGCATTCCCTCGGCGCGAAGACGCGGCGGCAGGAAAGGATGCGGAACCATGCGATTCGAATTCGACGCAAGCCAAAACGACAACTTCGGCTGCAGATACGACCACAACTTACGTAATCAGCAGCTGGCTGAGAATCTGACCGGACTGCCGGCCAAAGCCGAAACTATACCGGACGACATCAACCGTAAGATCATGGAAATGTGCGCGATTATCAGCCGGGAGACCGACATCAGCCCTATCCTGCGGCCATCAGCGTCATGATCCGCTGCCAGCAGGCGTTGAACGTTGACGTGGAGCGGATGAGCGCGCTCGCCATCCGCAATCTCGAAATGAAAACGAACATCGCAAAGGCCTAGGGCATCGAAGCGACGCGTTCACCGGATGCATGAAAAAATCACCCCGATCGTCGACACGATCGGCAACATGGGACGCGGCGAAAAGGAGACGACGTTCACCAGCGGCGGATGGGAATACCGGACGGGCTTTGGCGGGAGCATCCAGTCCGTAGAATCGGCCGATTGAGATTAAACAATAAGGCCGTCCTCATTTTCTAAAAACCGGGAAGGAGGACGGCCTTTAATTCATGCCATCAGGCGAAGAAGACCGGCTACATGCTTCTACGCCTGCGCAAATGCTTCGGCTGATTCTGCGCAACGTAAACACGTTATAGCGTGCCCTAATTGGGTACACCTATCATAGGAATCGACGGTGAACCAAAGATCGGGGGAGGAGGCTCGATTCCAATGGAGAAAAACAAATGGTCATCATGGGAAGGCACGGAGCTTGAATTCCATCCCGACACGATGAACACTGAATGGGTCAACAACGCAATCGCCCGCGGACAGCGAATCAAATATCCCGCCATATATGTCACCACTCGTGACGAGTTAAGCCAAGAATGGCAGACGATCCTCGAAGAGCAGCAGCTCAGTATAGAACAGGCGGCTCAAAAAACCGGTCTCCCATTAAAACGCGTACAGACGCTTCTGACGGACGGGGACTACACTGCACTGGAGGCCTTTCAATTCAGCGAAGCGTTGGGCTATGAACTGACGCGAGTACCAGCGGACGTGAGACTCCAATGAGCGACATTCTGCACGTTTGGAGGGAAGAGCGTCACATTGGCCATTTCGAAGACAATGATGGAACCATTGTCTTCATGTATGATTCGGGCATCGTCACGCCGATCAGTTTGTCATTGCCAATCGAAGGCGCATGGAAGCGGCGTGCGCCGGAACTGTTCCTTGACAATCTGCTGCCGGATAATCCGCAGGTGAGACGAATCATGAAAGCCACGCTTCAAGCGCAGGACCTGTCGCTTTTCAGCCTATTGGACAAAACCGACACAGCTGGCGGACTCGTGTTCACACGAGCAGACACCTTGCCTGCAATCGAAGAGCAACCATTCAGGTTCCTGACGGATCAGGACATCGCCCGTCGCATCGACAAGCTACGGCGCAATCCGTCCGACTGGTGGGAGTATGACGGCGCGGCACGCTTCTCCTTGGCCGGCAATCAGGCGAAGTTCTCTATGACACGCATCGGACCACGTTGGGCCGAATCGGACATGTCCATGCCCAGTACGCATATTCTCAAGCCTGCCGCCCAAGGCGAGCATGGCGACCGGCTGCATGGTACTCGTGATGCGGACTTGGTGGAGGCAGCTACCATGCGACTGTCTCGCTTATGCGGGATTCCCACCGCCGAGGCCGGACTTATCCGATTTTGCGATCAGGAAGCATATATTACGGAACGTTTCGACCGACGAAAAATGCCTGACGGCCGTATCCGTCGCGTTCATACGGAGGATTTGATGCAGGCATTGGGGTTATCGGGACGGGACAAGTACAGTGTGAAGGCTCGTGACGTGTTCCGACTTCTTCACTCCGTCGATTCGACGGATAGCTTGTCATACGAGTTTGCGGAACGTCTGGCGCTGAACGTGTCGGTCGGGAACACGGATGCGCACGCGAAGAACTACTCCCTGTTCCTAGATAATGAGCATATCGGATTCACACCCATGTATGACGTGGTCACGACGACATACTGGCCATGGGTGAGTCGCGCACTGCCTATGCGAATCGGCGGCGCGACCGGAGCACGGCAGGTGACGCCCTCACATTGGGGGAGTCTTGCTCGCGAGAACGGGTTGGATGAGGAACGTATCGTATATTTGGCGCGCAGTATCGCCGGTCGCATATTGGATCGCGCGGATGAAGCGTATTCAGGTCTGCCGCCGGAAATCCGTGACGTGCTGCTTCATGAAATCAATGAGACGAATGCGCGCATGGAACCGTTGCATGAAGACATTTCGCCTTCTGAATCGGATAGCGTGTAGGCAAAACGGATGATGGGCGGAAATATATATGTGAGAAGCGATCTGACGAGCCGACGGGCAGGGAAGAACCACAGCCGTTTGTCTACGCCGGTTTCGCCCGGAGCATGTGAAATACACCGGCGTGGCCCCGATAGGTACGCCCATCTGCTTTGCAAACCAATAGAGGACGAGGCCTAGAATCGGATGCTCAGATCGTCAGATGTCAAAGATATCTGAGCGTTCCTTACTTCGAATCATCGAAGTAAGGAACGCTCACGCCCATGCCAATACGCGGGAGACCATGACCAAATCGGCGGATTCCCAACGACGCGTATGAAGACAACCGTCCGCGCTCGTTTCCATCCTCCGATGAAATGACGTTCGGAAGCCAGGTTGCTCCATCGGTTTCCCGAAACAGTCCATATGCTCCCATGTTCTGATTCATCCGGCAATCCCCGCTGCTGGCGTTGTCTTCAGTCGTATCCATTCACGTACATCGCTTAGCCTGTATCTGACATGGCGGCCGACACGGACGTAGGGGAGGTTGACTCGCTGGAATCCCCAGCCGGCAAGCGTGCCTTCAATACGCCGATTATTCGTGAGGCTTGGACGAGCGTGAGGAGCCTGATCTCGTCGAGAATATCCTTGTTGGCTGTTTCCATGATATCTGTAATGTTTTGTTCGTTCATGCTTTCCCTGTATGCGTCCCGAGGACGTGCTCGGGAACATTACATGTTCGAATACCACAAAATACAGCGAAGGCGATTCAAAGGGGAAAGGAGAAGTCATTCGACATCAAAGGGTCATGCCCGTGTATGCCGCATCATGTCCGGCCGGTCCCGTTCCTCGGCGGAATACCGCCGTTTCCCCATACTTGCACCGCTTGCTGTCAAAGATTCCATACCTCATGCCGGCGACCGAAAATGCGGGGAAGGGGGCGCATTATAAGCGTGGAAGGTCTGCTGACGCTCGTTTCAGTTAGATAGTCTGAATTATCTAAGGTTTTTACAATCAATAATTGCAAAGACCTTTTCCATTCGAGGATTCGCCCGGGCGAATTAGTTATGAACACAAGAAAATAAGCAGCTAAAACATTCTTCTGCGGCATGTCTCGAAATGTATAGCGTTATAACATCTTCGCTAATTCTCAATAAGAACGGACATGATAGCCGTTCCGATTGCAAAACAGTTTGCTGCAGGGGCGGGTTTCCCGTCCCGTTTTACCTGTAAAAAGACTCGCAAACCGCAGAAAATGGCCTCTCTTGATAGCCTGTCAAGGCTATCAAGAGAGGTAGATGCCAATTCTCAACTGATATGATTCCGGCCTACTATATCCATAATCTGGTAACGGATACGACAGTTAGGGGAGCCGGCGGGGTTCTGCTGAATTACATCGAGAAGATGGCTTTGCAAAATGAAAAACAATGTACAAGATTGGACTGTTCCGTTGATAATGAAAAATTGAATCATTATTACGAACAAAAGGGGTATCACAAAGTTGGAATTTACGTGGATAGATTTTACCGAGGAAACAAAAGAAAAAACGACTTTTTAAGTAACAACATCTTTGCAAATAGTAATCATCCAACATAAAAGTAATGGAAAAGTCTGCTGATATTCCGCACTGAAAAGACGGGTTGCATATACGTCTTTTTATTCCACCGTTTCCGTGGATCCAGCATAATTCAACCAGCAATCTTGTATCGGCCGTAGAATCGGAGAGGAAAACATGCGGAAAGAGGAGATCGTGATATCGAATCAGCCGAAAGGGACAAAAGGAATATCTCACGGCAACCGTCTCACGAATATGTCAGACGAAAACAATGATTTGATTAGATCCGTCGAATCAGCCGGCATCAAGACGGTCAAGGGACTGGCGCGTCTCCTGTACCGAATGGGCGTCACCTTTGACGGATTGAATTCGACCCGTCTCGCCATCGAAGTTTTTCTCCGCACCGGCAATCCCCGCGTCCTTGGCTCGCGTAGCGACTACGCCCTGCTCTGCGACTTACGGGACGCCTCCCAATATGTCATCGGCTATGATTACGCCACCCGCCCGTTCGATTTAGCATGGTTCACTAGTATCAACGGCATGATGACCCGCACTGCCGCCATAGAACCCGGTCTGATTCGTACGACAAAGAATGTACAAGCGAGCGCGCCCGAAGGCATATATGTTCCGCCCGTCCCTGATCCGAAGATATTGAAGATGTGGCTGGCCGAAGCTGCAAATGAAAACGGTCCCCTCTATCAAAGGCGAGCCTCCTGTTCGCGCGCATGGCGAAAGCCCAGCCGTTCGGCGATGGAAATAAAAGAACCGCATTGCTGGCGGCCAACGGTCTTCTCATCCGTGAACGGTCGCGGTTCATGCTGAGTGTACCCGTCGAAGAACCTGATCGCACCCGGTTCAACCAGCTGTTGGGGGCGTGGTACATGCGTGCCGACATGACGGTAATCGGCTGGCTGGAGGAGTGGAACCGAACGGATCCCACCCAAGCAGAGTGATGAGAAATGCGGTCTCAGCGGCCTGACATATGATTCGCCTTCTAGGCTGACCCATATCCCGCCATGACGCTTATTGCCGCACGGCATGTCGGGCCGTTATCAGCGGCTCCCGATTCAAAGCGTCCAATCCGGAGGTCCATGACGAGGGTGCACCTCACGAATGGTCGCGAAAGAGGGCCTGTTCCAACCAATCATGAGGTGCGACTCCGTCCCAGACCTCATAAATGGATGCGAAACTCGGCAGCATGAAACAATACGGCAGCGGCCGTGATAGGTTAAGGGCATACAACCAGACACACTTTTGGCCTATGATCCCGAGAGGCATCGTAAGCCTGAACCTTTGCGATGGGATTTTAGTGGAGCCTGGTCAAGGAGGATTGACTCCGCAAATCGTTTGATCTATACGGTGACAGACAACGAATTACTGATTCTGTCCGTTCGCGACCATTACGTCTGAAGTGATTCTCCTGCCATCTCGCTGCCACAGTCTGAAAAAACGACGTAGTACGTCAGATGTCAGATACTTGGCATCCTTCTCAAGAAATCGCAGTGTTCATTCAAAACCGGCATACCGCGAAATTCGGCGTTGACATGAGTCATATCGTTGTAAGCTCTTTCATTGGCTGATGCAGCGATAATGCAATAGGCGCAGACATGTCAACGAAAGACACGGTACAACGAGGAGGAAGAACGGCTCATGGAATTGGCTTTGGAAAGCAATGCGTTTCTCATGGGCGTCGAATACGTGGCCGTGTTCTGCAGCGGCCTGATGGGCGGCCTGTCCGCGGTCAAGAAGAATTATGACGTGTTCGCCATGCTGATCACCGCATGGCTGACCGCATTGGGCGGCGGCATCATCCGTGACGTGATGTTGGGCGCGTTGCCTCCCGTCGGCATCGCCGATAAAGGATTCGTCCTTACGGCGTTGGTCTCCGGCCTGCTCATCGCCGTCATCCATCCGGAAGTGGACAAGCTCAAATGGTCGATGCTGACGATCGACGCGCTGGCCGTGGCCATGTTCGCAGTCAACGGCACGACGAAGGCCATGATGATGGGCACATCCGGCATGACGGCCGCGTTCATGGGCATGTTCACCGCGCTCGGCGGCGGCCTGATCCGCGACATGCTGATCAACGAAGTGCCGATGGTGATTCGTGACAAGCACTGGTATGCGGTTCCTTCCGCAGTGGGGTCCGTGCTGACGGTGCTCGTATGCAAGGGCATGAACGCCGGCTATATCCATTTCGAAATGGAAATGGCGCTCGATATCGCCATCGTCGCAATCGTCGTCGCGATGCGACTTCTATCCGTCAAATTCAACATCATGCTGCCGGGCGCGATGGAGCGTCATCACACATATCTGCCGAGCGACCTGCCGTATCTGAAGCGTTCCGATACGAATCTGCGCATAACCGGTGCCGGCAAGGAAAGGGAAGCCGAGACGGTCTCGTCCGTGATCAAAGAAGAATAATCCGGAAGAAAAGACAGAAATACCCTATCCCGCATACCTGGAACCGCATATTCGTGATGATAGGATTAATGCTGCCGTCAGACATATGGGAGAGAACGATAATGACCGCGGTCAAGATAATCAGCGACGCTTACCGACAGCAGACCACATTCCAAAGCGGGAATGCGTCCACCGGAGAGTGGTCGGACATCAATGTCCAGAACAATGCCGGCAGCAAACTGCTGCGCGACGAATTCAGAAGCGGATTTTTCCCATTCAAGGCGAAGCAGATCGTCGACATCATCCTGGACGAATATGGGGACGGGCAGCAAGCCGTCGACGTGGTATTCGAAGGCACGGATGATGAATTCCGCGAACTCGCAGCGATCTGCAACAGCGAGGATTATGCGGGGCAGGTCAAAGCGGAACGCTCGTCGCGAGTATTGGAGAATGCCCGCGATATTCTGCCCGACGTCATCGAAACGTTCAGAAGACTCGAGCTGGTATTCACTGACAGCAGTTTTCAGAAAGGCGACATACAACAGGATCTGAGGAAGTTCTCCGAGGCGTCCAATGAGACGATACCGGTTTGCGTGATCGGAAACTACAGTTCGGGCAAATCCACATTCATCAATGCTTTGATCGGCTATGAGCTGTTGCCGAGCAGCGATGAGCCGACCACTGCGAAAGTGTATAGGATTTCGCAATCGCTGCAAAGCGATCGTGCATTGATTTCGTTCCAGTACAACAGCACCGGCGTTCGTTTGGAATTCACCGACGTCACCTGCAATGTCAGAACGGAATCCAGTTCATGTGATTTCCTCGACAAACTTCGCGACCTGTGCGAAAGCCTGAATGAAACGCCGATCAGGCATAAGCTTCATACGATTCTGACGTTTGTCAATCAGGAAGCGAATGCGACGGCGGATGATTCCATTTCCGATCTGATCAGCATTGAAACGCCGTTCGTTCGCGACAATTATGCGGAGATGTCGTTGCGTCAATTCGTTATCTTCGACACGCCGGGCTCGAATTCCGCGTCCAATGAGAAGCATTATCAGGTGCTGCAGGACGCCATGCGGAATCTGTCGAACGGCCTGCCGATTTTCGTCTGCGAATACGATACGTTGGACAGCACCGATAATGACAGGCTGTATCAGGAGATTCACGGGCTGAAGGAATTGGACAACCGTTTCACGATGATTATCGTGAACAAAGCCGACGCCGCGGCGTTAAACGCCGATGGAAAAACGGATGAGGGACGCAAGCGCATCCTGAATCTGGCCATTCCACGCAAGCTGTATTCCGGCGGCGTGTACTTCCTGTCGTCGGTGATGGGCTTGGGCGCAAAGAACGGCGGCGATTTCATCGACAAGCACAGTGCGGAAATCTACGAGGATCAACAGAACAAATACACCAATCCCGAATCGCGTTTTTACAAGCAGCTCTATCATTACGATATTCTTCCCGAGCAGATTCGCCGGGAATACGTGAAGTCCGCTGAGGCGCAAAGCAACCTGCTGTATGCCAATAGCGGCCTGTATTCGGTGGAGCAGGCCATCGTCACGTTCGCCGACAAGTATGCGCCATACAATAAGTGCCGACAGTCGGAACTGTTCTTGAACAAGGCCATTGAAACGACCAAGCAGGCCATTGAAGACGCGAAAAATCAGCAGGCGGAAACACGTGATGCGGTGCGTGCGAACATGGAACGCGATAAGAGGATGCTGATTGAGCAGTTGGAGCAGCGTCGTGATGAATTGGAGAACAATTTCAATGCCGAATATCCGGATGAGATGACCCGGCATGCTTCCGAAGTGGAAGAAATCCTAAAAACGAGCGAGAACAGGCTGAAAGAAGCGGAGAAGCGGTTCCTCGAACTGCAGACGAGCGAGCATCATGTCGAAGACCGGAAAAGGCAGGTCGACGATGCTTGCAAGGCCTTGAAAGACAATTTGGCCGGCAATTTTGCGGATGCGGCCAATAATCAATTGTTTGACGCGGTGAAACGTATGGGGTCGGATCTCGCCGCCGACGCGCACAACGTTATCAGGAATTTCAGTGAACTGAAGAATACTCAGAAAATCGTCGACCGTGAAGCTTCCGACGATTTATTGGCGCAAGTGCGATCGCAATTCGCTGACGCCAGAGATCACGTGAGCCAATCGCTCGACCAGAAATCCCAGGAATTCTGGAATGATCGTACCGCTCAGCTGCGTGCTGCATTGTCCGCGATCGTCATGGACTCCGAAAAGCTGACCGAAGAAAAACGCATGGAAATCAACGAAATCATTCTTCGGCATCGGGCGATGGATTTCAGCGACAATCTCAGCCAGATCTTCAACAGGTACAAGTTGCAGAAGTTCTTCAGCGACGGTTTGGATATACGACGGATCGTCCAAATATACAACAACGAACTTCAACGTTGGCTAAAGCAGGTGCAAACCGATCTGAGCGGAGAGCATACCGCTGGTTTCCATCATTGGTCTCAGGGGTTGCTGGACGATATCACCGCCAATATAGAAGAGTACAATCCTCGTCTTCGCAGCCAGAACCAGGCCATCGGCGATTTGGAAAAGCGAATCGCCGAGCTGGAAGGCAAATGGCAGCAGATCAACGATGAGAGACGGCATATCGCCGAACTGATGGCCTGGGCAGACCGCTGAGATTACCGGCATCGTTGCTGACATAGGTATGGACGCAGGAGAGAATCATGGGAATCGGCAAGATGATATCGCATGTCGGAGCAAAAGCGGCCGACACCGTGGCGCGAGCCGCGTCGTTGAGCCCGGAGCAATTGCGCGACGTTGAACGGAAACGCGAGGAATATCTGCAGCTCAAGCCGGATCCCATGGATCCGACCGCCCAGAAGCTGACCAAACGGCTGCTGTCGGCAAGCGGCATCGAAATATTCCATGCATATCTCGAACAGTTGCACGAGCTTTACGTTCCGGTACGTGACGAGCAACCGTTTGACCGCGAACGCAATATTCGTTTCTTCAACATCACCTCATGGGTGACGGACAAGAACGAGAACAGTCTGGAAAAGCTCGTCAACGTGTATGAAGTACTGTCGGGCGAACATTGCAACATCGCGTTGGTGTTCCACCGCACCCACGATGCGACACAGGCTTATCTTGCCGTCGTCAATACATGGAATGCCGACAACAATGTCGACGTGCGCAGGTATAGGCACCTGCTTGCCGGAGCTCTTGCGGGCAATTTCCCCGGAGCGCAGTGGGCCGATTCCGAGCAGTCGGGAAAATTGCCGTGTCTTGATGATGACGTCGCATATTCCGTGGCAGCCGTATCGAATGTCCCCACGGAAAAATCGGAGAAATTCGTCAGCCAGACCATAGAAAAACTATTGGACGGTATCGTACCCGATACCGCGGAGCAGGACTATACGCTTATTCTGTTGGCGACGCCGATAGCGGATGTCAAAGAGCGGAAAACCGTTTTGGAAGGCTTGTATTCTGCACTGAAACCGTATGAATCATGGAGTACGCAGTTCACCTGCAATGAGAGCAATTCCATCGGATCGTCGGCCACTGTCAGCGTGAACGTCGGTGTCAGCGCAGGAACCCAGCAAAGCAGTTCGCAGGGCACCGGCAGCAGCACCGGCACGACACAGTCATCGGGAACATCGCAGGGATATACGGAAGGCGCCGGTACCTCCGATACGGCAGGCACGCAATACACCGACACGACCGGGCAAAGTACGGGCAGCAGCATCGGGCGTTCGCAGTCGGATAGCACGGCCGTGGGCGTGAACGCGAATGCGTCTCTTAGTGGTGGTGGGAATTCTATCGGCAGCATCGGAATCGGAGGAAGCTACACCGATACCGCAACGGTCGGGGAAAGCCTCACGCAAACGGTTTCCGACTCCATAAGCCATGCGCAGGGGAGTTCCCTTGCCCATGCCGTCACCAACAATGTGGCGCATTCCATCAACAATACGTTGGGACTCGCCGTGAACGCCGCGAACACGATCACCAATGCGGCATCCAAGGCTTTGAATGTCGGAGCGAACTTCGGTCTCGGCTTCGCGCGCACTTCGAATGTGACGGCGACCATCGGCAAAAGCGAAAGCATCAGCCAGAATTTCACGAATTACAGCATCAAACATGCCCTCCAATTGTTGGAATCCCAGATGAAGCGCATGGATTTCGGCTCGGCGCTGGGCATGTGGGATTTTGCGGCGTACGTGCTAAGCGAAGACCAGAACATCGCCAATAACGTCGCCCATTTCTATCTGGCGCTGACGCAAGGCGACGGATCGTTCATGTCGGCTTCCGCGGTCAACGTGTGGCGTGGCGACATGCCCGAACAGGATGACGGTGCGCAGACCATCTACTCGTATCTGCGTGATCTTCGCCACCCGCTGTTTGGTCTCAGGCCGGACATCCTCGAACAGGGGGAGGACGGCGAAGTCTCGGATTTCGCAGCCTACCCGGCGAGCGCAACCGCAACTGCGATGCTGACGGGCAAAGAGCTGGCCTATTCGCTGAATTTTCCGAAACATTCCGTTCCGGGCCTACCCGTTCTCGAATGCGCCGGATTCGGGCGCAGCATCTCCACCTACGATGACGCATTCGCCTCCAAACACGACCGTCTGGGCATAGGTCACATCTTCCATATGAACCGTATGGAGCCGACTCCGGTGCAGCTGGATACAGCGTCATTGTCCGCGCACACGTTCATCACCGGCAGCACGGGATCAGGCAAAAGCAACACCGTATATACGATTCTTGAGGAAGCCCGGCAGCATCACGTCTCTTTTCTGGTCATTGAACCGGCGAAAGGCGAGTACAAACAGGTATTCGGCATGGATCCGGATGTGAATGTCTATGGCACGAATCCTGCGATGGGGCCGCTGTTGCATCTCAACCCGTTCTCGTTCCCCTCGGATATCCATATTCTGGAACATCTGGACCGTCTGATTGAAATCTTCAACGTTTGTTGGCCGATGTATGCCGCCATGCCTGCGGTATTGAAACAGGCTGTGGAGCGCGCCTACGAGGAGTGCGGGTGGAATCTGATGAATTCCACCAATTCGTATGGCGAACGTCTATATCCGACATTCGATGACGTCGCACAATGTGTGCGCAGCATAATCGACGACAGCGAATATGACAGCGACAACAAGGGCGCCTACAAGGGGTCGCTGCTCACCCGTCTGCAATCGCTATGCAATGGCATCAACGGTTTGATCTTCACCAGTGAACAGCTTGACGTCGAACAGCTGTTCAATCATAATGCGATCGTCGATCTGAGCAGGGTCGGTTCCAATGAGACGAAATCGCTGATCATGGGCATACTGGTACTGCAATTGCAGGAGCACCGCATGTCCGAACACGTCGGCATGAACACGCCGCTTCGCCATCTGACCGTTCTGGAAGAAGCGCATAATCTGCTGCGCAGAACCTCGCCTTCCGCTTCCGCCGATGGCGGCGACCTGCGTGGCGCAAGCGTGGAGATGTTGTCCAATGCCATTGCGGAAATGCGCACATACGGCGAAGGTTTCATCATCGCCGATCAGGCGCCCGGTCTGCTCGACGCTTCGGTCATTCGCAACACCAACACGAAGATCATCATGCGGTTGCCGGATTTCTCCGATCGAAAACTGGTCGGCGAAGCGGCGAATCTCACCGAGGACCAGATAATTCAGCTGGCGAAATTGCCGAGAGGCGTGGCCGCCATATATCAGAACGAATGGGTCGAGCCGGTATTATGCAAAATCGATCGGCATGATGGGGGAGAGGCGTACACGCCGACACCTTCTTCATCGCCGTCTTCCAATAATCAAGACAAAGCCTTGAAGGACGCTTTGCTGTATTCGCTGATGAGCAAACTGCTGTTCGGCATGGATGATCGCAATGATCTGCTGCGCATGAAAGAGGATGTTCTCGCCTCACGATTGGGTACCAAAGTCAAAATCGGATTCATGGATTATCTGAATGCCGATGCTCGGAATTTCGAGGAACTTTCTTCGACTTTCGGGCGGCTTGCATACGAATTCCTCGATATGGCGCCGATTTACCAGAAGACCAGCCGATATACGCAGCCGGAGGAATGGGAAAATCATCTGCTTGAGGAGATCAAACCGTCTCTCGACGATTTCTCCCGCGAACAAGTCGACCGCATCATCGAATTGATGACGCGCGAACAGGTGTGGCGAGATGCCCTATACGGAGAGTATCTGCAACGCTTCATGGATTTCCGAAGCCACATCGCATGAAAGGAGAAGCAGCAGTATGAGCGAAATACATCATGCTTCTGACGCCGAAGAATCCAATCGGCAGTCGGAGCGGCTGGATGTCAAAAAACCGGAGCAAAATGCAGGCGTCGAACAAGCCGTAGCCAATGTCGAATCCTCGGTTCCGCATGATGCGGCCGAGGCGGAGCGTATGACCAAGGGAAAGGTCTATACCGACGACAATGGCGAGGTGTATCGCATCGGCAACCAGCTCAAGCCGAATGCGGAGTTCACCCGTAATGGGTACAACTACGAAACGGATGAGTTAGGCCGAACAAAAACCGTGTTCGGAAAACTCAGATTACCGGAGAGACTCAAAAATCGTAATATGGATGATATGGAAGCAGTGGCAAATGGTTCGGATTTGCCAGATGATCAACGCGGTCATATATTCGGACGCCTGTTCGGAGGCAGCGATGGCATAGAGAATCTTGTGCCGATGAATAAAGACCTGAATCTCAGCGACTACAAGAAAATGGAAAACAAACTTGTCGGAGCGCTTCAGGCTGGCAAGGAAGTATATCTGAAAGTGGAGCCGGTATATACGGATGATTCCAAACGTCCTACCAGCTTCACGGCCACATATTCTATCGACGGTGAAAAAACTATAACTACGTTCTCGAATGAGAGGAAGCAGCCATGATGGACGAAACAATCTACCAACGCATTCTTGACGAATTGGCACAGTATCTGCCGCAGGATTGGCAAAAACTGGTCGTCTACCTTGAATATGGGGAGGCCTCGTATACCATCGCCTTCTTCGTCAAGCAGGCAGACGTGTATCGCAAATGTTACGATCTTGCCGGCGTGTCCGATACTGAATTGCTTGCATCCTTCAATCGCATCAATGAATTCGTCGCGCCGGCACGAAAGGATGCGCCCGGAGGCGAGTGGACGACGATGACGATGGTGGTCGACGATACCGGCGACATGCATACGGATTTTTCTTACGAGGACTTGTCCGAAACCGCCTACGAGTACGAGCAGGAGTGGAAGAAGCAGTATCTGGTGTGACGCTGCTCGCCCAAACAACGCGGCATCATCGCCGCAAACAAATTTGTCCCCGCAGATCCGAGAGGATCTGCGGAGACAAATCATAGAAGCGACTTATTCAGTCAGATCACATGGCGTTGATCTTCACAGCCAGACCGGACTTGCGGTTGGCGGCCTGGTTCTTGTGGATCACGCCACGGCCCGCAGCCTTGTCGAGCTTCTTGGAAGCAACCTGGAAGGCGGCTTCGGCGGCGGCCTTGTCACCGGAGGCGATGGCCTCGCGGGTGGCGCGGATCGCGGTCTTCAGGGCGGACTTCACCATAACGTTGCGCTTGTGCGCCTTCTCGTTGGTGAGGACGCGCTTCTTCTGCGACTTAATGTTTGCCACTATTTCTCCAAACGACGTTTACATATAAGGACATACAAGCGAATATGATAACACGGTACGCGGATAAACTACAGCGACTTCAGGAGTGTCGCCACGCGGATGCCCACGGCTGCGGCTAAAATCATTCCGTTACGCAGTATATATGAGGAGGATGGCGTGGGCCAGCAGCATAATCAGCCCGGATACACCGATCAGTCGCTGATCCGCAATTTCTGCATTATCGCGCATATCGATCATGGTAAATCCACCGTGGCGGACCGTATTCTGCAGTTGTCGGGCATTGTGCCGGAACGTGAGATGCATGACCGTTTCCTTGACCGTATGGATATCGAGCAGGAGCGCGGCATCACCATCAAATCGCAGGCCGTGCGCGTGCCGTGGACGTTCGACGGCACCGAATACACGCTGGGCATGATCGACACCCCGGGCCACGTCGACTTCACCTATGAGGTTTCCCGCGCATTGGCGGCATGCGAAGGCGCGGTGCTGCTGGTCGATGCGACGCAAGGCATCGAAGCGCAGACGCTGAGCAACCTGTATATGGCCATCGACCATGATCTGGCGATCATTCCGGTGCTCAACAAGATCGACCTGCCGAGCGCGGAACCGGACAAGCATGCCGAGGAGATCGCCGGCCTGATCGGCTGCGACCCGTCCGACGTGCTGCGCGTTTCCGGCAAGACCGGCGAAGGCGTTGCGGAACTGCTCGACCGCATCGTCATGGACGTGCCCGCGCCGACGGGCGATCCGGGCGCTCCGGCGCGCGCCTTGATCTTCGATTCGGTCTACGACTCCTACCGCGGCATCGTCACCTATATCCGTATGGTCGACGGTGAGCTGAAGTCCCGCGAGAAGCTGCACATGATGGGCATCGACATGACGCATGATCCGATCGAGATCGGTGTCATCAGCCCGGATATGACGCCGACGAAGGCGCTGGGCGCGGGCGAGGTCGGCTATGTGATCACCGGCGCGAAGGATGTGAGCCAGTCGAAGGTCGGCGACACGATCACCTCGGCGAAGGACGGCGCGACCGAGCCGCTTGCCGGCTATCGCGACCCGCAGCCGATGGTGTATTCCGGTCTGTTCCCGATCGACAACGCGCAGTATCCGGAATTACGTGAAGCGCTTGACAAGCTTAAGCTCAACGATGCCGCGCTGATCTACGAGCCGGAGACGTCGGTCGCGTTGGGCTTCGGCTTCCGCTGCGGCTTCCTCGGCCTGCTGCACATGGAGATCGTTTCCGAGCGCCTGAGCCGCGAATTCAATCTTGACCTGATCTCCACCGCGCCGAACGTGCCGTACACGGTCACCGCCGAGGACGGTTCCGTGCACCGCGTCACGAATCCGAGCGAATTCCCGGACGGCAAGATCAAGAAGATCATCGAGCCGATGGTCGCCGCCGACATCATCACGCCGAAGGAGTTCATCGGCGCGGTGATGGACCTGTGCCAGGATCACCGCGGCATCATGGGCACGATGGAATACATTTCCACCGACCGTGTCGAAATGCACTACCGCATTCCGCTCGCCGAGATCGTCTTCGATTTCTTCGACCAATTGAAGAGCCGTACGAAGGGCTATGCGTCGCTCGACTACCATGAGGACGGCGAGCAGTCCGCCGACCTGGTGAAGGTCGATATTCTGATCCAAGGCGAAAAGGTCGACGCCTTCAGCGCCATCGTGCATAAGGACAAGGCCTACAGCTATGGCGTGATGATGACGAAGAAGCTGCGCGAGCTGATTCCCCGCCAGCAGTTCGAGATTCCGATTCAGGCCGCGATCGGCTCGCGCATCATCGCCCGCGAGAACATTCGCGCGCTGCGCAAGGATGTGCTTGCCAAGTGCTACGGCGGCGACATCTCGCGTAAGCGCAAGCTGTTGGAGAAGCAGAAGGCCGGTAAGAAGCGCATGAAGATGCTTGGCCATGTCGAGGTGCCGCAGGAGGCGTTCATCGCCGCGCTTTCCACTGACGACGGTGCGAACGACCGCGACACGAAGGACAAGATCCGCGCCGCGCAGAAGACAGAAGGCTGATTTTCGATGCCGTCACCCGCCGTATGAGGCACGTCAAGCGGGTGACGGCATATTTTGTGGACGGCCGCATATCGCAAGGCGACGCCGCAGGACGGTCCCGATTCCGGGATCTCGGATTCGCAGCCGTCGCAACCGCTGAATCATCACATCAACATAATGCCGTGCAATCGCACGATCGAACGCCATTTGGAGGACACCTTGACGCCGAATCCTTTTGAAGTGTACGTGCATGTGCCGTTCTGCCTGCGCCGCTGCGGCTACTGCGATTTCAACACGTATACGGCCGTTGATATGGGAGGCGGCGCATCCCGCGGCAATTATGCGAATATGGCGATTCGTGAAATGCGGTTGGTGCGTCAATGGCAGTTGGGTCATGGCATCGACGAGCCGCCCGCGGAGACGGTGTTCTTCGGTGGAGGCACGCCGACGATTCTGCCCGCACATGATTTGAATGCCATATTGCAGGCGATTCGTGATATCTGGGGCATCGCTGATGGTGCTGAGATCACGACGGAGGCGAATCCGGATACGGTGGATGCCGATTATATTCGGGAGCTTGCCGATGGTGGCTTCACGCGAATCTCATTCGGCATGCAATCGGCGGTGCCGCATGTGTTGAAAACGTTGGATCGCACGCACACGCCGGCGAATGTCGAGGCGGGCGTTCGCACCGCCGATGCTGCGGGTTTGCGTTCCAGCGTCGATTTGATCTATGGCGCGCCGGGGGAGAGCCTTGACGATTGGCGCACTTCCGTGCAGGCGGCGATTGATTTGCAGGTGAATCATATTTCCGCGTATGCGCTGACGGTGGAACCCACCACGAAGATGGGACGCCAGATTGCCGCCGGTGTGCTGCCGAAGCCGGATGATGACGACGAAGCCGCAAAATACGAGATTGTGGATGACATGTTGTCCGCAGCTGGCCTGACATGGTATGAAGTGTCCAATTGGGCCCGTCCCGGCTATGAAAGCCGCCATAATCTGGGATACTGGCGCAATGTCGATTGGGCCGGAATCGGTCCGGGCGCGCACAGCCATTATGCGAAGTCGCAACAGGCGGATTCCGATCATGTTCCAATGTCGCCGGAATCCTCGGGATTGCGCAGTTGGGATATCGCCCATCCGAGATTGTGGGGCGTCGCCATTTCCGAAGGCCATGTACCGTGGGCGGATAGCGAATCGATCACCGCTGCGGAGAATCTGGAAGAGACGATCATGCTGGGACTGCGTCTTCGTGAAGGCCTGCCATTGGAGCGCGTCCGCTCCGCAATGCGCGCCGCCGGCATCACCGCCGGCATCGATATGTCTCTCCTTAATGGATTAACGCAATCAGGTCTGATCGCCATCAATGATGACCGCGTAATACCCACTCGCAAAGGCCGTCTTCTTAACGATAGCGTCATTGAGGATTTCTTCGATCTGTGCGGCCTGTGATCAGACGATCGCCTGATCTGGTGATGAAGGATTGCATTGCATAGGGCCTCCGTCATATGGACATGAAACATGCTTGTTATATACACGGGCGTACCCTGTGAACGCATTGTTAAAGAACCGCAGTTTCGTCTGCCAAAATGAGAAAAGGGTGGTTTCGGTGACTTTCCACGCTCCGCTTGATTTGACGATACACAGATCCGAAGGATTATATGATCCCGGAGCTGAACATGACGCTTGCGGCGTCGGTATGGTGACGACTCTCAACAAGCGCGCGGAGCGAAAGATCATCGACGACGCCATTGAAGTGCTTGTCAATCTGAATCATCGTGGCGCAGTCGGCGCGGAGGAGAACACCGGCGACGGCGCGGGCATCCTGATGAGCATGCCCGATGAGTTCATGCGGGCCACCGCCGGCGTGGAACTGCCGGAAGAAGGCCGGTATATTGCCGGCATCGCATTCCTTGACCGCGATATCGCCGCTTCCGGCCGGCAGGAGCAGGCCATTGCGAAGATCGCATGCGAAGAAGGCCTTGACGTGCTCGCATGGCGCGTCGTGCCGACCAATCCGAACGGCCTGGGCCTGCAGGCGCTGGCTTCGATGCCGTCGTTCAAGACGCTGATCATGGCCGATCCGGAAGGCAATCTCGCCGGCATCGAACTGGACCGCAAGGCATTCCGCGTGCGCAAGCGCGTCGAACATGAGGTCGGCGTGTATTTCGCATCGCTGTCAAGCCGTACGATCACATATAAGGGCATGCTGACCACGATGCAGCTGCAGCCGTTCTTCCTGGACCTTTCCGATGAACGCATGAAGGCGCGCATCGCAATCGTGCACTCACGCTTCTCCACGAACACGTTCCCGAGCTGGCCGCTCGCCCAGCCGTTCCGCCTGCTGGCGCACAACGGCGAAATCAACACCATCCAAGGCAACCGCAACTGGCTGTCCGCACGCGAAGGCAAGCTCAGCTCGACGCTGCTCGGCGAGCTGAAGCCGCTGCTGCCGATCGATACTCCCGGCTATTCCGATTCGGGCACATTCGACGAATGCCTGGAGCTGCTGCATCTGTCCGGCCGCTCGCTGCCGCATGCGATTTCGATGATGCTGCCGCCGGCGTGGGAGAAGAACACCGAACTCGATCCGGACATCCGCGCGTTCTATGAGTACAACAACACGCTGATCGAGCCGTGGGACGGCCCGGCGCACATCATCTTCACCGATGGCACGCAGGTCGGCGCATTGCTTGACCGCAACGGCTTCCGTCCCGGTCGTTGGCAGCTGACCGACGACGGCACGGTGGTGCTCGCTTCGGAAACCGGCGTGCTGCCGCAGGTCGGCGAAGACCATATCGTTGCCAAAGGCCGTCTGGAACCGGGCAAGATGTTCCTGGTCGACACCGCCGAAGGCCGCATGATCTCCGACGAGGAGATCAAGAAGACGCTGGCCTCCCAGCATCCGTACCGCCAGTGGATCGAAGGCAACAGCGTCGAGCTGAGCGAGCTGCCAGCCCGCGAGCATGTGAGCCATTCCGGCCAGTCCGTGCAGCGTCGCCAGCGTGCGTTCGGCTATACGGAAGAGGACCTGAAGCTGTTGCTCGCCCCGATGGCCGACACCGGCAAGGAGCCGCTCGGTTCGATGGGCAACGACGCGCCTTTGGCGGCCCTGTCGAATCGCAGCCGCATGCTGTTCGACTATTTCACGCAGAAATTCGCCCAGGTCACCAATCCGCCGCTCGACTGGGAACGCGAAGAGATCGTCACCTGCCTGGAATCCGCGATCGGCCCGGAGCCGAATCTGCTGGAAGACGGCGAACTGCATGCCAAGAAGATCCTCATCCCGTTGCCGGTCGTCAATTCCGAAGAGATGGCGCAGCTGAAGCGTCTCGACCGCGCGAAGATCCTTGGCGGCTACTACAAGCCGTATGTCGTCAAAGGCCTGTATCAGGTGGCCGGCGGCGGCAAGGCGCTGGCGGAACGACTGGAGGAGATCTTCGCCGAAATCGACGAAGCCATCGCCGGCGGCAAGAATTTCCTCGTGCTGTCCGACCGTGATTCGAATCATACGTGGGGCCCGATCCCATCGTTGCTGCTGACCTCCGCGGTGCAGCATCATCTGCTGCGCCGCCACACGCGCACGCAGATCTCGATGGTCGTGGAGGCCGGCGACGTGCGCGAAATCCATCATGTCGCACTGCTGATCGCCTATGGAGCGGCGGCGGTCAACCCGTATCTGGCATTCGAATCCGTGGAGAATCTGGCGGCCGAAGGCTACCTGAAGGTGGACGGCGCGACCGCGGTGAAGAATCTGACGCGGGCGCTTTCCACCGGCGTGCTCAAGATCATGAGCAAGATGGGCGTTTCGACCATCATGAGCTATCGTGGCGCGCAGCTGTTCGAAGCGGTCGGCCTGAATAAGGACGTCATCGACCGGTACTTCACCGGCACCACGTCACGCGTCGGCGGCGTCGGCCTTGACGAAATCGCCGAAGAAGTGGCCATCCGCCATCGCGTCGCCTACCCGAACCAGTGGACCGCACGCCCGCATCGCAATCTGGAGACCGGCGGCGACTACAAGTGGCGTCGCACCGGCGAAGACCATCTCAACGATCCGGAAGCCATCTTCCTGCTGCAGCAGTCGACCCAGCGCGGCGATTACGGCATGTTCAAGAAGTATTCGGCGCATATCAACGACACGTCGAACCGTTTGATGACGCTGCGCGGCCTGATGAAGTTCAATCAGACCCGCAAGCCGATCGACATCAGCGAAGTGGAGCCGGCCAGCGAAATCGTCAAGCGTTTTTCCACCGGCGCGATGAGCTACGGTTCGATTTCGCAGGAAGCGCATGAGACGCTCGCCATCGCGATGAATCGCATCGGCGCGCGCTCCAATTCCGGCGAAGGCGGCGAATCCGACGACCGCATCAACGATCCGGAGCGCGTCAGCCGCATCAAGCAGATCGCATCGGCGCGCTTCGGCGTCACCAGCGATTATCTGGTGCACGCCACCGATCTGCAGATCAAGCTCGCCCAGGGCGCGAAGCCCGGCGAAGGCGGCCATCTGCCGGGCGCGAAGGTCCCGCCATGGATCGCCAAGGTCCGTCATGCGACGCCCGGCGTGGAACTGATCTCCCCGCCGCCGCATCATGACATCTACTCCATCGAGGATCTGAAGCAGCTGATCAACGACGCGAAGATGGCCAATCCGAAGGCGCGTGTCCATGTCAAGCTCGTCTCCGAATTCGGCGTCGGCACCATCGCCGCAGGCGTGGCGAAATGCCATGCCGACGTCGTGCTGATCTCCGGCTATGACGGCGGCACCGGCGCGGCTCCGCTCAACGCCATCAAGCATGCCGGCACCCCGTGGGAGATCGGTCTGAGCGAAACGCAGCAGACGCTGATCCTCAACGGCCTGCGTTCCCGCATCGTCGTGCAGTGCGACGGCGAATTGAAGACCGGCCGCGACGTGATGATCGCGGCATTGCTGGGCGCCGAAGAATTCGGTTTCGCCACCGCCGCATTGATCGTCGAAGGCTGCGTCATGATGCGCGCCTGCCAGAAGAACACCTGCCCGCAGGGCATCGCCACCCAGGATCCGGAATTGCGCGCACGCTTCCGCGGCAAGCCGGAGCATGTGATCAACTTCTTCATGTTCATCGCCGAGGAAGTGCGCGAACTGCTCGCCCAGCTCGGCTTCCGCACGCTGGAGGAGGCCGTCGGCCACGTCGAATGCCTTGACCAGAACGAGGCGATCCGCCGCTGGAAGTCCGACGGCATCGACCTGAGCAACGTGCTGATGCAGCCGGGCCCGGTTCCGGGAACGATTCTGCACAATACGGAAGAGCAGAACCATGAGCTGGACAAGGCGCTCGACAATCAGCTGATCGATATGGCCAGGCCAGCGCTTGAAAACCGCGAGCCGGTACGCATCGAAATGCCGATCCGCAATGTGAACCGTACGCTCGGCACGATGGTCGGCTATGAGATCACGAAGCGTTACGGCGCTGAAGGCTTGCCGGATGACACGATCGACATGACGCTGCACGGTTCCGGCGGCCAGTCCATCGGCGCGTTCATTCCGCGCGGCGAGACGATGCGCGTGTACGGCGAAGTCAACGATTACGCAGGCAAGGGCCTTTCCGGTGGCCGCATGGTCGTGCGCGCGGAAGACGGCGTCGCCTTCGATCCGCACACGAACGTCATCGCAGGCAATGTGACCGGCTTCGGCGCGACCTCCGGCGAAATGTTCGTGGCGGGCCGTGCGGGCGAACGCTTCGCCGTGCGTAACGGCGGCGCCACCTTCGTGGTGGAAGGCGTCGGCGACCACGGCTGCGAATACATGACCGGCGGCACCGTCGTCGTGCTCGGCCCGACCGGCCGCAATTTCGGCGCGGGCTTCTCCGGCGGCCACGTCTACATGCTTGACCTCGACAAGGCCAAGGTCAATCCGGAAGCGGCGGAGCACTCGCTGCGCTTCGAAGCGCTCGACGAAGCGGCCGAGCCGATCGTGCATGATCTTGTCAAGCGCCACGCCGAAGAGACCGGCTCCGCATTCGCCGCCGACCTGCTGTCCGACTGGGATGAGAACGTCAAGCGTTTCACCCATATCGTGCCCAAGCAGTTCGTCGCGATGACCGATGCGATGAGCGAGGCCGAGAAGAACGATATCGATTTCAATACGCCCGGCGTCTGGGAACAGGTGTACGAGCAGGTAATGCAAGGAGTGTGAACATGGGTGACCCGAGAGGATTTCTGAAAGTCCGCACCCGTCAGGAGCTGGCCGAACGCCCGGTCGAGGAGCGCATCAGGGACTGGTTCGACGTGCATGCCGAGTCCGGCGTGCAGCCGTGGACCAAGCAGCAGGCCGCACGATGCATGGACTGCGGTACGCCGTTCTGCATGACCGGCTGCCCGTTGGGCAACATCATCCCGGAATTCAACGACCTAGTCCGTCAGGAGCAGTGGGAGGACGCCTACAACAGGCTCTCCGAAACGAATAATTTCCCGGAAGTCACCGGCCGCATCTGCCCGGCCTTGTGCGAATCGGCCTGCGTGCTCGGCATCTTCCAGCCGCCGACGATGATCAAGAACGACGAATGCACGATCATCGACCAGGCGTGGGATTTGGATTACGTCAAGCCGTTGCCGCCGCAGCGACTCACCGATCAGACCGTCGCCGTCGTGGGTTCCGGCCCCGCCGGCCTCGCCTGCGCGCAGCAACTGACCCGCGCCGGACACACGGTCGTCGTCTACGAACGTGACGATGCGATCGGCGGCCTGATGCGCTACGGCATTCCGAATTTCAAGCTCGACAAGCGCCTGCTGGACCGCCGCATCGAGCAGATGAAGGCGGAAGGCACCCGCTTCCGTGCCGGCGTGGAGATCGGCCGCGATATCAGCTGGGACGATCTGCGCTCACGATATGACGCCGTGGTCGTGGCCATCGGCTCCACCGTGCCACGCGACATGAACCTGCCCGGCCGCGAATTGGACGGCATCCATTTCGCGATGGAATACCTGCCGGACGCCACACGACGCGTGTACGGAGTGAAGCCCGTCAACGACATCACCGCCGAAGGCAAGCATGTCGTCGTCATCGGCGGCGGCGACACCGGCTCCGACTGCCTGGGCACCGCCTTGCGCCAGGGAGCAAAAAGCGTGACCGTGCTGCAGATCATGCCGAAGGAGCCGTCGGAGCGCCCGGACAACCAGCCATGGCCGACTTTCGCCCGCCTCTACCAGAAGACCACGTCGATGGCCGAAGGCGGCGAATACCTGTACAACACGGATTCCATCAACTTCGTCGGCGACGATGGGCATGACGAGCGAGTGACCGTGGAAAACAGCGCCACCGCCGCGGGTTTCGTCGCCGACGAGCGCGGCCATGTGACCGGACTGAAGATCGTGAACGTGGCTCCGGGCGAGAACGGCCCATTCACGCGACAGCCGGGTACGGAGCGGATCATTCCGGCCGATCTTGTGCTCATTTCCGTCGGTTTCCTGCATCCCGACACCACTACGCTGGTCGACCAGCTGCCGGTGGAGTTGGACGGCCGTGGCAATGTGGCGCGCGACGACGATTACGCTTCATCCCAGGATGGCGTATTCGTGGCCGGCGATGCCGGACGCGGCCAGAGCCTCGTGGTGTGGGCCATCGCCGAAGGACGCTCCTGTGCGGCCGCGGTGGACCGTTACCTGTCCGGCAACACGGAATTGCCCGCGCCGATCGTCGCTTCGCAGCGTCCGATGGCGTTGCCGCGATGACGTGCGCCGATCCGATGGCGATCTGATTTGCGTGCGACCTGCATCCTAATCGCAAAAATAACCGCAAACCGACTGTGATTTCGGCGATTGAAACGTATCGACGGATGACATTGGGGTACAGTATTGCCCAGTGTCATCCGTCGATTCATATATGAAGGAGTAGAGCGATGCCGAATCGTGCAGAACGTCGCAAGGCCGCGCGTGACAGCCGCAGGGGAGTGCCGCAGCAGTATGATCAGACGCGCGGCCGCGCCAGGGCCGGCATGATCGATGAATATGCGCTGCAGGAGAAGTCCCGCCGTCTGCAGGAAGGCACGGACGGCCCGTGGAAGCCGAGCGGCGGCAAGATCGAGGAGACCGAAACCCTGCTGACCGTGAATCCGGATTACACGAATCCGAAGATGTTCAAGGCGCCGCATTCCGTCCGTCAGTGGTTCCGTCTGGTCAGCTGGCTGCTGATCGCCATCTCCGTCATCGCGTTCTTCGTGGTGATGTGGCTGCCGAGCCATCCGATCTGGCTGATCGTCACCGTGTCCGTCGTCTTCATCGTCGGCGTGCTCAGCCTGTTCTTCACTGCAGGCAATTCGAAGCATAATCCGAATCTCGATCAGAACGGCACCGCCGTCTGACGGATTCCATGATCTCCGGTTCCCCTTCGCTGCGCCGCCCCATATGACGCGACGCAGCGAAGATTTGTTTTTGGGCGTCCCTTTGCGCTACGGTATGGCGGGCCGCCGTCACGCAAGACCATGCCGAGCATCGTCGCGAATACGTCATGCCACTGCGTGCCCTGAGTCTCCGGCATTGCCGAATAGCCGAATCTACCATTGGCAATGGCGTTGATGCGACGGTTCATGACGCCAAGATCGTATTGCACCCGCGCATATGCGACGTCGTCGATCCGCTGTTCGTTGCGGGCGACGCCAAGCGGCATGCCCGGCACCTTCGACATGAACGGATACGGGGCGTCGATGATTCCACGCGGATCGTCATGATGCTCCACGCTCGGAATCGGGACGGCGCCGGCATCCAAGGTCGAGGCAAGACGTATGGCCTGTACTTCCGCAGGTCATGATGTTCGTCTCGCACGTCATGACCTGCGTCGACGCCGCGGGAGCGATTTTCAGAACATGTGCGGAACCATCGTCCAAGGTGACGCTGTAGGCGGCGTTGAACGTACCGCCGTTCAATGCCATGATCCCTTGCGCATGGCGTCCTGGGAAAGCCTCGGCCGGCAATCGCCGGATGATGCCGTCGGAAAGTTCGCTCTTCGTCGCGCCGTACATGGATGACAATGGTAAATGCATGATTCGGCGTGACACGACCGCCAAAAGCACGGCGACAGGCATTCCACAGTCTAAAGTGGAGGATGATTCGACTGTTCGCATTTGACTCGTGGAGGAGCGAAATCATGAAAGTTGACATTCTGACCCGTGAATATCCGCCGAAAGTCTATGGCGGCGCCGGCGTGCATGCCGAAGAGCTTTCCAAGGTGCTGGCCGAACGCGTCGACGTTACCGTGCGCGCATTCGACGGCCCCCGTACCGAAGCCGACGTGCCCGCCATTCCGGGCGAAGGTCCGAAGGGCTCGCTCAAGCTGGTCGGCTATGACACTCCGGCCGAATTGAAGGACGCGAACGCCGCTTTGAAGACCTTCGGTGTGGATCTGCAGATCGCCAACGATGTCGATGCGGATGTCATTCACGCCCACACCTGGTACGCCTGCCTGGCCGGCTATCTGGCCAAGATGCTGCATGGCACGCCGCTGGTCATCACCGCGCATTCCCTGGAGCCCTTCCGCCCGTGGAAGCGCGAACAGCTTGGCGGCGGCTATGAGCTGAGCTCCTGGGCCGAAAAGGACGCCTATGAGCATGCCGATCGCGTGATCGCGGTATCCGCGGGCATGCGTGAGGACATTCTCTCCGCCTATCCGAACATCGACCCGAAGAAGGTCGTCGTCGTGCACAACGGCATCACGTTGTCTGATTTCGCGACCCCTGCCGACGACGATCCGGGCTGGAAGGTGTTCGAACGCTACAACATCGACCGCAGCAAGCCCACGCTGCTGTTCGTCGGCCGCATCACCCGTCAGAAGGGCCTGCCGTATCTGCTGCAGGCGCTGCATTTCGTCGATCCGGGCATCCAGGTCGTGCTGTGCGCGGGCGCGCCGGACACTCCGGAAATCATGGAGGAGGTCAAGAGCGCATTCGCCAGGCTCGACGAGGAGCGCGGCAACATCATCTGGATCGAGGAGATGCTTCCGAAGCCGGAACTGAACGCTCTCGAACATGGCTGCGACGCTTTCATCTGCCCGAGCATCTACGAGCCGCTCGGCATCGTCAATCTTGAAGCAATGGCCTGCGGCCTGCCGGTCGTCGCTTCCGCCACCGGCGGCATTCCGGAAGTCGTCGTCGACGGCGAAACCGGCTATCTGGTGCCGATTGACCAGCTGCATGACGGCACGGGCACTCCGACCGATCCGGACAAGTTCGTGCATGACATGGCAGACGCGATCAACAGGATCATGGCCGATCCGGAACTGGCCAGGAAGATGGGGCAGGCCGGTTACGAGCGCGCACGCGACAAGTTCAGCTGGGAATCCATCGCCGACAAGACCGTCAAGGTCTACGAGGACGTGCTGGCCGAGCGGAAGCAGTAGAAAGCGGTAAAAGCCAGCTGCGGCAAGCGGTAAAGCGGCGTTCCCGATGATTCGGGCGCCGCTTTGCCGTATGCGCCATACCGGTCATCGTGATACGGCTGTTTTCCGCCGCATCCGCGGCTTCGTCCGCACATGATGCAGACAGTGTGAGACGCAGTGGCATCCAAACGGCTTCGCATCATTAGAATCACAACCATGACGCAAAAGGATTCCGAACAGGCAACATGTGGGCAGGCCGCTGGCGAACAGACGGCATCCGACCGCATCGTCCTGCAGCTTGACAATGTAGAATTCCGTCGCAACAGGCGTGTCATCATCACCGATGTGAATCTCACCATTCGCGCGGGCGAACGATGGGTGCTGTTCGGGCCGAACGGCATCGGCAAATCCACGGCCGTGGGCATGCTGTCCACGCGTACGTTCCCGTCTGAAGGGCGCGTTTTCGTGCTCGGACACCAGCTCGGCAAATATGACGTGTTCAAGCTGCGCACGCGCATCGGCCTGGCCTCGGCCGATTTGGGTCGTCAATTCCCGGATTTCGAAGATCCGCTGGATGCCGTGGTCACCGGTCTGAGCGCAGTGACGGGCCGTTGGCAGGACACGTATTCCGAAGCCGATTACGCCCGCGCCCGCCAATTGCTGCACGATTTCCATGTCGGCTATCTTGAAGGCAAGCAGATGTGGCGCCTGTCGGAAGGCGAACGCACGCGCGTGCTGATCGCCCGCGCATTGATGGGCGATCCGGAGCTGCTGATCATGGACGAACCGACCACCGGTCTTGATCTGGGCGGCCGCGAGCAGGTGATGCGTACGCTGAGCCGCATCGGAAGAGAGGATTCGCAGCGTGCCGTGGTATTGGTGACACATCGCCTGGAGGAGATCCCCGAAGGATTCGACCATATCGCCATCATGGGCCGCATGCCGGTTTCCGCGGAAGACGCGACCGCGGACGGCATCGACGCGATGGGTGATCCTTCCGCCGGCACCATCATCTACTCCGGCTCCCTTGAGGACGGCCTGACCGACGAGCGTCTTTCCGGCCTGTTCGGCATGCCGATCGAAGTCCAACGCTCCCACGGCCGCTGGGCCGCCTACGCCGTGTGACCTCAAATTCGGCTTGCCTGCCGTCCTGCGACCTTGCATGATCAAAACGTTGATTTTCCACTCCAAGCCGCCGCATCCCCGGCATCCCCTTATCCACAGACCCCGCCGACGAAATACTACGGATATTGCCATGACAGATACAACGGATAATAAATGGGCGCGTGCGTTGCAGGCCAAGGGAATTGGCATCGGTCCCGAACAAGCCTCATCCGCCACGGCAGGCAAACGTAATCTTCAGCGCGAAAAAGGCGCGGAGAACGATATGATCGCTTCTTCCAGAAAGCGTCCGAACGGCAAGCCATCACGATCGATGCCTTTCAAAGCCACAGGGCATAAGGGCGGCATCAGCAGGCAAGGCGGCTGAATCAGTACAGCCGTCTGATAGACTCCATTTGGCTGTTCGCTGCTCGATGGCGCGGCAGTGTAACGTCATGGATTTGGTTGAGAACAATTCTTCGGCAGAACGTCAGGGATTACGAAAAGGAGGATCATGCGTCGAGGACCGCTGCAGGCTGGTGAGAAAGTGCAGTTCACCGACCGTAAATCCAACAAGATCACCGATCAGCTGGTTGCGGGCGGTTCCACGCAGACGTCGCATGGTCTGATCCTGCATGACGATGTGATCGGCCGGACCGAAGGCGTGGTCGTGGTCACGGTCACCGCGAAACGTGAGGCGCAGGTCAACCAGCAGCATCCCGAACGCGATGCGAACAAGCCGTGGAAGGGCACGCGCGCGATCGGCGGTTGGGAGTATGCGGTGATGCGTCCGCGTATGGCCGATTATGTGCTGTCGATGCCGCGTGGCGCGCAGATCATGTATCCGAAGGACATCGCGCAGGTGATTCAGCTTGGCGACATCCGTTCCGGCATGCGCGTACTGGAATCCGGCGCGGGTTCGGGCGCGATGAGCCTGAACCTGTTGGATGCCGTAGGACGGAGCGGCCATTTGACGACGATCGAGATGCGCAGCGAATTCGCGCGCGTGGCCGAAGCGAATGCGACATTGTATTACGGCGCCCGCCCGCAATGGTGGGATCTGCTGACGGGTGATTTCGATTCCGTTGCCGCGACGCTGCCGGAGCATTCGTTCGACCGCATCATGCTTGACATGTTGGATCCTTGGAATCGCCTTGAGCAGGCGTATCGTGTGATCGCGCCGGGCGGCGTGCTGATCGCTTACGTGACGACGACCACGCAGATCAGCCGTCTGGCGGAGGCGTTGCGTGAAGCCGGCTGCTGGACCGAGCCTGAGATCCAGGAGACGATGGAACGCAATTGGAAGGCGCAGGGGCTGGCGATTCGTCCCGATCATCAGATGATCGGCCATACCGGCTTCCTTGTGGTCAGCCGTGCGATGGCCGAGGGCTACACGGCACTGCGCAAGCGCGACCGTGCGACGAAGGACACGGTGACCGATGTCGATTCGCTGACCGCCGAGGAGCGCGCGGAGCAGCTGGAGGAGCTGGAGCTGCGTGATATCTCCGACCGTAAGCTGCGCAAGGTGCTGCGCGATCTGGACAAGCAGGTGTGCGCGCTTGACGAGTGAACATGTTTGGTCGCCCGAACGTTCCGAGGGCGTCTTTCCGGATGACGGGCGAAGCTTCGCGGGCCGGATGGAATCCTCGCCGGGTGAAACCACTATGAAGCGGCGACAAACACCGCTTGCAAAATCAATCATCGAATGCGCGGATTTGCGATAATGGGTGTGGATACAGCAATTGGGATCCATGCATTCGCTATAGCGGGAACGGAGTGCGCGTCGTGGGCGTGAACATCAAGAAGAAAGCCAAGAAGGCCAAGAACTATCCGTACGTGCTGATCGTCATGCGCCATGCGAAAGCCGAACCGGCCAATGCCGGCGGCGATATCGAGCGTAAACTGACGGATAAGGGCCTGAAGCAGGCGAAAGCCGTCGCCAAAGGCCTTGTCGGCATGGGGCTGATGCCGACGCGTATCGCGTGTTCCGGCGCGACCCGCGCCCGCCAGACCTGCGAGCGGATGTTGAAGGTGTTCGGCGACGAGCCGAAGGTCGATTACCGCCAAAGCCTGTACGCGGACGGCATCCAGTCCGTGTTCGACGAGCTCGCCCAGACGAAGGACAAGCACCATGTGCTGATGGTGCTCGGCCATGAGCCGACGGTGTCGTACGCATGCCAGTGGCTGGCGAGCGAATCTTCCGATCCGGCGCTGCTCGATCTGATGAACCTGGGCATGACGCCCGCTTCGTTGGTGATGCTGGGTTCGGATAAGCCGTTCAATCAGTGGCAGACGCATGACGGGGAGGTGTTCGCCATTATCTCCCCGAAGGATTTTGACTGATCGCTGATTGGTCGCCGAAGGATGCTGATTGATGTTGCCATCATTTGATGATGTCGGATTATGCGGTGCAGCCCGATGATGGCGTCATCGATAATCGGCATTCAATGATGTAAATCGCAGTCACCGATCGCAGTCATATAAATCATATTTATAACGACATGCAAATTTGGCCGATGCCTTATAACACGGGTTTTTCTGATAGGCTGACGGCAACCGACAACGAAGCATCTGTTTGCCGTCAGGAGGTCCCGCATGTCTACTTGTACTTCTGTTTCAGGATTCCCGCGCATCGGCCGCGATCGTGAATTGAAAAAAATCGTGGAGGCATATTGGAAAGGCAAAGCATCGCTTGACGACGTGCGCGCCGTCGGGCGGCAGCTGCGCTCATCGCATTGGCGCCTGCAGGCCGAGGCCGGCATCGACCTGATCCCCGGCAATGATTTCAGCCTGTACGATCAGGTGTTGGATACCGCGCTGCTGATCAACGCGGTGCCGCAGCGCTACCGTCGTCTCGCCTTCGAGCAGCCGGAAGATACGCTGTTCGCGATGGCGCGCGGCTATCAGGGCACACGCGGCGACGTGACGGCGCTGCCGATGAAGAAGTGGTTCACCACCAACTACCATTACCTGGTTCCGGAAATCGACGAAGCCACCGACATCCGTCTGGTCGGCACGAAACCGTTCGACGAATTCAACGAGGCGAAACGGCTCGGCGTTCTCACCAAGCCGGTGCTGATCGGCCCCTACACGTTCCTCAAACTGGCCCGCAACGCGCAGGCGGAGGAATTGGAATGCGATCTTGGCCTGGTCAATGCGGCCGCCGCGGCGTATGCGCAGATCGTGAAGCGGTTCGTCGAGCTTGGCGCGCAATGGCTGCAGTTCGACGAACCGTATCTGACGCTTGACAAGGGGCCCGGCGATACGGAGCTGTTCAAGACCCTGTACTCCAAGATTCTGCCGTCCCGCCAGGGTAAGGTCCGCGTGCTGCTGAACACGTATTTCGGCCATATCGCCGACATTTACGAAACCGTGAACCTGCTCGGGTTCGACGGCATCGGCTTGGACCTGGTCGAAGGCCGCGACGCGAATCTCGCCGCGGTCGAAAAGCATGGCGTCGCCGAAAACACGACGCTGTTCGCAGGCGTCGTCAATGGCCGCAACATTTGGCGCAACGATTACGCCGCCAGCCTTGAATCGGTCGATACGCTGCGTAAGGTCACGCCGAACGTCGCCGTTTCCACCGCCTGCTCGCTGCTGCATGTACCGTTCAGCGTGGCGGGGGAGACCCGTCTTCCCGACGAGGTGCGCCGCCATTTCGCGTTCGCCGTCGAAAAGATCGGCGAACTGCATGACATCGCCGCCCTGTGCGAAGCCGATGCCGAAACGCGCGCCGCAGCCGACACGCTGACCGCGAACAAGACGCTGTTCGACGGCACCCGCGTCACACCCGACGCGCAGGTGGCGGCACGGCTCGACGCGCTGAAGGATGAGGATTTCGTGCGCACGCCCGCCCGCGCGCAGCGCCGTACGCTTCAGCATCAGGCGCTTGGCCTGCCGCCGCTGCCGACCACGACGATCGGGTCCTTCCCGCAAACCGCCGAAGTGCGCGCCGTCCGCGCGCAATACCGTTCCGGCGGCATCAGCGGCGAACAATACGTCGCCTTCGTCGAATCGCAGATCGACGCCTGCATCAGACGGCAGGAGCAGGTCGGTCTTGACGTGCTCGTGCACGGGGAATTCGAGCGCAACGACATGGTCGAATATTTCGGCCAGCATCTCAACGGATTCCTGTTCACCGACAATGCGTGGGTGCAATCCTACGGCACGCGCTGCGTCAAGCCGCCGATCGTGTGGGGCGACGTGTCCCGCGCACGGCCGATCACCGTGGCATGGTCGGCGTATGCGCAAAGCCGCACCAATCATCCCGTCAAAGGCATGCTGACGGGGCCTGTGACGATCCTCAACTGGTCGTGGCCACGTGAAGACATCAGCCATGAGGAGCAGACCAAGCAGCTTGCGCTGGCGATTCGCGACGAGGTGCTCGACTTGGAGGCCGCCGGCATTCGCATCATCCAGATCGATGAGGCCGCGTTGCGCGAAAAGCTGCCGCTGCGCCGCTCCGACTGGCATACGCGGTATCTTGACTGGGCTATCCCCGCGTTCCGTCTCGTCCATTCCGGCGTCAAACCGACCACACAGATCCACACGCATATGTGCTATTCGGAATTCAACGACATCATCGGCGACATCGACGACATGGACGCCGACGTGATTTCGTTCGAAGCGTCCCGCGGCGACCTGGTCGTGCTTGACGCGATCCATGACGCGCGTTTCGAGACCGAGGCAGGCCCCGGCGT
This sequence comes from Bifidobacterium sp. LH_449, assembly GCF_056356755.1. Taxonomy (NCBI): domain Bacteria; kingdom Bacillati; phylum Actinomycetota; class Actinomycetes; order Bifidobacteriales; family Bifidobacteriaceae; genus Bifidobacterium; species Bifidobacterium sp. LH_449. The sequence continues at coordinate 115,660 of NZ_JBKEUV010000002.1, forward strand.
ATACGACATCCACAGCCCGCGCGTGCCGTCCGTCGCCGAAATCAAGGAACGCCTCTACTCGATCCTGGACCGTATGGACACCGACAAGGTGTGGGTCAATCCGGATTGCGGCCTGAAGACACGCGGCAACGACGAAACATGGCGGAGCCTCGCCAACCTTGTCGAAGCCGCGCGCGAAGTGCGTGACGCAATCAGCAGGGCACGAATCGGCAAGGCGTGACGATCATGACGAAACCGGAACGAAAACCGATTTTCTCGCTCGAAGTCTTCCCTCCCAAACGCACGGCGCCGATCGGCACGATCTACGATACGCTCGACGGACTGCACGGACTGGAACCGGCGTTCATCTCCGTGACGTACGGCACCGGCAAATCCGCCGACCGGACCGCCACCGCGCGCATCGCGAACACGATCCGCAGCGAATACGGCATTCCCGCAGTCGCGCATCTGACCGCGCAGTATCTGGATTCGCAAACGGTCGACGAGGCGCTGGACCTGTTCGATCAGGCGCATGTGGCCGGCATATTGGCGCTGCGCGGCGACCGTGTGGAAGGCCGCGAGCCGACCGGCGAGTTCAAGCACGCCAGCGATCTGGCGGCATATATCCGCGAGCATCGTCCCGACATGCCGATCTACGGCGCGTGCTATCCGGAGAAGCATCCGCAGGCGGCCACGTTGGATGAGGACATCGACTTTCTGAAACGCAAGGTGGATGCCGGCGTCACCCATCTGATCTCACAGCTGTTCTACTGCAACGACGATTTCCTGCGCTTCCTCGACAAGGCTCGCGCCGCCGGCATCACCGTGCCGATCGAAGCGGGCATCATGCCGGTCACCACGCCGCGTTCGGTCAGGCGCATGGCCGGCATGTGCCAATCCCACGTGCCGGACGAAGTCGAAACGATGATGCAGCGGTGGGGCGACGATCCCGAAGCGATGAAGGAGGCCGGCATCATCTACGCTTCGGAGCAGATCAGCGGACTCATGGCGCACGGCGTGGACGGCATCCACCTGTACACGATGAACCACCCCGGCGTCAGCCGCCGCGTCTGGGCCAACGTGCGCCCGCTGTTCAGCTGACCGGTTCGGCAGACAAGTGTGAAAGCCCGGCTGCGAAACCCCGACATTTCACGGCCGGACTTTCCGAATCAATATGGATTCGGAAACGCGATATGGCGACCGGGCTAGTACATTGGAGTCATGGCATCTTTTGAGACGACGCATACGACACCGCAATTCAAAGCCCTTGACCTGATCCGCGCAGGACTGCAGGACCTCGACGCCGCACGCGACGCCCTCAAACAGCTTTCCGACAGCGGCCTCGACGAAAGCCGCCTCCACTATCTGCTCGCCGTCCTCGGCCATGCCTGTGACCCGGATGCGGCCTTGCGTAATCTCATCGACATCATTCGCGTTTTCGAAGTGCAAGGCCAATCCCTTTCCGGCATCATCCATAACGAAGACGCATTCGCCCGGCTTATCACCGTGCTCGGCGCATCCGACGAAATGGGCAAGAACATGCGGTTCCGCCCCGACCTTGTGGAAGCGGTCGCATATGACGCCTGCCATAGCTGCGACTTCACCCCGGAGGAGCGCCGCGCCCACGTCCTTGCCGCCGTCGGAGCCAATCCCGACGACCGTACGGCGCCACGCGCCACAATGCCCCTGGCCGAAGCGACGACGGCGCTGCGCCGCACCTATCGCAAGCAGCTCGCCTCCATCATGGCGCAGGATGTGCTCGCCGACGACCCCGTCGCAATCCAGCCGATCATCAGCCGCAAGCTTTCCGACCTGGCCGATGCCGCTTTGGAAGGCGCATTGGCCATCGCCCGCCATGAAGTCCCCGGCAGCAGACAGGTGCGTTTCTCCGTCATCGGCATGGGCAAGCTGGGCGCGCAGGAATTGAATTACGTATCCGACGTGGATCTGATCTACGTCGTCGAACCGGCCGTCGAAGACGTAGACGGCATGACGCTGACCCGCGTCGGCACGAAAATGGGCATCACCTTGCAGCGCGTCTGCCAGTCGGTCATCATGGGTGTGGCCGAACCCGCCCTGTGGCAGATCGACGGGGGGCTGCGCCCGGAAGGCAAGGACGGCCCGCTGGTGCGCCGGCTGGAATCGCATCAGGCCTACTACGAGCAGTGGGCGGAGAATTGGGAGTTTCAGGCACTGCTCAAGGCGCGCCCGGTGGCGGGCGACATGCAGCTTGGCCAGGCGTATATGGATATGACGCGCCCGTTCGTATGGGCCGCGTCCAAGCGTGACAATTTCGTGCACGACTGCCAGCAGATGCGCAAGCGCGTCGAAGACCTGATCGCACCGCCGTTGAAGGATCGTGAAATCAAACTTGGGCGCGGCGGTCTGCGCGATGTGGAATTCACCGTGCAGATGCTGCAGCTGGTGCATGGCCGTTCGGACGAGACACTGCGCACGCGCTCCACGCTGGAATCGTTGCAGCGCCTTTCGGCGGGCGGATACGTGTCGCGCAAGCAGGCTGCGAAGCTGTCGTGGGACTACCGTTTCGAACGCGTGCTGGAACACCGGCAGCAGATGTGGGCGTTGAAACGCACGCATCTGTTCCCCGATCTGGGCGCGGCCAGCATCGGGGGATTGGACCGCAAGCGCGACATCGACCCGGACGAGCTCGGACGCAATGAGGAACTTCGCCGACTCGCCCGCGCGTTCCGCATGCATTCGGAAGAACTTGTCGCCAAATACGATGAGGTGCGCCGTGAAGTGCGCAATCTGCACTTGGACATCTACTACCGTCCGATGCTGCCGATCGCGGCCGGTTTGGACGACGAGCAGGTGGCGCTGAGCACGCAGGCCGCGCATGACCGTTTCGAATCCATCGGTTTCGCCGACGCCGATGCCGCCATGCGCCACGTGGAGGCGTTGACCGCCGGCCTCACGCGCGCCGCGAAAATCAACCGCATCATTCTGCCCGCGGTCCTCCAGTGGCTTGGAGAGGGGCAGAATCCCGACATGGGATTGCTCAATTGGCGCAAGCTGGAGGAGAACTTCGGCGACGAAAGCGAATACTTGGGATTCCTACGCGATTCCACGTCAGCCGCGCAACGCCTGTGCCATATTCTGTCGAATTCACGGTTCCTCGGCGATGCGCTCAACAAGTCCGTCGAATCGGTGACATGGCTGGGCCATGAGGAGCGTCTGCGGGCGCGATCCCGTGAAAGCCTTGACGTGCAATGCCGTTCCGCTTTGGAGCGTCATCCTGATGTGATCGACGATTTCGCGAATTCGATGCGCTCGATGCGCCGACATGAGATCGAACGCATCGGATTGGCGTGGATGAGCGGTGTGATCGACGATGATGCGTCATTGCGCGGCATGACCGACGTGTATGACGCGATCCTGGACGCGTCGCTGGATTGGGCGATCCGGCATCGGATGCAATCGCTTGCTGGTTCGAGTCCCGCTGGGGGCGGCGACGGCACCGGCATGTCTGACGGAAACGCGACGCCGCCTGCGGCAATCGCCGTGATCGGCATGGGCCGCTATGGCGGGCGCGAAGTGAACTTCAGCTCCGACGCGGACGTGATCATCATCTACCGGCCCGCGGAAGGCGCTGACGACGGCGAAGCGAACCTGTTCGCCCGTAAAGTGCAGGAAGACGTGCGCAGCATCCTGCAGGGCCCGGTCAGTCTGGAACCGAAGATCGAGCTCGACATGGACCTGCGCCCCGAGGGCAAGAACGGCCCTGTGGTGCGCTCGTATGCCTCCTGCGAGGAATACTACCGTTCATGGGCCAGCACATGGGAGCATCAGGCGCTGCTGCGCGCCCGCTTCGCCGCAGGCGACGAACGGCTGGCGAACGATTTCCTCACCAACATCGCCGACCCGCTGCGGTATCCAACGGCCGATCTGACTGATGCGGAATTGGGGGAGATCCGCAAGCTGAAGGCTCGCATGGAAGCGGAACGTCTGCCAAGAGGCGTACGCCGCGAACGCCATCTGAAGCTCGGCAAGGGCGGCTTGAGCGACGTCGAGTGGACCGTGCAATTGCTGCAGCTGCGGCATGCGAGCGCGGATGCCGCATTGCGGGTCAATTCCACGTTGGAGGCGTTGGACGAATTGGAGCGCAAACGCTTCATCGGCAAGAACGACGCCGCGGTATTGCGCAAGGCATGGCGTATGTGCACGGCGGCCCGCAACGGCAACTACCTGTGGAGCGGACGCGCCACGCAGGCGGATATCCTGCCCGATGATTCGTATTCGCTGGGCGGCATCGCCGTCTACTTGGGCTACGGATCGAATCATGGGCAGCAGTTCGAAAACGATCTGCTCGCCGTCATGCGCCGCGCCCGCGACGTGTGCGAACGCGTGTTCTACGGAATCTAGAAGGGGAAAGGAATCGGCATGACGAGCGGCGCATGCGATGACGAACGCTTTTTCAACGAATACGCGCAATGGCACGCAGCCGGGACGGACTGGACGCCGCCGGGGAATGGCACCAGCTCAAACCCCTGTTCCCCGAACTGAAGGGGAAGAAGGTCCTTGACCTGGGCTGCGGCTACGGGTGGCATTGCAAATTCGCCGCCGACCAGGGTGCCGAACAGGTGCTGGGCATCGATCTGAGCCGGAGAATGATCGCGGAAGCCAGAAAACGAAACGCCGACGAGCGCATCACATACCAGGTCGCCGGCATCGAATCATACGATTATCCGACCGACGCATGGGATTGCGTCATATCCAACCTGGCGCTGCACTACGTGGAAGACCTCGACGCGGTCTTCGCCAAAATACACCGGATGCTCACAGCCGACGGCATTTTCCTGTTCAACATCGAACATCCCGTATTCACCGCGGGAGTCGGTCAGGATTGGATCTACGGAGCCGACGGACGTCCCCTGTATTGGCCCGTCGACGACCACTTCCGCCCCGGATTGAGAAACACCCGTTTCCTGGGATGCGAAGTACCGAAATACCATCACACCCTCACCCAGATCATGATGGGCCTGCTGAACAGCCGATTCGAAATCGCCGCCGTGGAAGAAGCCCAACCGCCGAAGACCATGATGGACATCCCCGGCATGGAAGACGAACTGCGACGCCCGATGATGCTGCTCGTCAAAGCAACGCCAAAAGGATAGGAAAGCTTTGATGCGCCGCCGGCAGGATTCCGCTCGAACGCTGTTTATGCCGACTGTGGTGTTTCCCGATGCCTTCAGCTCCAGTTCTGGAATTCCGATCATGTGGCATCGTCGGCGAAACGATTACGGACCTTTGATTATTCTAAGTCTTTTGGTGTTTTGAAGTTTTTGCGGTTTACTTCACACCTATAAGGCTTGCTCGCTGTTTTGGGAATCGTCCGAAATCGCCCGAATCCTATGCCGCCCGTTCCGATTCCTTCGCATGGCTTCTGAACACACCGCTGGGAGGTTCCCGTTTCCGCGTCGTTTCCCTGACCGCTCTGACTGATATGCGGATTTGCCGACATATGGCCATTCCAAAATACCATCAGTATGAAATGATTTCAGGCCAATAGGTTGAAGTGCGTCTTGTCGGAATGTGTTGCCGTGCGTGCCTCATAACCTTCCGACCCATCACTTCCCGATTCCAAGACCTCCCTCGTACGTGTCGACACCGTCCGCGGGGACGCTACGCATTGACGGCGGCGACAAGCTGCTCCATCAGGTCATCACAGGCAGCTACGGGAGACGCGGCATCCGTCTTCACGACGAACATCGAGTCCGGCAAGCAAGGCGCGGCGATCTCGGACGACAAACCCGCCGCTGCGACATCCCGCTGCCGGTCTGACCGAGGTCGAATTGGGGGAGATCCGCAGGCTGAAGGTACGCGTAGAAGGGCATCCGCCAAAAGACGTACGCCGCAAACGAGCCGCATGTGAACGCGTGTCCTACGAGTTGAAACCGTAGGGGAGCCGGAAGAGATTTCTTGCATCATTTGCCCAAGGCAACGACGGATTCCCTTCTGAAGCTCGGCGCGTCTTCAAAGAATGCCGAGTTTTGGAGACCATTTTGCGATTGTGTGTACACGTCTGGCTCACCGGACCTCAAACCGTACGGTTTTCCTTGGAATTCCAATGACGGGAAACCCGCTCTATTCGACCTGAGTACGCACAATCGCAAGATGCCTTTGAAACGATAACGTTTCACGGCCAGAATCGCACCAGACGGATGCGAGACGGCGCTTGCACATGCATTCCCGAACTGGAAAATGCAATGTCCTGCACATTACATGTACAGCCTGCGCATAATCGCCTCCAGAACATGGTCCGGAAGGAGGCGTTTGATTTGCATGAGAACCTTATAGGAAGAGCCCACAACGACGCGCACCGGAGGATTCCGCTTGGAGAGCGTTGCGGCGACGGCTTTTGCCACGATTTCCGGCCCGCCGCCGGTTTGCTCGTCATGCTCCATCTGCCCGACCGAGTGTGAGAGTTCCCTAGTATATGGAGAATTCTTCGATTCGGCCACCACGCGAGCTTTCGTGAATCCTGTGGATAGGTCGCCCGGTTCGATGATGGTGGCGGTAACGCCGTGACGATGGCATTCCAGTCGCAACGCTTCCACGTAGCGTTCCAGCGCGGCTTTTGTGGACGAGTAATGCGACTGGAAAGGTATGCCGATCCGACCGGCAATCGATCCGATGACGACGATTTTGCCGATTCTGTGATTATGTGCGGCGGTTTTCCGCAAAAGCGGCATGGCGGCTGCGTTCACCTGCAGCACACCGAAATAATTGACTTCGAACTGACGTTTCGCCGCTTCGATCGGCGTGCACTCGGCGGAGCCTGCGATGCTGAATCCGGCGCAATGCACGATCGCGTCCAAACGGGGGAGCGTCGCGATGATTCCGCTTATTTCTGCGGGAACAGTGACATCCATTGATTCGACGATGAGCCGTCCCTTGCGCTGGGCGGAATCCGTTTCGGCTTTCAGCGCTTCGGCGTTCAATCCGACCGCAATCACCGTGTTGCCTTGTTCGGCGAGCAGTCGCGCCGTCGCCAATCCGATACCGCTCGTACCGCCGGTAATCAGAATGACCGGCATCCCATCATCGTTAATCCGTTCCATGGGACTCATTATGTCATCAAGAACCTCAATGCATCATCCATTTAACAGACATGCCGTAAAGGCAAGCCATACCCCTGCATTAATCTTCGAAGTCGGTTCCCGCATCGGCTTCACGGTACAAGCCTGACGCTCGGATGCATGTCGATTTCCCAACGATCCACGACTCATTGAGGGATTGACGGTTCTGCTTGCATTCATTGAGATGATTACGCCGGATTCCCACCGTTGCATGTGTTCACGCTGTATGATGAAGAACATTCAACGTTGGCGAAAAGGGGCGGGGAACATGGATGTGGCCGTGCGGATGGTGCCTTCGGCGGCATCGCAATTGGTCACTGCGCAAGAGGCATGCGAACAGTATGCTCGCCGGATGCCCAAACAGGTTCGCTTCATCTGCCCCTGCTGCGGACGGCCGGTAGATGCTTTCGCTTTCCACAACGACATACGGCCGTCTCTGCGCGGGCATAGGACGGCAGGCGCTCAATCACCGCATTTTCGGCATCGTAAAAATGACGAATGGGCGAAAAGTTGTGAATTGTATCGGACGGGAACTTCAAACGAATCCAGCCATTATATTCCACCTCTGCTCATGTTTCTGCGTAGGATTGACCCGTCTTCCAATCATTTCCGCATCGAAATCGGATTTCGCAGGCGTGGCATTCGCAGACAGTATCATCCTTTTCAAGAAAACGATGTCGTAACGGTCGACGGCACCGAATATTCGCTGGCAGCGTTGATGCGGTCGCGCTCGAATCATGTCGTCATCAATGGTCCGACATTCGATTTGCGAAAGCGCATTACGATTCCGGCACGCTGGGAGAAAACAGTGGACAGGGTAGAGAATGCTTCCGACGTGTTCATCTTTTCGGATGTTTTTGGCGGGAATGGCGGCCGTCGTCTGCCGTGGGGGTCCAGCATGCTGCTGGGCGAATATTATTTTCTTGTTGTTGAGCGTTCGCTTGAGCGCAAAATGTATTCGCTGTTCCACAGTATATTGCCTGCCGGTTCGATTCGACGTAAGAAGGGTGGCGATCTTGGCGTATATCGCGTTTGCGTTCAGCCGAACGCCAGCAATATCAGAGACGTTGATGATTGGCTGTATGACCGTGGATACAATCTTGCCGGCTTCGACAGGGAGGCGCGATTGCTGTGGCCTCCAAGCCTGCAGGCTTCCGGCGTGGATGAGCCGTTGTTCCTGGAATCCATTCCCGTCTATCAGGCGCCGTTCAAGACCGGAGCGGACCCTGATAAAGATGGACGGCTTGTGCGGAAGGATTTCACGGGCGAACGCCAATCCGATCTGCGCGCCGTCAAGCTTCTCGACTGCGATTTCGGATCATCGTCCTGCAGTGAAATGCTGGGCGATTGCCTTCTGTTCAAGCCGGGCGAATTCCTGCCTTGGAAGGCAGTCAATCTGGCGTACACGCAGCCGGGTGAAATCCACCCAATGCCTGTGGACCAGAACATAGGCCAGACTGTAAGCGATACCGCAATCCGGAAAGAATCGCAGCCGTCTGAAACCGACGTTCCGATTGTCGAGGCCAATGCCGATTCCGTAACCGATGAAGATAGTATGGCGAAGATACCGTCTGTGCCATGCACGACCTTCGCTGCAATGCCCGTATGCAGTCGAGGCATGTGTATTGCACGTCGACGCAATGGAGAAGCCGTCGCTTATACGACATCGATTGGAGTTAGCGTCACACAAAGACGAGGGGAGGCTGTCTGATGGCTTGGATGAATGATTCGCAGTTCACGCGGGAATCAGTGTGCTTGGCACAGCGCAATTCGCGTGGTGGAATCAACTACCTGATGCGCATCATGGATTATCGTACTGATTTGCAGGGCAATCCTTCCTATGAATGGGTGTACAGGCCCGTCTCGTATGGCGAGCTGCAAAACGGCAGCGGCATCGCCGACGACCCGTTTTCCTTGTACAGCCGTGAATTGGTCGAATCCGTGGAGCGCGCCGACACGGATTTCGCGTTTGTGCAATGGGGGCCGCGCGATGAGGCGCCGAACCGCCCTTTGGTGCGGCCGATACCTGACCAGCCTTATGCGGATACGCCGAAAATCTATGAAGTGATCGATTGTCCTGCGGTCAATTCGTCGGCCGAGCTTCGTGCCGCGCTTCAACAAGGCTGGGAGTATGACGGACTTCCTACGGACCAGGTGCTGTTCATCTACGCCGAGCATGATGAAGACCTCGATGCTGCGCTTATCGACCGCACCTCATTGGATGCCTCCAATGGAAGAATTCGCTTGCGCGGCCGTGGCCCGGTGGACGTGCCACGCTATACGTTTACGAGAAAACACGTGAAGGTATTGCCTAAGCACCTGTTCGGCAACCGCCTGGTATTCGATAGTCCCGTTCTACCGTCCAGTACAGGTAAAGTGCTGCTGCGGCCGTTCGAAGAATATGCGGATGATTATGTGCGATGGTTTTTCGAGCGGGAACGCATTCCGCTGAGTGAGCTTGAGCTAGATCATGTGCGTGTGATTCTGGAAACCGCATTGAATTCGCCTTCGCGGCTGGAAGAATATACCGGCTTCCGCCCGCACACAGGCGATAAAGCGAAGTTGAACAGATTAGTGGCTCGGACGTTGGATGAACGTGACGGGTTAATGGATTCCCTGATCCATGAATCATTGCAGAACAACGATGATTTTGCGAATCGTTTTCGCGATGAGCTGCTTGCCGGCATGGATGAGAGAATCAAGGCCAAGCAGCAAGAGCTGCAGACCATTGAGGACAATGTACAGCATGCCACTGCCGAGAACGAGCAGTTGATGAGCCTTCATGACGAGCTTCAGCAGGAAATCGACAAGCGGAATGCGGAGCTTGCCCAGCTTCGCGAAGAGCAGGATTCCTTTACCAGCCGTTTCGAATCTGATATCGCGTTGCGGCTTGGATTGAAGACCATCGCCAACGCGGTTGTGCGGACGAATTCGCAGGCTGGCGGCAGCAACAGCAACAGCAGCTTGCCGACGGAAAGCCCCAAGACAGCAGCAGGCGTGCGTTTGCAACCACAGCCTTTGCGATCGTATGCTTCGGTTTTCGAACGTCACACCGTTGAAGCGGTATTCGAAAAGAACATGCATGATGCAGGCCTGATATCCACGAATAACAATGTGTTGCAATGCGGCGAATTCGCGTCGAATATGCTGCTCACATTACAGCATTGCCGTATTCTCGCTTTGGATTCGGCAATCGTCGCTCCCGTCGCCAGCGCGTTATCGTATGCGCAATATGGAACGGCCGCCCAACATGCCAGCATTCCTCAAGACTGGAATGACACCAACGAATTGAATCGCATATTGAAGAATGCTGAAGGGGGAGTGCTTGTTCTGGATAATGTTTTCGACACCGTCAACGAGAGCCTACTGTTCACCTTGGCGCGCTGCAAGCCTGCCGCCACGCTGATCGTGCCGGTTGGCGCCTATGACAATCTGAAACTGTTCGCCAAAGAAATCTGGAACAGCGTATTCTACGTGCCATCCGAACAGTTCGTCCATATACCAGCGCATCCGGCAAGCATGGCTCAATCAACCTACAAACCGACCGCAGCGAGCTTCAACGCAAAAGAGACCGGGAGAACAATCAAACAACTTTACAACGGCAAGCTTAATGCCGCCCTTGCAATGCCATCATTGGCAATGCCGGCGTCCATTCTCAGCTCTTTTGCGGATCGCGATCAGGGCATGCGTTGGATCACTCCGCATATCGCCTTGCAGCTTCGCGCCACCGTCGGCGCGCAGCAGGCTCGCGAGATCATGCAACACTGGAAGCATGGCGAGGGGCTTATGCTGCTCAACCGCATCGGAGAGAACACGCATGCGTAACAGTCTTATCGATGACATGGCGTTCGACCTGCGCATCGAGCAGGCTGATGGCGAATCCTTCGAGCATTTCAGCTGCCGCGTAGCATGGTCCGGCATACGCTTTTGGATGCAGGCCTACTGTTTGGATGACGGATATGGCGGCATCTACGGTGTAAGCCGCAGCACCATCGAACGTAAGACCACTCGCTGGCTCAACAATCTTGCCGACTCCTACCCGGCAATACGCAAATGGTTCGGGCTAAAAGCGACCAAATCACAATGTGCAAGCAATATTTGTTCCATGCTGATTGCGGCAGGCGATTTGAAGTCCACGCCTGAAAACCTCTACCGCTGCACGCAGCCGCACACTACACCGATTACCGAACATTATGATGCGATACTCGGATTGACCGATCCCACGCATATGACCATGCCGACATACCCGATATCCGGCATGATGCATGCGGCCCCGCACGAGACTGATGCGAGCGCGAACAGCATCGTTCAGACGCAGGAGCCTGTTGCTGCGCAGCCGCATTCAAGGACGCGTGCACAGGCGAGCTCCGGCAAGTTCGAGAAGGCAGAATTTCAGTCGATAGATTCGCGACACATACAGATTACGCTGCCGACGACATTGCAATCGCTGCCTGAAAAGCAGCAGCGATGGATCGCCATGATGACCTGGCCTTACCAGAACGCCGACGATCAGACAACACGATGGCTGCGCTCGCAGTATGAGCCGATTCTGCGGTCTTTGCTGGCGCAGTGCAGCATTGCTTGCGCTTAGTGGCTTTTACATATACAGCTTGCGCATGATTATTTCCACGGCACAATCGGAGAGGAGACGTTTGCCACAATTTCTGGTCCGTCGTCGGTTTATTCGCCAGACAAAAGATTATATAAGGTCATTTTGATTCGATTCGTCTTTGGTGTATTCTGAAATATTTCGCGGGATTATGATGATGCTGAGGAGGAACCTGATGGCAGCTGCTTATGGGGCGGAGCGACCGGATACGGAGCGGTATCGCCTGTCGTTTACCGTTGGCGGGCTGCTCATGGAGCAAAGCAGAATCATCGCACGGTTATTCCTTGAGGAACAGTCGCACGAGGAACAGCCGTTTGAAAAGCAGCTGTCCGAAAAACAATCGCCGGGCAACAGGCAGTTAAACGACATCGAGGTGGGGGAACGGATCGGCATCATCCGGAAACGTGCCGTTGAGGAAAACGTATTGTCGGTTCGCACAAGAGCGGCAACAAGCCGCATGGTCAGTGAAGTGCTCAAGCGCGTAAGCGCGTTGACGTTCAGGGAACTCACGGCATTGGCGGACAACGACACCTTCGCCTCGGATTGCCGCACCCTGATGTGGATGGCGATGTGCCGGTACTACGCTTTCATCGGGGACTTCGCCGAAGAGGTGCTGCGCGAACGTTACCGACTCGGCGAAATGACCATTTCATACGAGGAGTATGACCGGTTCGTTTTCTCCAAGTCGATGTGGCATCCCGAGTTGGATGGGTTGAGCGAGGCAACGAAGAAAAAGCTCCGCGGCAATGTGTTCAAAGCCATGCGTGAAGCGGATCTGATTGAAGCCAACACCAACACGATTATGCCTTCTATAATCAGTCCGAGCATGCGTGATCTGCTGTCGCACAGGCCGGAGTCTTTCCGTTTCTTCCCTTTGAGGGAGACGTTCTGACCAACGGGCGTTATAGCGAACAACACGCACCAGCATCCGTCGTACCGGCCGTTTCGTATGCTTGAATAGACTGTGTCCATGCAGTTGTGAGCTGACGTAACGGGAGAGAAACGATGACTGATTCCACGCCGGGATTGGATGCAGCGGTAAGCGAACGGCGTGATCTGGACACGGAATTCAGCGCGTTGTATCGCATAATGAGGAATCGCAGTTTCCGTAACAGCACCAATATGGGCGGCGAGCAGGCGTTCTACATTTACGATTATCCACCTGCACAGGAGTTGGAGGCTCGTGGCCATATCGCGAAGCTCGCTTCGCAATTGCAGACCATGACTCCCGAAGAGCCTGATGATTATGCGCCGAAAGTGCTGATTATCGATCTATACGATGTTGCTATCGATATTCTTGAGCAGCGCGGTAGATTGAATCAAATACTGGAAAAAGAACCGCAGCGGCACACAGTCATGTCTTCAAATGCCAGACAAGATAAATTTCTATCCATGTTGGACCCCATTCTTGGGGCCGACACGGACCTATTGCCCAATGCGATCCGTGACCGTTATGTTGACGCGCGGGAGCAGGGCGACGCGGATCTTGTGTTCATTACCGGCGTGGGCAAAGTGTATCCGATCGTCCGCGCGCATATGCTGCTGGAGATGCTGCAAGGGCGTATCGATGATTGCCCTCTGGTGATGTTTTATCCTGGCCGTTTTGAAAGCAATTCCGTCTCCGGTTCGACGATGAGCCTGTTTGAATGCGTGCCTGCGGAAAACTACTACCGGGCAAGAAGCTTGAGGGAGATGATTGCCCATCAAGCATGACAGCATTCCTTTGATTTGACGCAGCATCGACGGCATCCGATGATATGCGCCGACCACATGTAATTAATTCCATTCACACATCACAAGGCAATAAAGGATCCCGATCATGGCAAGCACTTCATTGAACATCAACGCTGATATGAAGCTCGAAGACCTGTTCGTCAAGGATATCGACAAGAAAATCAACGGCGTCATCAAAGCCAATGACGAGAAGGAACTTCGCGATGAGGTGAATGAGTATGTGCTTACGGATGAGATTCAGCTGAATCTGCTGAATTTTTTGGAGGAGTACAATGATCCGGCGAATCATTCGACTAATGGCGCTTGGATTTCGGGCTTCTTCGGTTCCGGTAAATCGCATTTGCTTAAGATGCTGTCGCATATTCTGGGTGACGTGCCGCGCTCTTTGGTCAATGGCAATGACGGTTCGCTGACTCGTGATGACATTGTTCGCACGTTCATCCGCAAGGCCGGTGAGCAGAATAATGAGATGCTTGCCGGCTCGTTGGAACGTACGCTGACGATTCCGGCCACGTCCATTCTGTTCAATATCGATCAGAAGGCCGGTCAAAGCAATGATGATGCGCTGCTGTACGCATTCAGACGCGTGTTTGATGAAGCGTGCGGATATTTCGGCAAGATTCCGTTTTTGGCGCAGTTCGAGCGCGATCTTGACAAGCGCGATCAACTTGAGGAGTTCAAGCGGCAATTCGCGCATTTTGCCGGACAATCCTGGGAAGAGGGCCGCAGCGACACGATTCTTGTGGATGATGAAATCGGCAAGGCTTATGCCGCGGTGACCGGGGGAACGGAACGGGATAACATCATCGAACGGTATGAAAGCACGGATACAAGCTACAGTGTCGATGATTTCACCAATACCGTGAAGGAATGGCTTGATCAGCAGGCGCCGAATCATAGAATCGTGTTTCTGGTTGATGAAGTCGGTCAGTTCATTGGCTCTCAGACCCAGCGCATGCTGAATCTGCAGACCATTGCGGAGGATCTGGCATCCAAGACGAATAACCGTGCGTGGGTGGTGGTCACTTCGCAGGAGGATATGGACACCATCGTCGGTGATATGTCGAAGCGGCAGAGCTTTGATTTTTCAAAGATCCAGGCTCGTTTCGCGATCAAATTGAAGTTGAACAGCGCGGATGTCATCGAAGTGATCCAGAAGCGTCTGCTGGCCAAGAAAGACAGCGTCATGCCGGTTATGGACGCGCTTTGGGATGAGCAGAACGCGAATCTGCGTACCATGTTCGAATTCACCGGCGGTGAGAAGTTCAGCAATAACCGCGCCTATGACGCCGAGGATTTCATAGCGTCGTATCCGCTGGTGAACTATGAGTTCGAATTGTTCCAGTCGGCGCTTCGCGGCATGAGCGAGTTCAATATGTTCGAGGGCCGTCATGCGTCGGTGGGCGAGCGTTCCATGCTGTCCGTGGTCAGCTCCGCGTTGCGTGAGTCGAAGGATCGCAAGGTCGGCGACATTATTCCGTTCGACAAGCTGTATGACGGCATTCGCGATACGTTGCGAAGCACGTCGAATTTCCGCATTCATGATGCGCAGGAACGTCTCGAACCGGATGTGAATGAGATCGGCGTGCGTATTCTTAAAGTGCTGCTGATGGTCAAGCATGTGGACAGCTTCGCTGCGACGCCATCCAATTTGAGGATTCTTCTTACCGACCATTTCAACACCAATGTGGCCGAATTGGATGCGCGGATTAGTAAGGCGTTGGACAGTCTCGAACGGAATACGTATGTGCAGCGCAACGGTAATACGTATTGTTATCTGACCAATGAAGAGCAGGACGTCGAAAAGGAAATCAAGAACACCGACGTCGATCCCGTACGAGTATCGAGAACGATGAACCAAATCATCGTTCAGGATATCATCGGTTCGACGACGGTTCTTTATGGCCCGCAAAAAGCATCGTTTTCTTTCGGTGTGCGCATCGATCAGACCCCGTTTATGTCATCGGCCAAACGTCAAATCTGGTTGGATATCATCACGTCTCGTGATAAGGGCGATAGAGAAAACGCCGTTCTTCAATCATCCGGCGTGCGTGATTCCATCACTTTACTGTTGAGCGACCGTGACGCCACGTTGCTTTACGATTTGAATCAATATGAAAAGACGAAGGCGTTTCTTGCGCATCAGGGAGGCAAGAACCCTTCTGAAACACGCAAACGCATTATCGAAAACCGTCAGACAGCGAATGGGGAGTTGTACAAATCCCTGATAGAACGCTTTAAAGCCGCTATCAGCGAAGGTCAGTTTGCCTATAACGGCAGTTTGGTCGAAATAAAGGCTTCTGATGCTTTGATGCGCATCAATGAAGCGCTGCAACTGCTGGTCAGCAAATATTACACGAATTTCGCCCTACTTGACGGAGCAAAATATGAGGAAAAGGAATTGTCCGCTTTCCTTGCGAATGACGACACTCTCGACATCACCGTCCAGGAGAAGATCGAAACGCCCGCCGCGGAAGTATTGTCGTTCGTTCAGCGGAAGCAAAAACAGGAAAACCTGGATGCAACGGTTAAGACGATTGTGGAGGAATTCTCCAATGCACCGTACGGCTGGCCGTATCCTGCGACTTTGGCGTGTCTGACCTATCTGTACGGGAAGGATCGGCTTACGCTGATGCTGGACGGTAAACCGGTGGAGCGGACGGCTGCCATCAAAGTGCTGCGCGATACAAAAAAGCAGGAATCCATCCACGTTTCATTGCCGCGTACCTTTGATGAGCATCTGGTACGTAAATTGCGTGATTTTGCAACCGAGTTCTTGGACATGCATTCTTCTGACCTGCCCACGTCACCGCTTGACATGGCCATCATGATCAAAAGCGGATTGGAAGCCAAGGCGGAACGTCTATGCACGCTGCAAACGGCGAATTCATCCTTCACGTTCATGGACATGCTGGATGAGCCGATCAGTCGGATCCGATATGCGGCCAACCAGTCTGAAATCTGGCTGTTGGAGACTTTCACCGATACCGCCGACAACGACAATGTGAATGTTGATGAGCTGCTGGATGATAACGACAATATCATTAGGCCAATTTCCGAGTTCATCCATGGCTCGCAGTCCAAAATGCTGAAAGACAGCACCACTTGGCTGCAGAACAATGCCACGAATATCGAGGTCGCTTCCGCGGAAATCCAGCAGTTGAACGAGCAGGCCCGCATTCTTGCCACCGATCGCAATATTTTCCGCGGGAAAAAGATAAACCAGCTGAAAAATACAATTGATGAATTGCGCGAAAAGATCCAGAACTTCGTGGACAACAAGCGCGATATGGCTGTGTCGTCCATGCAGGATTTCCGCTCTCAACTGCAGGATGGCGAAACATTCGTGAACGCCACCGATGAGGTGCAGGCACAGGCGTTGCATTCAGTGGACAAGACCATTGATTCAATCAAACAAGCTTCACTTGTGGTGGTCATGCAGCGTGAGGTTAATACGTTCAAGGAAGTGACGTACCCTAAGCTGATCGATATGCTGGCGAAATCCGCAGAGCCCGTTCTTCCGGAAACACCCGCCGAACCGAATGACGTCTCACCGTCCGCTCCCGCGCCGGAGCCGGCACCGCCTGTTGTGAAGAAGACCGTGACGATTACGCAGATTCACCGTCCGCACACCAAGGATGTGCTGGAAAACGCCGATGATGTGGATGCGTTCCTGAATACGTACCGTCAGGAGCTGATCGCCGCCCTTGACGAAGGCAAGCGCATTCTTTTGATCTGACGCCGCCGGCAAGGCAACACAATAAGCAATATGACCAACCACACGAACCGATGAAGGGCATGGAGTGATGAACACCTCGAAATTACAGTCGTTTGCTATGGACGCTCGTCAGCAGTTGATGCGTGCGGTGCAGGCGAAGCTGAATGCCGCATTGCAGCCGAATTCCTCGGCTCGTGTGGACATGCCGGAGGTTCTCCAACTGCTTGCGAACGAAATCACAATGCATGGAGGCGGCAAAGAAGGCCAGCAGTATGTGGTGGAGCATTACGCGTATCGCTGGTTCAACCGTATTGTCGCATTCCGTTATATGGATGTGCATGATTACACGTCGCCGCATGTGGTGTCCGCGATGAACGTGACGGATACGGTCGCGTTGCCGGAGATTCTGACCGCCGCCAAACGCGGCGAATATGATCCGAATATTTTCGACGATTCCGATAAGGTAAACGCACGGCTGCGCAACACCATCGAGGGTTTGTTCAATGGCACGGTGCAGTCAGATGATCCCCAGGGCCAGGCGTACGGCTTGTTGATGCAGGCAGCCTGCCATTATTGGAGCAAGTCGATGCCGTTCATGTTCGAAAGCAGGACGAATGTGGATCGTGTGGACGAGCTGCTGATGCCTGCGGACTTGCTGGCTCCGGATTCCGCATTGCGCAAAGCTGTCGAGGTGATAACGCCCGAGGATTGCATCGTCGATTATGACGATGCCGATGAAGCCTCCAATGTCGAAATCATCGGCTGGCTGTACCAGTTTTATATCGCCGAGCGTAAAGACGAGGTGATGGCCGGTTTCAAAAAGAACAAGAAAGCCGGTCCAGCTGAAATTCCCGCTGCGACACAGTTGTTTACGCCGGATTGGATCGTGCGCTACTTGGTGCAGAATACGGTAGGGCGTTTGTGGATGCAGAACCATCCCGAATCCGAACTGTATCGTCAGTGGGAATACTATATTCCGCCCACTGATGGGAACACTCAGGACTATTTGCATATCACGTCGCCGGAAGAGCTGACGGTATGCGATCCGGCCTGCGGTTCCGGCCATATGCTCACGTACGCGTTTGATGTGCTGTATTCGATCTATGAAGAGGAAGGCTATAGTCCAAGCGAGATTCCCCAGCTGATTCTGAAGCATAACCTTTTCGGCATGGAGATCGACGAGCGCGCGGCCACACTCGCCAGATTCGCTTTGACGATGAAGGCCCGCGAAAAGTCCCGCCGCTTCTTCCGCAATCCGGTTGAACCGCATATCGAACAGATTACAAAGGTGGAGAATTTCACTGCATCCGAAGTGGACTCGTTGAACGACCATTACGGGGTTATGCTTGGCAGCGAGGAATGGAATCTGTATGCGAACGCCGACATATACGGTTCGCTGATTCAGCCGAGCAGAGCACTGGCGGAAGCAGCAGCGAAAGCCTGCGACACGGAAGAAAATGAATTCGGTACGAGCCATGTTGAAAGCTTCACACTCGTCGACCGCGCTGGCGTTGTTTTCCGACATACCCGATATCTGACGCGCAAGTATGCTGTCATGGTCGCCAACCCGCCATACATGGGTTCGAAGAATATGAATTCTGAATTAAAAAACTTTGTGAATGAGGTTTACACTTTAGGTAATAAAGATTTAATGACCTGTTTTATGCTCAGGGCAAGTATACTTGTTTTGCCGCAAGGATATTGGGGAATGATTAATCTTCCTTCATGGACATCACTATCATCTTTCTCTGAGCTACGTAATCATCTACTGACTACTTCACATATTGATTCTTTTATTGATTTAGGTCGTGGCATATTTGGTTCCGATTTTGGTAGCGTTGCATTTGTAATTCATCAATCAACTAGTGATGAATGCGCTGGACTTTACAGAAGATTATTTGAAAAACATGTCGATGTTCGTTCTGTCGAAACTATACGTCAGCTTTTCTTAAACAAAAAATACAATACTTATATTGTAGACCAACAGGATTTTGCTCAAATTCCTGGCAGCCCAATCGCGTATTGGGTATCTGATACATTTCGTGCCGTCTTCTTCAATAATCCTAGTCTTATAGAAATTGCAGCGCCTAAACAAGGACTGGCAACGGGGAATAACGATCGTTTTCTACGCTTTTGGTGGGAAGTATCGACTAATAATATCGGACTTGGAATGAATTCACGAGCTGCCGCAAAAGAAAGCGGACGCAAATGGTTCCCGTGTAACAAGGGCGGAGACTTTCGTAGATGGTATGGGAATCGAGAATACATCGTCAATTGGAAAAATGACGGATCTGAATTACAGCATTTTCGTCCCCATTCGGTGATTCGTAATGCGCAGTTTTATTTTCGTGGTGGACTAACTTGGAGTACATTATCAACGGGCGATTTTGCAATGAGAATCAGTCCTGAAGGAACACTGTTTGAAACCAAAGGATCCGTATGTTTCCCAAATGATATGAATCAAATATCATATTTGCTGGGTCTGCTCAATTCCTCTGTTGTTCAAGCTATCCTGCAAATATTATCTCCCACAATTGACTATCATGAGGGTCCTCTTGGGAAAGTACCCATTGCCATAGTGGCTCGAGACTACAAAGAAATATCGGCAAATGCCGATCAATCAGCGCAAACTGCAAAAAGGGACTGGAATTCATACGAAACATCGGAGGATTTCCAAAACTCAGAAATTATTTCTGTCGGTTTAAGAAGACTGACGGATAATAATTCATCGGACAAAACTTTAGCCGAAATTATTACGGCCTACACAAAACACCACAATCAATTCGCTGTCGAACAACAATCTCGTGAAATTGAAAATAACGAACTTGTTGCCGACGCGTATGGAGTGCGAGGCGAAGTGCCATGCGATGTGCCGATTGAACGAGTGTCGTTGAAACGTAATCCGGCGTTTACGTATCCGAATAAAACGCCGGAGGAACGCGATGCGTTGTTTGCCGTCGACCTTGTCAAAGAGCTTATCTCCTATGCGGTCGGCTGCATGTTCGGCCGGTATTCGCTTGACAAGCCAGGGCTGATTCTTGCTTCCCAAGATGAGACGATTGCCGATTATCATGCGCGGATTCCTGAACCAACGTTTGAGCCTGACGCTGATAATGTCATTCCGATTACGGCCGATGATTATTTTGAGGACGATATCGTCGCGCGTTTCCACAAATTCGTATCGGTGGTGTTTGGCGAAAATACGCTGCGACAAAACATCGACTATATTGAACAGGCTTTGGGCAAGGATCTGCGTTCGTATTTCATGAACGACTTCTATGCCGACCATGTGAAAATGTATAAGAACCGTCCGATCTATTGGCAGTATTCAAGCAGTTCCACGAATCGTGGAGCGTTCAAGGCCCTGATGTACGTGCACCGGTATACGACGAAGACCCCGAACATCGTACTGAATTATCTTCGCGATTTCGTCGCCAAGATAACGAATCAGGCGGAGCAGTTGGAGAAGTCCGAGCGTATGCAGGACAAGCGCGCTGCCGAAAAACTGCGTAAGGCCATCGCCGAGTGCGAAACGTATGAGGATCAGATTCTGTATCCACTGGCGACGCAGAAGCTTCCCATGGACCTCGATGACGGCGTTCTTGTCAACTATCTGCGTATGGGCGACGCCTTGCAGAAAATCCCCGCCATTGAAAAGAAGCGCAAAGACGTCCAAACCTGGACTTGGCCCCATTACCCACTGCAGCAGGAGCAGTAGGGGAGTATCTGCAGAAAGGCTGAGCATACGCAATACTTTTAGCGAACATGCGATGCCTTAGAGTTTTACTGCGACCGGTACAGAAGACGCATCAAACAGGCACGGCAAAAGGAGTTGGAAGAGTGAGCGGAATCGATCAGGTGTCGAAACTGCTGGCGGAGCGATTCGCTCGGCCGGGGGAGCGCGGACGTATCGTATTCTGGCGCGACACCGCTGGGGATTATGCCGACACTGTCAGCGCCATCGTCGGCGAGGAAGCCACTGATCCCGCTCTGCGGAATGTGGAACTGATTCGCCCATACGACACGTTCGACGGGAAAACCACATACACACCTTTCGCCGCCCGTTACCGTATGACGAAGGAAGAGCCGGATAGTAAATTCCTCGTGTATCTGACCGGTCCTGTTCCGGACGCCAAAGACGATTGGCTGCTGGATATGGAACTGGCATACGGACCGGTGTTTTCGGCGGACCGTCTCACCATGATCGCCACCGAACTGTTGCCGGAGGCATCGCCGGACACCAAACGCGCATGGCTGGAGATCATGCAGCGGACAACCGAGTTCTTCACGAGCGATGCGCGCATCAGCAAGCTCGCTGCGCGACTCACGCCACAGGACGATGCACAGCTGTTCCAAGCGAAGATGATCGCCGTGCTGCTTAATCTCGAAAACGGCAAGCACAGTCTGCAGGATATTTGGCGCAAACTGCTGGAACAGTATGCCGATGACGACGATTCCGGCATCCAACTGATCACCGACATGGGTCTTGCCGACTTCCATTGGCAAGGCACCAAGCATATCTACCATTTCGTCGAAAGCGATTCGAAAGACAAGGCGCCTACGCCGGAGCAAATCGTCGGAGATTTCGTACTGTGGATGTTCGACCTTGCATGGCATGGATTCGACGGAGAGAAAACCGGCATCACACCGTATGCGAATATCAAGCGCGATTTTGAAAACTGGTATAACGACCGTACGTTCACAAGCACATTCAAAGAGCTTGCCCGACGTGCGGTGGAAGGCCTGTCACTGAGTTCCGCCATCGTCGACATGAGCGTTGATGAGCTCGTCACACATGACTATTTCGAGGGAGTCGACGACACGCTCGTGCACAAACTGTACGAGCTCATCTCCACACATGACATCAGCAACGAAACAATCCTGAACATCATCCAGCAGCGCAAAATGCGCCTATGGTACGACGAATACGCCAAGGATTATCAGGCCATCGCCCAAGCCAGCGCATTGCACCAGCAATTGGAGTCAAGCGGCGCCATCATCGATTCCATCAACAGCGCCGAAGACGGATTCGAAAAATACCGCAGGCAGCTGTACAAAGTGGATGCGGCATACCGTTCTTTCATCACCGCATGGAATCAGGTCGGCGATGAAAGAACGGCGATCGCCAAAGACCTCGAACACGACTACTGCGTCTATCAGCGGGAACTCAACCAGACATGGCAGTCGCAAATCGAAAAACTGCCGAAATGGGATATTCCGAACACACCCGCACAATCGGACTTCTACATGAACGTCATCATGCCGGTCACAAAATCCGGCCGTAAGATCGCGGTCATCATTTCCGACGCACTGCGATACGAAGTCGCCCGGGAATTCACGGAACGGCTGAACTCCGAACAGCGCTTCACCGTACAATGCGATGCGCGATACAGCGTACTGCCCTCGTATACGCAGCTGGGCATGGCCGCGCTATTGCCGCATTCCGAACTCGCCTTGAATTCGGACCACGAACACGTGCTAGCTGATGGGCGAAGCACCAAAGGCACGGACAACCGCAACCAGATTCTTTCCGAGGTTGACGGCAGGGCAATCCAAGCCGAAGACTTCAAATCATTGGATCGGATCGCGCGACGCGAACTGATGAAATCCTGCAGCGTGCTATATGTGTATCACAACGTCATCGACAGCACCGGCGACAAGGAAGGCACGGAAGGCGAAACGTTCAACGCATGCGAGCGCGCCATCGCCGATCTCATCAAACTGGTCAAGGATCTCGCCAATGCGAATGTGACGAATATGATCGTCACGGCCGATCATGGATTCCTCTATCAGAATTCCAATATCGGCGATGCCGACTGGCTGAGTGAACAGCCTCAAGGCGATGAGGTCTGGGTCAGGAAGCGTCGTTTCAGCATTGGCGCGAATCTGGCGAAAAGCAATGCTTTCCTGACGTTCACCAGCCAGCAGCTTGGCTTGGCTAATGATGCGGCCGAACATGTGACGGTGCAGATTCCCAATTCGATTCTGCGTATACGCAAGCAGGGGACCGGTACACGTTACGTGCATGGCGGCGCATCGTTGCAGGAGATCGTCGTGCCGGTTGTGCATATCAATAAGGGGCGTACCGCCAACGGTGATATTCGACCGGTTGAATTCGATATTCTGCAGCAGACCGACCGTATTACGTCCGGTCAGATTACCGTTGAATTCTTCCAAAAGGAGCCGGTCGGTGGCAAGCATGTCGAGAGGACCGTGTGGGCCGGCCTGTGGGGCGTGAAGGATGGTAAGCCGATGCTTATCTCCAATGAGACGCCTGTCACGTTCAACATGACGAGCAAGCATTCGCAGGATCGACATCAGCGTGCGACGCTTGTGCTTACCAGTGAAGCCGAACAGTTCAATGGGCATAACGTCGAGCTTCGTCTCCGTGAAGACCAGGCTAAGTCTTCGCAGAAGAAGGTGTTGGATCTGAAAGCAAACTACCTGCTGAAGCGCGGCATAATCGCCGACGACGGCTTCGATTTCGACTAGTCGGCTTGTTTGCCGGGGATTCAAGGCTATACTTGCTATGAATTCCCGGCAGGAGTCAACATGGTGCGAGACGAGGCTTTTTATCAGGACGTGGTGGCGCGTCGCCTGTTGCTGCGTCCTTCCTGCCGCTTACGTAACATCAAAGGCTTCCGGCAGCTGCATGTGGCTGATTCCATTGCGGATACGGTCATCATCAACGGACATGGAACCGTGTATGAGATCAAATCCGACTTGGATACGTTCGACCGCCTTGGCAAACAGTTAGAGGATTACTACAAAGTGTTCTCCTATGTGAATGTTGTCATTCCGGAGGAAAAACTTACCTGCCTGCAACGCCGTCTCAACGATCTGAACGAGTTCGGCGAACATGTCGGCATTTATGTGCTGACCCGTCGCAATGCGCTGAGAAATGTTCGCAAACCACGCGAATACGACGGCATGCTGAGCGGCGCAGAATTGTTGAAGATGCTGCGCAAGCCTGAGTATTCCGCCATATTGAAATCCGAGTTCGGCAAGCTTCCGGACACCACTCCGGCGTTCTATTACGACGCATGCCGGAAATGGTTTCTCCGGATTCCGGTAGCGGAAGCACAGCAGAAGGTTATGCACGCTCTTAAGCAACGTAATACTTGGACGCGTGAAGAACTGGACCGTTTTCCTGCCGGGCAACGCGTCTCTCTGTACTTTGCGTACAATAGTGCACACAAGGTTCCGAAAGAGGGAGCAGTGCTTTCATCGGAATGATTAACGGGAGGTCGATGATGCCATATTATCCGTACTTGCGCGGTAGACAATACGAATTGTTGGCAGTCAGGGACCTGCTGGAATCCAATCGGCTGACATCAGAGGTTTGTCCCATCATCGAGCCGGTGAAAATGACTCCGCAGCTTCTTCAGCTTATCCAACTGTTTAAAGGCAGAGAGGGATATCAGCTGGGCGTGGTGCTCAACCCTGCGGTCGGTGATCTGACAGAATGCGTGGACTTGGATGCGCAACTGCACATATATTCCGATGTGGCCCAACCATCCTTTTCGGATGAAGAGCAGGGTGATATTCTTCCCGTTGTTCTTCTGAACAATGACGCGACCACTGTTGCACAGCGTGTCAATCAACATGACGACACCTTGCTCAAGGACAAAGGCATCGTTTTTATAACGGACAATGACCGTGCTCGAATCAAGCAACTGAGCAATCTTCCTTTCCATGCAATCGCGACATCCGGCAATGATCGAATCAGCAGGGATCTGGAACGTAATAAAGTCTCCGGTCTGCGCATATCATTCTCCGACCCCTTCATCAAACGTGAAAACAATGCGGCTTACTCGGATGAAGGCTGTCAGGACGAATTCTTCTCAGATGATCATCTGGCATTCATGGAGACGCCGGAAAACACTTTGGGATTTGGCGACTACTCAATCATCGGGGACAATTATAACGAGCATGGTGGCATGCCAAAAGCCGTAGCGATTCACATCGTCTACTTCGATGACGATTGGGCTCTACGAATTCATCATTTCGTTTCACGCGTCAGCAATGATTCGCATGAGACTCCTGCAAAATTCGTTGAAGCAGCGCAGCAATTACGCGATTGGTGGCATGGCTATGAATCGAAAATGGATTCCGCTTATACTCGCATGACATACGGTCTCGAAACGCTCATACGGTATGCGGAAGCCGAAGCATACCCAGGCTTGCCAACGATCAAGAAATTATCGATGATGCATCATCTCGAACTCATGGGATGGTTCCTCACAGAGAGGCCAGACCGATGAGCAACTGCTGCCAACACTGTTTTCAAGATCCGCATCTGCAGGGCGTCATTGCAATCTCCGGCGCCCATGGTGATTGCGATTTTTGCGGTGCCACTGACACAGGAATCTATGATCTGCAACAGCATGACGATATGCAACACTACATTGCACAAGTATGTTCGCTATATGCGCTTGATACAAATCCTTCTTCCGGGCAGCAACAACCCTATACGTTGCTGACAGCTTTGTGCGATACCTGGCAGTTGTTTAATCTTTCGCATCAGCAAAGCGAACGACTGCTGCAGACCATGTATGAAAGCGGCAGGAACGATATATTCGGAACCGATTTGCTCGCCATGCTGCATAAGCCGATCCAGCTCAAAACCGACGACGAGCAACCGGAGCAACCGAGCTGGGATAGTTTTACGGATCAGGTAAAGCATCATAATCGTTTCTTTCCCTCGATTATCGACTTTGAGCATATCGCTCAATACATCACTTATGTCCGTGACGGCTACGATAAAGGAACCATACTGACAAGAGCGCGTATCGCGCCCAACAGTAACGGCTTCCGACCGGAAGAAATGGGCGCGCCGCCATACGGGAAAGCCAGCGCAGGAAGAATCAATCCCGCCGGAATCAGTGAACTGTACACGACCATAGACACAGATAAAGCCAATGCCGACGATACCGCTGTGCATGAAATACGTGCCGGCATGCATGATTATGTATCATTCGGCAAATTCGAGCTCACACGCGACATCACCATCATCGATTTGACACGCATCTCCACAATCAGTCCATTTGACTTCGATTCAGACAGACTCATGGATCTCGCCATCTACAAAGACATACTCAACGACATGGCCAAAGATATCTCGAAACCTTTGCGGCGCAGTGACAGTCCTTTGGAATACGTGCCCTCACAGTATATTGCCGAATTCATCAAAAGCATCAAACCAGAAGACGGCGGACCCTATGATGGCGTGAAATACAACAGCACATTAAAGACCGGCGGCGTTAATCTGTGCCTGTTTGACCCGGAAGTGTGCCATTGTGTCGACGTATACACCAAGCAAGTAAGCGAGATTGCGTATTCCATGCGGGAATAGCGTCTGCCATCACAGCAGACAATGCCGGTAATATGCTTATTTCTCTACTAGGATGAACAATCATGACGGACGAAAACGAGAATTCCACGACGACGCAGACCGCACCAGCTCTCAGCGAGCTGGATAAGAAAATCACCGACGTGTTTTCCGGATACACGGTACGCAAAGATCTGGTCAGCGCCGTAAAAGGGAACGCGATGGTGCCGTCATATGTATTGGAATATCTATTAAGCAAATACGCCACTGTCACCGATCAGGCCAGCATTGAAACCGGCATTGAACGTGTCCGTAAAATCCTGACCGACAATTACGTGCATCGCGAGGAAGCGAATCTCATCCAATCACGCATCCGCGAACGCGGGCATTATCAGATCATCGACAAAGTGCAGGTCGCTCTCAATGAAAAGCTCGACCAGTACGAAGCATCGTTCGAAAATCTTGGCATCAGCCGCGTCATTGTTTCTCCGGCAATGGTGAAGGATAATCCGAAACTGCTCGTCACCGGCATTTGGTGCCAATGCAGCATGGTATACGCATATTCGGGCGACTCGAAGGAAGTGCCGTGGCGGCTGCAGCGTCTCGTACCGGTGCAAATGTCACACGACGACCGCGAAACTTATCTTGCGCTACGCCCGCAACTTACAGCGGAGGAGTGGATCGACCTGCTTATGCAGTCGATAGGTTTTAACCCATACCTGTTCGGAGAGCGAGCCAAGCTGCTGCACTTGGTCCGTATGATTCCGTTCGTCGAACGCAATTACAATCTGGTGGAATTGGGGCCGAAAGGCACCGGCAAATCACATATCTACTCGGAATTCTCGCCGCACGGCATACTGATATCCGGCGGCGAAGTGACCGCCGCAAAGCTGTTCGTCAACAACGCGAATCGTCAGATCGGCCTCGTCGGATTCTGGGATATCGTCGCATTCGATGAGTTCGCCGGCAAAGCGAAGAAAGCCGACCGTGCGCTCGTCGATATCATGAAGAACTACATGGCGAACAAGTCGTTCTCCCGCGGTACCAACATCATGCAAGCGGAGGCATCCATGGTTTTCGTCGGCAACACTTCGCACAACGTTCCGTACATGCTGAAGAATTCCGACCTGTTCGAAGAGCTTCCCGCACAGTACCATGATTCGGCGTTCCTGGACCGAATTCACTACTACGTTCCTGGTTGGGAATTTGAACAGATCCGTTCGGAAATGTTTACGCAAGGCTATGGCTTCGTCGTTGATTATCTGGCGGAGATTCTGCATAATCTGCGAGACATCGACTATAGCTCGCTGTACGAGAAATATTTCACGCTCTCTCCGACACTGTCCACGCGAGACAAGGACGGAATCCGGAAAACATTTTCCGGCCTGATGAAACTTATCTATCCGACAAGCGACGCCACCATGGATCAGATGGAGCCGCTGCTGCGCTGCGCCATCGAAGGGCGTAAACGTGTCAAAGACCAGCTTTGCCGCATCGATCAGACCATGGCGGAAGTCGACTTCTCCTACACGAAAGTCGGCACCGCAGAGCCCATTCATGTGGAGACCTTGGAGGAGATCGAATATCCGTCGCTGTACCGTCGTGGTACAGTAGGCGTGCAGGAAGAAACGTCTTTGGAGGAGACGGAACAGGCTGAACAGATTATTGCGCAATCTTCTTCCGAATCCGATGCCGCTACTGCTGAAGCGTCTGCCGCTCAGGATTCTGCATCTGCACCCGATGCTGCGGTACAAGAGAAGCAGAACGAGCAAATGCAGTCCGCAGATCCGTTGGAGCGATATGCCGCAAAAGCCAAAACCGGACGTAAAGAGATTCAAGAAGGACAACGCGGAGTCTCATATAATCAGCTGTTCGGCCCCTGGATTGCCGGAGCCACGCAAATCACCATTCAGGATCCGTATATCCGATTGCCATATCAGATTCGCAATCTCGCCGAATTCCTGGAAACTGTACTCAGCGTCACTCGCCGCACCGACGAAGTCAAAGTGCATCTCGTCACAGGGCAAAATGACGACGAACACATAAACGAACAAATCGACAATCTGAAGTTCCTACAGGAAAGCTATCTTCAGTTCGGTATCGCATTCACCTTCGAATTCGGCAACGGCACCATTCATGACAGGTTCATCAAAACCGACACCGGCTGGACCATCGACCTTGGCCGAGGCCTCGATATCTACCAGCCAATCGACATGAACTGGTTCAACCCGCTACTTCGCCAGCAAAGACTGCGCCACGTCAAAGCGGCCACCTTCAACTATTCGAAAAATGGATGATGGGTAAAAGCCGTTAAGTTAGCGATGAATATAGCATAATCGGCAATCTATCTTTATTGGGGAGCGAACTGTGGCAATGCCAACTTGGGATCAGACGATGTTTCCGATCATGAAGGAACTGTCTGATGGGGAAGTCAAAGATGCGGCGCAGCTTCGCTCCGTCGTGATCGACACCTTCAATATGACGACCGCCGAACAGAATGAAACGCTGAAAAGCGGGCAGACGCGTATTTTCAATCGCGTTGCCTGGGGCATCACCGATCTTCGCAAGGCACTGCTTATCGAAAATGGCAGCAAGCGCGGAACATATCGCATCACCGACGCGGGCAAAGCGTTCCTGCAGGCGCATGGCGAAGGTTTTCTGCTGAAGGAATTGGAAACCGTTCCCGCGTTCATCGAATGGAAGAAAAGCTATCAGAACAAAGACAAGAATCTTGTTTCTTCCAATGCGACCGATACTGCGAGTGCTTCCAAGAATTCGGCTGTAGCGTCCAATCTTGCCGTCGATGAAATCACGCCGGAAGATCAGATGGAGAAGGCCGCGGAACAATTGAACGCGGTGCTCGCCGCCGAACTGCTCGACCGCATCATGGCCAATGACCCGTATTTCTTCGAACGACTGGTGGTTCGCCTGGTGCTGAAGCTCGGCTATGGGGATCTGTCGAAAAGTTCGGCCGAAGTGACAAAGAAAAGCGGCGATGGCGGCATCGACGGCGTGGTCAGATTGGATAAGCTCGGCCTGGATTCCGTATATATTCAGGCGAAACGGTGGGGGAGAGACCATGCCGTCGGCGCGCCCGACATTCAAGGATTCGTCGGCGCACTGATCGGCAACGGGGCAAGCAAAGGCGTGTTCATCACCACCTCGCATTTCTCCAAGGACGCGCACCGGTATGTTGAGGAAAGCATGCGCGCCAGCAATGTCAGCGTCGTGCTCGTCGACGGCATCACATTGGCGAATCTCATGATCGAATACAACGTCGGCGTGAACGTCAAAACCGTCTACGAAGTCAAAGCAATCGACAGCGACTTCTTCGAAGGAGAGTAGGCCGTTATCATCTGTTCGTTCGTTGCAGCCATCACGCAGGCGTCAGACTAATGTTGCTACCAGCGGCGAAGCACAACCGAATGTGCGCAGGATTGCAGGCGCTACCAGGGGCAATACCAATGAAGCCAACAAAATAACGCCGACAATATTGCTGTGGAGAAAGTGGATATGACGAAGACGAATTATGATTCGACCATCTATGCCTGCTACTTGGGCTATATCACCCAGGCCATCGTCAACAATTTCGCGCCGCTGCTGTTCCTGACGTTTCAGCGCAGCTATGGCATCTCACTGGATCGGATCGCCCTTCTCGTGACCTTCAATTTCGGCGTCCAACTGTGCGTGGATTTTCTGGCGGCAAAATACATGGATCGGATCGGCTACCGGCGCTGCATTGTGGCGGCTCACCTGTTCGCAGCGGCGGGACTGGTCGGAATGGGCCTTTTGCCGGATATGCTGCCGAATCCATACGCGGGCCTTCCGATTGCCATCACCTGCTACGCCATTGGCGGCGGTCTGATAGAAGTGCTGGTCAGCCCCATCGTGGAAGCCTGCCCCACGGAACATAAGGAAGCGGCCATGAACCTGCTGCACTCCTTCTATTGCTGGGGTCATGTGTGCGTGGTCATCCTCTCCACACTGTACTTTGTGCTGATCGGCGTGGAATACTGGAAATATCTTGCATTCCTATGGGCGATCCTGCCGCTCGCCAATGCATTGCTTTTTTCAAAGGTCCCCATTCGCGTGCTCGTGGAGGAATCAGAAGGATTGTCCATCAGGCAGCTTCTGAAACAGGGGATCTTCTGGACGCTGGTCGTGCTCATGATGTGCGCCGGAGCTTCGGAGCAGGGGATGAGCCAATGGGCGTCCATCTTCGCGGAAGCGGGACTTCATGTTTCCAAAACGATGGGAGACCTGCTCGGACCGTGCATGTTTGCCACAATGATGGGCCTTGCACGAATCCTCGCCTCCAAACTCAGCAAACATGTCGACCTGAAAAAGTACATGGTGTCGTGCAGCATGCTGTGCATCGGAAGCTATCTGGCGGCGGGCCTGCTCCACAATCCGCTGCTGGCTTTGGCCGGATGCGGCATCTGCGGTTTCTCGGTAGGCGTCATGTGGCCGGGCACCTTCAGCCTTGCCGCGGCCTCCTGCCCGAGGGGAGGGACCACCATGTTTGCGCTGCTGGCGCTCGCCGGAGATTTGGGATGCGCTTCCGGGCCGGCCGTGGTCGGAATGGTTTCCGACCATTTGGGCAATGACCTGAAGCCGGGAATCCTCGCAGCCACCGTATTCCCGGTATTCATGATCGTTGGAGTCATGGTTGTTCTGGCCGGGGCCAGGAAGAATCAATGAGAGAAGGCAAAGTAAAGCGGGCGAATAGGCTTCGACTGGGATCTTGCGCACATCCATCCGCGCACCACCCATATTTCCCGTATCTGAGAAGCAGTCCAATTACCCGACGGATCAAACGTCACCTGTCCATCTACGCCACGACTAGGTTTTCGGATACCAGCGAACCTGTTTATAGCATCAATCATGCCGATTATCTGCCTTCAACACCCAACTCGCTCATTCAGTGGGCACTTTTTGCGTTCAGTGGGCAACTCATTTGGAAACCCCGACAAACACGCATAAGGAAATACAAGGAATTTCAAGCCAATGTTTCAGGAGACGTCTCAATTTGACTGCCCACTGAACGCAAAAAGTGCCCACTGAAAATGAAATATTGAGGCAAAGAGGGAATTAGACCCGAAATCCTGTGCAGGTTCGGCTGCGCTCATCCACAATTTCTCTATCCGAGCAACATTCAAGCCTTTACTGAAAACTCCAGAATTCGGCATGACGCTACATCGCCATTCTTGCATATAAAGTCCACAAAAACTCGGCTTCACATGATTTGACTTGAAGTGAACTTCAACTTGTAAGGTGCCAAATGCATCACTGAAACGCCAAGAAAGAAGGGCACATAGTCAATGGAATATGAAGAGGGATACGTCTACAAACTCATGGACCAAGGTGGCCCCACCGATGTGAGGGAGCCGTATTTCACGGAAGCCGTGAACGAGATGATGCGCGCCCGGACCCTGTGCGCGAAGGCCAATGCCACAATGCCGGACGATCCGTCATATATATACAATATCTGGAGGAGCTCTTCGGCAGAAAACTCGATGACGTCCGCATTCTGACGCCGTTCATCTGCGATTTCGGCAATCGTGTCACGTTCGGGAAGAACGTGTTCATCAATCATTCAGCCATCCTGTCGGCATCCGGCGGCATCGAATTCGAGGACGGCGTCATGGTCGCCCCGGGAGTGCGCATCGCCAGCATCAACCATGACATGAACGAACGTCATGCGGTGTACACATATGGAAAAGTCCTGATCAAGAGGAACGCATGGATCGGCATGAACGTAACGATCTGCCCGGGCGTCACCATCGGCGAATACGCCGTCGTCGGAGCCGGAGCCGTCGTCACGAAGGATGTTCCCGATTATGCGGTGGTCGCCGGCGTCCCCGCGAAGGTTCTTCGCTATCAGAATCCCGAAGAGCAAAAGGAACTGTAAAACAAAACGACGGAACGTCGAAATCACGACAATATGCGATCAGATGATATGGAGGAAAATATGAGTGTTCCGACTCTGCTCGGTGAAACCTATACGCTGCACAATGGCGTGGCCATTCCGAAGATCGGCCTGGGCACATGGTGCATCGCGGACGACCATACCGCACAAGCCGTGCGTGATGCCGTGGAAGTCGGCTATCGTCATATCGATACGGCGCAGGCGTATGAAAACGAACATGGGGTGGGCGAGGGGATCCGTACTTGCGGCATCCCGCGCCAGGAGCTTTTCATCACCACCAAGTTGGCGGCGGAAATCAAAACCTATGCCGAAGCGGTCAAGGCGATCGACGGCTCGTTGGAAAAGCTTGGCCTTGATTACATCGACATGATGCTCATCCACAGCCCGCAGCCTTGGGTGAATTTCCGCGAGAATCCGCGCAGCTTCGACGAAGGCAACCGAGAAGCGTGGCGGGCGATGGAGGACGCCTACACAGCCGGCAAGATCAAAGCCATCGGCGTTTCCAATTTCGAAAAGGAGGACATGGAGAACATCCTTGCTTCCTGCACGGTGAAGCCCATGGCGAACCAGCTGCTGGCCCACATCAGCAATACGCCGCAGGACCTGATCGCATACAATCAGGAAAACGGCATTCTGGTGGAGGCGTATTCTCCGATCGGACATGGCGAAGCGTTGAAGAATCCGACCATTCAGACGATGGCCGCAAAATACGATGTTTCCGCGGCTCAGCTTTGCATTCGCTACACCCTGCAGCTCGGACTGCTGCCGCTGCCGAAGACGGAGAGCAAGACGCATATGCTGGACAACGCGAATGTCGACTTCACGATTTCCGACGACGATATGCAGGTATTGAAGAACATCGAGCATATCAAGGACTACGGCGAATTCGGAGGATTCCCCGTCTACGGCGGCAAGCTGTGAGTCCGCGTCAACGCTGATTACAGATACAGCAAAACCGGCCCGAGCTGAACGTTGCAAAGTCGGCGCGGGCCGGTTTTGTGTTGTTATGCCCGTCGTCCCCATCCATCGTTGCTTCGATAAAATTGCCACCCTAGCGTGCTTCAGTGAGAGACATCGGCGGCTTTCAACATCGTCAATTGTAGCGAACGCGTCACTTTTCGCAAAAATATAGAACACTCCGTACGTCTGGCATCCAAAACCGAATATGGGATATTGTCTGAAAATTGTGCGATTCGGACATCATCCCATCTCTTTCCTTCAATACTGTTTCTCAATCACCCTGCTGACGATAATCAAAATAATCGGCTGCAAAGCGACGACCGCTCCTGCAATGATTGCCGGAACCATATAATCAAGAGCGATGAAT
Source organism: Bifidobacterium sp. LH_449 (assembly GCF_056356755.1). NCBI lineage: Bacteria > Bacillati > Actinomycetota > Actinomycetes > Bifidobacteriales > Bifidobacteriaceae > Bifidobacterium > Bifidobacterium sp. LH_449. The sequence continues at coordinate 149,387 of NZ_JBKEUV010000002.1, forward strand.
ACAACCGTCATAAGACCCAGTAATACCGTGTTACATATATTCGTAATATTTCCGACCTTTTCCTTAATCAATATATTGCGTTCGTCCATTACGTTGACCCGATAATCTGCATCGTTCTTCATTAATCGACTGTGCAAAAGTTCCACATGCGAAACACCAAAAACGGCACTGCACAAGACCGCTAATCCCAAATCCACAGTTTTAGGAAAATCCGTAAAGAAAATAATTACAACTATAGCGACGGATAGGATATAGCCGACATACCAAATCGTGTTTCTATTTCCCATCTTCAGACTCCTCCTCGTATATGAAAATTTCTTCAATGCTCATTTGAAAATACTTCGCAATTTTAAAAGCCAATATGATTGATGGGTTGTAACGCCCATTTTCCAAAGAGCCTATTGTTTGACGAGATACGTTAAGAGCTGCAGCCAGATCCTCCTGCTTGACACCCCTTTCTTTTCGCAATTCTTCTAAGAGATTCTTCACGACACACTCCTCAATCGTATGGAAAGCATACTTTCCATTTCTGTTTTTATGCTATCAATGGCGACGCAAAATGACAAGCAAGCTTTCCAATTTCGATGTGCGTCTCTCCGCGAACCCTGCATGACGCCCTATATCACCAGCTCGCCAATACTCTGAATCGCAGTAATACCGAATGGGGGAGATGCTGCATTATCGTCGGTCTTATCGATATTCGCTTCGACCACACAGGAAGGCCACACCGTCATACGAAAACCAAGCCCACGTATCGCCGCCGCATTGTTGGCTGGAGTATTGGCACTGGCCGGATGCGCCGGCAACGATTCAAATAATGGAGGGGAAGATATGAATACCGCCACTTATTCGCATATCGACATGGACCAGGCCGTCGAAATGATGCTGGAGGAATCCGACGAGATCATTCTCGACGTGCGCACGGTCGAGGAATACGAGGACGGGCATATTCCGGGCGCCATCAACGTTCCGAACGAATCCATCGGCACGACCGCGCCCGAGGAGCTGCCGGATAGGGATCAGCTGATCCTCGTCTACTGCCGTAGCGGCAATCGCAGCCGCCAGGCCGCGGAAAAGCTGGCAGGCATCGGCTACACCGACATCGTGGAGATCGGCGGCATCATCGACTGGACCGGCGACGTCGTCACCGGAGCCGACCCGCAGTAGTCGTCACCGAAACCGTAGCGGAGGCGGTTCAGACGAAGACCATTAGCGTGAGGCGCGCGACGTCTTACGCGTTATCCTTCGGGAGCAGTCAGCGATTCCATGCCGGCTTTCTCCAATCGCAGCAGTTGCAGCTTACGCTCAAGGCCGCCGGCGTATCCCGTCAGATCGCCGTTTGCACCGACGACGCGATGACAGGGGATGATGATCGAAATCCTGTTGCGTCCGACCGCGCCGCCCACGGCCTGCGCGGACATGTGCGGCACACCGCGCAGGTCGGCGATGCGCCGCGCGATCTGACCGTACGTCATGGTCGCGCCGTATGGGATCGTACGAAGGATTCCCCACACGTCATTCTGGAACGAGGTGCCGGTAAGATGCAGCGGTGGCGTGAATTGCGACTCCCGCCCGGAAAAATATGTGTCGAACCATTGTTTCGCCTGCATGAAAACAGGGATTGCGGTTTTCTCGGCATCCTCAGTGACGACATTCAAAACGCCTGCATCATCGGCGTTCAAAAATCCAACGTCTTGGATGTCGTCGCCCAAACGAGCGGCATAGTATTTCTGCCCTTCGAACCATGCTCCGGTCAATCCGATGCCGTCCGCGGACAGAAGCATGTCGCCCAACGGGCAACGATAATGGCTGACATATTGCATGCGCAATCTCCCATATCAATTTGGCGACATCTTGAAATGCATATTTCGGACACCATCATACTGCCGACGCGCATACCATGTAATCATGAATGACCAGGCATGGATCGACGCGACGATGGAGCGTCTGTCGCACTCCGCGTTCCGCTCCAGATTCGGACTCAGCGACAAGGATCGCGCCTACGCCCGCGCGAAAGGCAAGGAGACGGTCGCGCGGCACGCTCACGAAATGCTGCGCAACCGCGTGGGCGCCGCCGAACCGTTGCATGACGGCAAGCAGACGCCGTGGCGCGGACATCCCGTGTTCACCGCGCAGCATGAGACGGCGACCTGCTGCCGGGGCTGCATCGAAAAGTGGCATCACATTCCGAAAGGACGCGCCTTGAGCGACGAGGAGATCGATCGCCTCGCCGCTCTGATCATGGCATGGATCGAACGGGACCTGCTGCGGCATATGCCTCAGCAGAAAAACAAGTAAATAGCAATGAAGGCATTCCCCGCACCGGCGAAAATAGCGACAATCTCCAGGATTCATTGCTTTCAAAAGGCAAAGCATTCATACTGCCCGCTTATACGCATTCACAAATGTTTAATCCAATTGAAGCGATTCGCCTTAACTCGCTGTCCAACGATAACTTATGCACGCTTTTGGTATATACCAATCGTGTCGCTATGTTAAAATGGTAATGCGATATTCCAAAGATGCAAAGTTGCATCAGATGATGACTCTCCCTTCGGGTTATAAAAGCAACACGACCTTACGGAGTGAGACGAATCCCCAAGTCGAACGAGTAATCGCTTGACGGAACTTCCCCTATTCGTATACAACGTTTGGTGAACAATGCAACAATACAAAAAATCAGGCAATAACATTTTCCAATCCATAGCAGCAGTTGCGTCCGCCATGGCATGCATACTAGCATTTCAAGCTGCGATGCCGTTGACGGCCCAAGCTGAAACTCAAGAAGGATATCCAGACCCTGATGAGGTCGGCTTTCATAACGCCGCGCTCATTTATCTCGATGACGCCATACCGACAGAGGACGCCCTGAAACCGCTCGTCACACGGACAAGCACAGACGGTTCAAGCCAGGGCAATCGCATGTTCGACGCATTTCTTATGCTGCAATTTTGGGTAGATGGCATCCAAACTGACTACGGCGCGACGACCAAAGACCATTGGCTGAAAATTCTAGACAACTTATTCGCCATAGACGGACCGCTAGATGCTTTGGAAAATACCACCTTGAAATTGCTTGGCAATACATCCGACAAAAACTCTGCAATCATCATGATGCCTTGGATGAACCCTGAAGTGTCGTCGTTCGGAGTAGTGAACGGAAAAGATCGCAACCTGTCCAATGCAGAGGACCGGCAGGCCGTGGCTCAATGGTATGCCGAGGAGGTGTCTTCACGTTTCGAGCAAAAGCAATATCAAGGTATCGACTTATGGGGTTTATACCGCATGAGGGAAGACATCACACCGTTTGAAGAGCATCTCGTATCCTCGGATTCTCGGGGTGTGCACGAGGCCGGCTTGAAGTACCTATACATCCCTTACTACTTGGCGAACCACTGGGATAAGTGGAAGGCAGACGGTTTCGATGTTGCAATCATGCAACCCTCATATGCATTCCGATCACCACTTGATGGCGGCGAGGTCAATGCATCGAGACTGGAAGCCACGGCTGAACTTGCGCGTAAATACGGACTGGGCGTGGAGCTGGAATTCCGTGGATGTGCGGAACTGTCAGCCGAACAACACATGGCCAAGCAATATCTCTCCATTGGCACTTCCAGCGGCTACCAACATAGTGTTTCTGCAACGTTCCTAGGCGCGGGTTTTGGAACATGTGGTATTGTCACAAGCCAAGATTCCAAGCAACGCCAAGTGTACGACGATTTGGCCGATTACTTGAACGGTCAATCGATAAAGAGCCCCGATCGGCTGTTCTCATGGCGCCGAACCGACACGGATTCTGAAACACTATTCGAAACTTCATTGGATTCGTTCGCCGAAATCAACGCATTGCGCGTAGATTTTTCCGAATCGTCTGGAACATGGATCGGAAAGATTATCGTTACGGTCCGCGGCAAAGAAAGCCGATGGCGCCAAGTGGCATGGGCTGACCGTGTTACAGCTGATGCGCTCGGCTATGCGGTGGATGGCATTATGTTGAACCTTGACAAGGACCAGCTTCCCGACAGCGCGGGAGATTTGCGCGTCACATTGCTCACCTCACAAGACAGTCCGGTTCATGCTCCTGACATAATTCGCATTGTGGGTGACAATGGAATGGATCCGGTCACGCATAATCCTCTTGCCGGTTCACTCGTCGTTGTCGAAACCCCGACATCCGATGCAGGAAATTATCCGGATAGCGCAGAAGGCAAACTAAACGATGGCGTGATTTCAAATTCCGGATGGAACTCCGGCGTAACGCTTGGCTGGGAGTCCAATCCCGGATGGACCGCCGTCGTACTCGATTTTGGCAATGAAACAGACATCGGAGGAATACGAATCCACACCCAGGGCGGCACCGATGCGGCAGTTAACTGGCCTTTAAATCCCAAAGTCATATTTTCCAATACCCGCATAATGGACACAGCTGGTTCCGGAATCATGCCCGAATTCGAAGCCAGAGGATTCAGCGAGCCAACAATAACAGGCAGCCATGCGTCCGGTCTGACAAATTCATTACCGATAGTTGACGGCATCTCCTGCAAAACAGGAAACGAAGTCATGTGCACAAATCAGGATGGGTACATCGACATGCTAGGCTCTCCCACAAAAGCGAGATACGCAGTAATCGCTTCTTCGACGAATTCGTGGCTAATGCTATCGGAAATTGAAGTGTTCGACAACAGCGGGAACCCGATTGCATACACCTACGAACTGGCTCGCCCTACCGGCGGATTGAATAATTACGCCGACGACGGACACAGGTTGTTGGATGGCCGGTACGCAGATGCTTTTGCTTGGAAGGAACTCAGTGGTTGGACAGGCGACCAAGACGTATCTATTCGATTTGATTTCGCCTCACCGTTGGACATAACCGCCTTACGGTTATACGGCATAGATTGCATGGATTATGGCATCGGCATAATCCCTGAGATAACCGCTGAAATAAAAACTGGCAACGGTTGGATACCCATATCACAATTCAATTATGCCTCATTCGGATCGCATGGCGTACAATATTCAGCTTTTGCCGAAGCCAACCAGGCATCAGCACTTCGAATCCGCATCTCAGGTGATTCGAATCGAGGGTGGGCATGGAATATGCTATCCGAAGTGGCTGTGAGTGTGAGAGGCTAAGATTACGACACGCCAAATGGTTGTTCTCATCGATGCCATTGAGGGAACAACCATTCCCGATAAATTACGTCATTGTTTGCCGACACTGAAATATCTGCTTAATAGATACGACGATGCGCACTCCAGAGTTCAACCTATGACGATTTCGAATAGCAGAAAGAGGTATTCTTATGTAAAAGCCATACCCGTAAAGAGGCGAGTAGCGTAAAGGGGTACATCGGATTGCCGTTTCCGGCAATTGGAGGCGATAGTCCGAAATGGCTATGCGGAAAGGATTAATGATGACTGACTCCGATTCTGTTCCCCGACTTAGGTCAAAGACACCAAGATACCGGGAAATACGCGATGAGCTGGTTCGTCGTTATATCGAAGGGCAGCCGGCCGATGTGGCTTTACCGCCCGAACGCGTGCTGTCCGAAGAATTCAGAGTAGTGCGCGCCACGGTACGTCGCGCTCTGGACGAACTCCAATCGGAATCACTGATTTATCGTGTCAGGGGAGGTGGTACATATACCACGGGCCCGGGTATCGTCAAGTCTCTACGACTGACTTCATTCTCCGAAGACGTAATCAGCCGCGGTCATACACCAAGTTCGAGGGTACTACAGGTTCGCAAAATTTCTGCGGGAGCAGCGCTGTCCGCGAAACTTGAGCTGACTCCCAGCGACGAATTGCTGGAGATTCGTCGCTTAAGGTTTTCCGACGATACGCCATTGTGCGTTGAAGTGGTGTGGTATCCCAATGTTTTGGTCCCTGGACTTGAAAATCGGGACCTGACCCAATCGCTGTACGCCACACTGGAAAAAGAGTATGGCATACAGACGGAACGTGCCGAGCAGAAGGTCTGGGCCGCCGCCTTGGGACCCTCCGATGCGGATCTGCTAGGCATGGAGCCGTTTTCTCCGGCATTGTGTATGGAGCGAACCACATATGACGCTTCAGATCGTGCCGTGGAGTGCTCATTGACGACGTATCGAGGGGATGTGTACTCAATGCGTTATATGATTCGCAGGGATTAAGAAACCCTTTTCTCAACAGCGGATTCGGCTCTGTGCAGATCAATGCACAGAGCCGTTTTTCTGAACTGTATAGACCAATTCTATAAAATATGCGTGTCAAGTTGCATCAACAAGCAAATTGGTATATACCAGTTATATGCTGTTCGAGGACAAGGGAACTCAATGGATGAGTAACCTCTGAGAAAACCTCGTCGGCACCAAACAAAAGGAAGTTTAAACATAATCAGAAAGCATGTGCTGGTCGACTACCGCAAGGATTAGCCAACTTCAACGGAGAAGGTTAGACCAATCGACCATCGCAGGAACAGATGAACGTGCATCCATGCACAGTCTGTAAGGAGTAAGAAAATGGGTATTATGGGGCATTCCGGACGCGGATTCAAACGTTTCGGAACCACAGCAATAGCTTTGGCTGCAGCAATTTCGATGGCAGGTTGCAGTGGATTCACCGTCAAATCAGACAACACTTCCGAAGATGGCAAGGTTATCGTCAAGTTCAGCTACCTATGGACCGGCGATGAAGGCAAGCAGGTTGAAGCGCTGATTGAACGCTTCAACAATTCTCAGGACAAAATCGTCGTCGAAGGCACTTCCAATCCCGATCAGCAGGCACAGGTGCTATCGATGCAGGGCGAGAATCCACAGTTTGACATCACTTCCACTGGCAACTCCCAGATTGGACCATGGGCCGAAAGCGGCGCATTGATGTCGCTGGATGATTTCATCGAGCAAGACAGCTACGATACGGATGATTTCATTGATTCAGCCATCACCAACAATACTGTTGACGGCAAGCTGTACGCTTTGCCGCTGGCCACCAACACCTACCAACTTCTGTACAACAAGGACATGCTGGCGTCAGTCGGATACGATTCGGCTCCGGAAACGTTCGAGGAATGGGCCGATATCATCGCCAAACTCAACAAAGTCGAAGACGGCAAGATTGTTTCGATGGGCACCAACCCGTCTGTCGACTACCAGCTCATCGCACAGGCCTACGGTGGTGCATGGTATGACGACACGGGCAATCCAACCCCGAACAATCCGACAAACATAGAGGCCATCAACTGGTGGCTTGACAATGTCATCAAGCCGAACGGCTTCACGGAGACCCAGGAATTCATCTCCGGCTTCGGTCAGTACGGCACCGCTCAGTATTCGTTCTATACTGGTGAATTCGCAACGATGATTGATGGCAACTGGCAGTCCTCAATGATTCAGCTGTATGCCCCCGATCTAAACTGGGGTGCCGCTCCGCTGCCGTATCCGTCAAATCATCCAGAGCTCAAAGGCGTATCCCGTCTTGACCTGTCGAATCTGGTAATTCCGCAGAATTCAGCGCACCCGAAAGAAGCTTGGGAGTTCATGAAGTTCATGCTCAACAGCGAGCAGATGCTGAACTTCACCTCCGCCTTGGCGAATCTGCCCGGCCGTGAGTCCCTGCTTGATAATGACGCCTACTCGGATCTGCCGAACTTCGACGTCTTCCTTGACGCCGTGAAGAGTCCGCTCGTCGCTCCTGCATATTCCACGAGCTACAGCTCCGAGTACACCCAAGATCTGGGCACCGCGCTGAACAACATCGCAGCAGGCTCCGCGGATACGCAAACTGCCTTGGACGAGGTCGCGATCAAGGCAGAATCCTACGAGAAGTAATCCGCCGATCTCGCGGCTGATGACGGCCCGAGATATTTCGGGCCGTCATCTTCACGAAAGGATTAAACATGCACAAGCATAAGGGGATTCTGCGGGAATCAGGCTGGGGTAAAGTCTTCGCCGCGCCGTATATTATTGGATTTACGGTGTTCACTGGCATTCCTATGGTAGCGTCGCTGTACTATTCCTTCACCGATTTCAATATCATGCAGTCACCTAAATGGGTTGGTCTTCGCAATTTCAAGGAAATCTTTTCTGACCCGCTGTTTTATCGATCTTTGGAGAACACCGCATACCTCACCTTTATCGGAGTTCCACTTGGCCTAGCCTTCGCGCTGGCAACGGCTTTGATTCTGAACCTCAAGCACGCACCTCTTAAGGGTGTCACCACCGCACTTGCCTATATGCCGGCCATCATCCCGGCGGTCGTGGTCTCGTTCCTGTGGCGATGGATGTTCAATGGCCGCTATGGCCTAATCAATCAGATTCTGGGTTTCCTTCACATTCCCGCACCTAACTGGCTGCTCGATCCGGCTTGGACTCGGCCTGCCGTCATTCTGATTAGCTTGTGGACCGTAGGTGGTACCACAGTCATTTACCTGGCCGCGCTGAAAGGCGTGTCTGTTGACCTCTATGAGGCCGCGGAACTGGATGGCTGCAACGCTTGGGGAAAGTTTATCCATGTCACATGGCCCGCGATCATGCCGGTTACCGTGTTCCAGCTGATCGCCGGTTTGCTGGGCGGTCTGCAGAACTTCACAATTCCATATTTGCTTGGATCTGGCGGATTCAATATGTCCGTCGGCGGTCCAGACAATACTTGGCTGACATATGCAGTGTATCTGTATCAGAATGCATTCTCTTACTTCAAGATGGGTTATGCCTCCGCTCTGGGATGGATTATGTTCATCCTGGCATTGATTCTCACTGGCATCATCCTGTACATGACAAGGGAGGTGGAGGAAAATGCGTAAGACCACTCGCGTCCAGCGCCAAGCCACCGAGTTTGCAGCAGTTCGATCTCACGACTGGGAATCCTTGCGAAAAGTACGCGTCAGAATGCTGTCAATGCTGGCGATTCTGGGCATCATCCTACTTTTTGGTATGCCTCTGGTCGTCATGTTGGCGACTTCGCTGACTCCGGCGAATGAAGTCGGTCATTCCCTATTTCCAGAGCACATCGACTTTTCGAATTACATCTCCGCATTTGAACAGATACCGCTAATGAAGTATCTGAGCAACACGCTCGCGCTCGTGGCATTCAACGTCGCAGCCGTTGTAATTATCTGCCCGATTGTGGCGTATTCACTATCGAAGCTGCGCTGGAAAGGGCGAAAGGTCGTAACCTTCCTCGTGTTGGCCACCATGATGCTGCCTAGCCAGATTACGCTAATTCCTGTGTACGTCATGTGGGACCGTCTGCATCTGGTCGGAACGTTCTGGCCGCTGATCATCCCATTGTTCTTCGGATCACCGTTCTACATCTACATGCTTCGCCAGTTCTTCATGACGATTCCGACTGAATACATCGAAGCCGCTCGACTGGATGGCGCCGGCGAACTGCGTATTCTGTTCACGATCATCATGCCGATGGCCAAGTCCTCCGTAATCACCGTGGCACTGTTCCAGTTCGTTTCCACATGGACTGACTTCATGGGACCATTAATTTATCTTCGCGACGATGATTTGTACACGCTGTCGATGGGAATGTATTCGTTCTTCTCCAGCCATGGCACGAATTGGGCTCCGCTGATGGCCGCCTGCTCAATTTTCACAGTTCCGACATTCATTCTTTTTGTCTTCGGGCAGAAGTTCTTCGTTGAAGGCGCAACAGTGGGAGGTCTGAAAGCATAATTCTGACACGGCAGCCATGATATGACCGCGCAACACAAACACATATTCGCGCCGATATTCCTAGTGACATTCCGACGCGATCAACAACCTTGACTATTAGACGCACGATTGTGCGAAATTATGCAAAGGAGCATGCAATGATCAAACCGCTGCGCATTACTGGCACGTTTCTTGACGAAGTGACCTGCGACATCGCCGGACACAATTGGGGAATCGAGGAATGGACCCGCGAATTCGACACCTTCGTCAGAACCGGCATCGATACGACGATTCTAATTCGATCGGGCTGGGGCCCACGCATGTCCCATAAATCCGAGGTCATCAATTCGAGAGTGAATACGATTCCGGTCTATATGGATATGCCGGAACTGTTCATGACACTGGCCGACGAACGCGATATCAAGTTTTATTTTGGTCTCTACGATTCTGGCGTGTGTTGGAACCGTAATGACTGGAAGGGCGAGGTCGAATTCAACCGCGACTATATTCCGGAAGTCTGGAAGAAGTACGGGCATCATAAGTCATTCGCCGGTTGGTATCTACCTCATGAGACCTACGATTCGGGGCAACGCATCATTGAGCTTAACCGCGCGCTGGCTACGTTGTGCAAGGAAACAGCAAACCTTCCGGTACTCTCCAGCCCATATTGGCTGGGACGATACGACATGAATATGGGTTGGTCGCTGCCTGGGCCGTCTCCGCGCTCTCTGGATGAAATCGTGACGCAGTGGGATGAAATCTTCGAGGCGTATTCCGGTTTGGTAGATGTCGCCGCATTCCAGGATGGCACGGTGTATGAGACCGATTTGCCCGGCACGCTGCACGAGATGCGCGAACTCGCCGACAAGCATGGCATTACATTGTGGACCAATGTGGAAACATTTGACCGGGATATGCCAATTAAGTTCCCGCCGATTGAATGGCGCAAACTCATTCATAAGCTCACTTCGGCCGAAGGTTTGGTCGACAAGGCGATTTGTTTCGAATTCTCGCACTTCCTGTCTCCGAATTCGATGTGGCCGTCGGCCCGGTCGTTGTACGCCCGATATCAAGAATATCTCAATGGAGAACATCGTGCGCTGTAATTCGCATCGTAAATTCGAAAGGATTTGATATGGAAACTGGGACACGTGTTTATATCGCGCTGGATATCGGTGGCACCAAGATTTCCGGAGCACTCATCGATATGGGGCATATTGCGTCGCCCCAGTTTCTGCAACGTGAACGTGTTGATACTAATGCCGCAGCCGGCGGCAAGAGCGTACTGGCAACAGTCAAACACCAGGTCAGATCGCTGATCGATATAGCTACAAATAAGGGCATGCATCCCGCTGGCATCGCCGTGGCATCCGCCGGCGTTGTGGCGGTTGACGGCAGCATTGCATCGGCCACGGCTTTAATGCCCGGATGGGGCGGCATCGCCCTTGGACCAGAGCTGCATAATACATTTGACTTACCGATTCAGGTCACAGGCGACGTGCATGCCCATGCTTTAGGTGAGGCGCATTGGGGATCGGGCCGTGGCTACGATTCGATGTTGCTGGCCGCGGTAGGTACAGGACTGGGCGGCGCGATGGTGACGCATGGCGACGTACTCCGCGGTGCGCATGGAGCCGGTGGACATATCGGTCATATACAACATCCGCTTGCCGTGGAGGAGTTGTGCTCCTGTGGCCGCATGGGCCATGTGGAAAGCGTATCTTCCGGCAGCGGACTGACACGATTGCACGAACACCGTACCGGTGAGATTGTCAGCGGAGCCGAACTTTCCAAGCGTGCCGCAAACGGCGATACCGAGGCAATCCGAACCTTGCATGATTCAGGCAAAGCCCTAGGCGATGTGCTGGGATCGTTGGCCAATGCATTCGATCCCGATCTCATAGTGCTGTCCGGTTCGGTATGTTCCGCGGGAGCGCAATGGATGAATGGCGTCAAGGAGGGCTATGAGGAACAAGCAATGGACGTCGTACGCAATGTCCCCCTGCAAATGGGAACATTGGCAGACGACGCCCCATTACTAGGAGCTATCTGGCCGTTGCTGTCGTGATTACGCAATCACACACATTTCGGCCTATGAGAGTTGAAGGTGTCACAATGAATGAAATTATCCAGTCGATGCACGGCCAACTCATTGTGAGTTGCCAAGCATATCCAGGGGAGCCCATGCGGCATCCGGAAACCATGGCGCAAATTGCATTATCTGCACAACTGGGCGGCTCTTGCGCCATCCGCTGTCAGGGTCTGAGCGATATCAGTGCCGTAAAGAACGCTGTGTCCATTCCAGTCATCGGCCTCTGGAAGGACGGAGAAGATGGCGTTTATATCACGCCTTCCGCTCACCATGCGCGCGCCTGTTATGAAGCGGGCGCGGACATCGTAGCGATGGACGCTACGAATCGTTTGCGACGCGACGGACGAAGTCTCGAGGAAACCGTCAAGGAACTGAAGGACAATGGTCTGACGCTTATGGCTGACTGTGGTTGCCTCGATGATGCAAAACGATCTGCTGATCTTGGCTTTGATATTGTTTCCACTACATTGGCTGGATATACCCCCGACCGCAAGATGACTGCAGGTCCTGACTGGGAATTGCTACAGCAAATGGTCGAAGAATGTGACGATACCCCTGTGATTTGCGAAGGCAGGATTCACAGTCCACAAGATGCTGCCCAGGCAATTCGTTATGGCGCTTGGTCGGTGGTCGTTGGTACAGCGATCACTCATCCCATGCGTATCACCCGTTGGTATGCGGCCGCTGTGCATAATGTTTCAGTATGACACTGTAATGTCAGTAAGGGAGCATTGTCTTTCCGCAAAATCTGCAATACAGCAATGCTCCCTCATCAAATAACGTCCAAACTCTGTACATGTTTGATTATGCTCCGGCATCGATGATAGTTTCGATATCCCAGCTTGGACTCAGATGCGGCGGCGTTTACAATATGAACTCCAATTCCTCGCGCAGCGCCTTACGGCGGGGGTATTGCGCGAGAATCCTCTTGGCCAGATCGCGCGCGGCGGCGTCGCCGAGTACGGAGGCGCAGCGGCGAATCTGTTTGGCGACCTGCCGGTACACGTAGCGCTCCGTCGACATGCCACGGCGGCCGCCGCATGATGTCGTCATCTTCGCATCCAATGCGCCAAGCGGCAGCGCGTCCTCGATCACCTGCTTCGCCTTGTCGGGGTGTTCCTTCGCCATCGCCTTCAGCAACGCCATCGGCGGGTAGTCGACGATTGCGCAATAGGCGACCGCATCATCGGAAAGGGATTCGCTGGCGATCAGCTCCTCATACGCGCGGTTGCGCCACATATTGTGGTCCGCGTGGTTCTCCTTCACCCACGCCGGCCCCGCCTTCATGCGACGGGCGACCTCTTCGGCGCATTCACGCGCCAATGATTTCACCTGTTCGCGCCATGCCTGTTCGGAGGCGGCCTTTGCCTCGGCATGCAGCCGTGCGGCGGCATCGGCGTCGCCTGCCGCAATGTCAGCGGCATGGGCTTGCCTGTATTCGGCGAAAGAGACTCGCTTCACCAAAGCACGCAGCTTCCGCACATACACGGCTTCCGATTCCGTATCGAAATCGCAGTGCACGATGTAGTGGCGGTATACGTCGATCAATGCCGTCGCATCCTGTGCTCCCTCCGCGCAGGCTTCCAATATGGTGTGCCAGCCGTGCGGCAGCGCTTCGGGGAAGATGCCGTTGCGCATGATGCGGCGGTCCTCATGCTGCATATCGTCGACGTTGCGCAGAAAATCGGAGGCCACCGCATGGGCGTCCATGTATCGGCGGTCTCGCAGCAGTTCGGCGACGTGCATCAATGTCAGCGGCCCGTCCTGCGATTGTTCATGCCAGAGGCGTTCGCAGCCTGCTTCGTCTTCCGCCAGACGATAGAGGTCGTATTGTGCCATCCGCAGGAATTGATGCATGATCCGCTGCGGAGCGATCAGGCATTCAGCCTCCAATTCGTCGTCGTGCCTGGGGCAGGTGCGTTCCACTGCGGTTTCGATCGCATCGTATGCCCATAGCGTTTTGTCGGGGTGCCGCGCGTATGCGAGTGCGCCTGCGATCAGCAGCGCGCCGCCGACGGGATTGCCGAAACGCATGCGCGCCGAGAACGCCGCTTTGAGCAGCGGTTCCAATGCGGCGCCGGCGGTGGCGGAATCCGCGTATCGCGCGACGTTTTCCATATAGCATCGTGTCTGCCCGATCAGAATGTCGACGTACCGGTCGGCTTCCGTCGCCCCTTCGAAGGTTTCGTCCAGGAATCGTTGCGTGGCGTAGACGCAGGAGGCGAGATTGTTGCAGGCGTCCGCATATCGCCGTGATTGCAGGGCGTTGTCGGCGACCATGCACACGCCGGAAAGCGCGGTTTCGACGTCTTTCATGCATTGCGGATTATATGGGCTGGCCTTGCCCTCGCCATACATGTCAAGGAATGTGTTGAAGGCCGACACGATGATGGGGAAGATGTTTCCGAAATTGATCAGCGTCTGTTCCGGCTGCGAGGGATCGTTGAAGCCGCGCGCGACTTCCAGGCTTTTTTCGGACCAGAGGAAAAGCGGATGCTCGCCATCGGACTCATCGATGCATCGCCTGAGGCTTTGCATCACGGGATCATGGACGGTTTTCGCCAGTATGATGCGCGCGTTTTCTCGGTCTGGCCGCTGGGCGCGTTCGCCGCTTTCGCGCGGCTCGATGCCGGGCAGCGCGCCGCCGGCGGGGTTGTGCCCGCCGCCCGATCCGTCTTCGCGCATCGCATACAACACCGCGCCCACATGCTTGCAATACGGCGTTTTCTTGTATGGGCAGGTGCAGGCGGCCGACAGGATATGCAGTTCATCGTCGAGGCGGATGTCGACGTCGTAATCGTTGGATTCGCTGCCCGCGACGCTCGCATGGAACAGGTTCGGCGCGACCTGTTCGACTGCCGACACGAACCCGGAACCCCAATATTCGAATGCGCGGCCGAGTATCGCCGGCGTGGAATCGAACATCGTTTCGAAACGGACGAGTCGCGGTTTGGCGGGCAATGTCATAATCCGAGATTAGCGCGTTTTCCGCCGTTTTTCCGGCGATACGCCGGCGATGGCGCAAATGAACACGCGGTGAACCGGGGCGTCCCGTTTGTGGTCTATAGTTGGCTAGGTCACTTCAGGTGGCCACCTTCAACCACAAGTTGCATGAAAGGTGAGCCGTTGTCCTCTGAACACGTTTCGGCAGTCGAAACGCCGATGATCGGTAAAAGCGTCATCACGCTTGATGATTTGTCCGTTCCGCAGATCCAAGATCTTCTGCATAAGGCGCAATACATTGATTCTCATCGTAAGGAAGTGGCGCACACCTGTGATGGCAGGGTGCTCGCCACTTTGTTTTATGAGCCGAGCACGCGTACCCGCCTGAGCTTCGAAACCGCAATGCTGCGCCTCGGCGGCAAGGTGATCGGTTTTGCCGGCGCGCAGCTCGCCTCCGTGACCAAGGGCGAATCCATTGCCGACACGTTGAAGACCGTGTCCAATTACGTTGATGTCGTCGCGATCCGTCATCCGAAGGAGGGCGCCGCTCTGGTCGCATCCCGCGCGGCCGGCGTCCCGGTGATCAACGCGGGCGACGGCGGCCACATGCATCCGACGCAGACGCTCGCCGATCTGGCCACGCTGCAGTCGCGTTTCGGCCGCGTCGATAACCTGACCGTCGGCCTGTGCGGCGATCTGACGTTCGGCCGCACCGTGCATTCGCTGATCGAAACGCTGTGCCGTTTCGGCAACGTGAACTTCGTGCTGATCAGCCCGGACGAGCTGAAGACCCCGCAGTATGTGCTCGACCGCATCGACGCGACGCCGTCCTGCTCCTATACGGAAGTGCGTGACCTGGTTTCCGTGATCGGCGACCTGGATGTGCTGTACATGACCCGCGTGCAGAAGGAACGCTTCTTCAACGAGGACGACTATCTGCGTCTGCGCGACACCTACATCCTCGACGAAGACAAGATGGCGTTGGCGAAGCCGGACATGGCCGTGCTGCACCCGCTGCCGCGCGTCAACGAAATCGCCGTCGAGGTCGACGACGATCCGCGCGCCGCCTATTTCGAACAGGTCAAGAACGGCATGCTGATGCGCATGGCGTTGGAAAGCACCGTGCTCGGCGACGAACTGCCGGGATATGAACCGCTCGAAGCCAAGGAGGTCCAGGCCTGATGGAAGTCACCAGCATCCACAACGGCATCATCATCGACCATGTGCCGGCCGGCACCGCGTTGAAGGTGTTGGAATATCTGAAGATCAATCCGGCGAAGACCAAGCTCGCCCTGATCATGAACACGAACAGCCACCTGTACGGCACGAAGGACATCATCAAAATCGAAGACGAATCCAGCGCGGACACCATCGACCTTGACGTGCTCGGCCTGATCGCCCGCCAGGCGACCGTCGGCATCGTGCGCGAAGGCAAGATCGTCGAGAAGAAGCAGCCGACCCTGCCTGAGCATGTGGTCAACATCATCAAATGCGCGAACCCGCGTTGCGTGACCACGACCGAACGCGGCATCGACCAGATGTTCCACCTGATGCATACGGAACGCCAGGAATACCGCTGCGATTACTGCGATGAGGAGGCGAAGTTCTGATGGCGCTCACCCTGCACGGCATTACGGTGTGGGATACCGGCGAGGTCATCGATCTGGTCGTTCCCGCCGACGAGACGCGTGACGTCGACGCTTCCGGCATGACGGTCGCTCCGGGTTTGGAGGATCCGCACGTGCATTTCCGCGATCCGGGCCAGACCTACAAGGAGTCGATGGTTTCCGGCTGCGCGGCGGCCGCTTCCGGCGGTTACACGAATGTGCTGATCATGCCGAACACGCTGCCCGCGATGGACGGCGACACGATCGACGCCGACGAGCCGGGCGCCGAAGAAGTGACGAAGGCAGGCTACGACAACGTCATCGACTATCTGCAGCATTACGAGCAGGTCCACGGCGTCACCCTGCCGGTGCGATACGACCTGTGCGTGAGCGCTTCGAAGGATCGCGCGGGATCCGAGGCTTCCGACCCGGCCGATTGGCGTCGTTACATGCGGGGTGTCGACGAAACGTCCAAGGATGACGCGCAGTTGGCTCATCCCGTGACCGCGATGAGCGATGACGGCGCCGCAGTGACGCCGCGGATCCTCGACCAGGTGTTCGCCAATCTCAAAGAGACCGGCCTGTATCTGATCGAGCATTGCGAGCATCATGACACGGGCGCCGTCAATGAAGGGCCGGTGTCGCGTGAGCTGGGCGTCCCCGGCATTCCCGAGGATACGGAGCTGCGCATCGTCGAACGCGATATCGAAATGGCGCGCAAAACCGGCGTGCACGTGCATTTCCAGCATGTCAGCACGGCGATCTCGTTTGATGCGATCCGCAAGGCGAAGGCCGAAGGATTGCCGATCACCTGCGAGACCGCGCCGCATTACATCGCGTTGTGCGATGAGGCGTTGCTCGAATACGGCACGTTGGCGAAGATGAATCCGCCGCTGCGCAGCGAAGCCGATCGTCTGGCGACGATCGCCGCCGTGGCCGACGGCACGGTCGACCTGCTGGCCACCGATCATGCGCCGCACACGTTGGAGGAGAAGGCGCTGGGATTCCTTGAAGCGCCGAACGGCATCATCGGATTGGAATGCGCGTACGGCGTATGCCACAGGATCCTGGTTGACGGCGGCCATATTTCCGACCAGCGTCTGATCGAACTGATGTCGACCGAACCGGCGAAGCTGATGGGGCACGCCACCACCGACATCACGGCGTTGCTCGGCGGCGAAAAGGCTGACGGCAATGGCGAAACGCGCGTGCTTGATCTGAACGATGCCGCCGGAGCCGAAACCGCCGACCTGGTCGTGCTGAACCCAGCGGAGGAATGGACCGTCGACCCCGACCGGTTCCGTTCCTCCGCGCGCAATACGCCGTTCGGCGGATGGAAGGTCACCGGACGTCCGCTTGCCACCGTCATCGGAGGCAAGCTCGCCTTCTCGCGCGTGTGAAATCCATCAAACCGCATGACCGCAACCGTATCTGACCGATATCTGACCCGAATCCGAAAGGACAATCATGGATCGTCTGATCGAAGCCATCGAATCCAAGCAGAATCCGAGCGTCGTCGGACTCGACCCGACCGAAGCTTTGGTGCCGCCGCAAGTGGTGGCATCCTTCGCCGACGAAATCGCCGAACAGGTCGAAGACCCCGGTGAGGCGCCCGCAGCACAGCTGGCCGTCGCCTTCTTCGAATTCAACCGTGCGATCATCGACGCCGTCGCCGACGTCGTGCCGGCCGTCAAACCGCAGATCGCCATGTATGAGGCGCTCGGCCCGGCAGGCGTCGACGCCTATACGATGACCTGCGAATACGCGCAGCAGCAGGGACTGTATGTGTTGGGCGACGCCAAGCGAGGCGATATCGGTTCCACCGCGGCCGCATACGCCCATCATTTGAGCGGCGTGAACGCGGGGGAGAGCGTTTTCGACCCATGGCACGAGGACGCGCTGACCGTCAACCCGTATCTGGGCACCGACGGCATCACGCCGTTCGTCGACGCGGCCGAAGCCACAGACAAGGATGTGTTCGTGCTTGTGCGCACGTCGAATCCCTCCAGCAGCGAACTGCAGGAGCTGGAATTGGCCGACGGCAAGCGCGTGTATGAGCACATGGCCGATCTGGTGGAAGGCTGGGGTTCCGGCGGCGTCGGCTCGCGCGGCTACTCACGCGTCGGTGCCGTGGTCGGCGCGACGCATCCGGAAGAGGGCGCCGCATTGCGCGCGCGCATGCCGCACACGTTCTTCCTCGTTCCCGGATACGGCGCGCAGGGCGGCACCGCAGCAGGCGTGGCCGGCATGTTCGACCGCAACGGTTCCGGCGCGATCGTCAATTCGTCGCGCGGCATCATCGGCGCATGGAAGAGAACCGGCGAATACAGCGAATCGATGAGTGCGGATTCGGCCCTTGACCTGGTCGCCTCCGCGGCGCGTGACGCCGCCATCGCCATGCGTGACGATCTGCGCGTCAACGCATACTGATCCGCGGCATGCGCAGCGCGAATAGCGCCGGCATCCGTTTCACACCGGTGTCGGCGACTGCGAATGCCGGCCGCCGACACTTCCCGACACAATCAAATCGCAATCGTTCATAAGGATGACACCACCCATGAGCATCACGTTCCGAGCCACCACGGAGGACGCGCTTGCGGCCGGATTCGTTCCAAGCCGTCGCACCGTGGAAGTGACCGACAATCGCGAGCTTGCCGCCGGCGTATGGCGGCTGACGTTCCGCGACGAATACATCGCGAAGCATGCCAAGCCGGCGCAGTTCGTCGACGTCTACACATCCGACCCGTTGAAGCCGATGCCGCGCCCGTTCGGCGTCAGCGAAGTCGACGACGACCAGGTCAGTCTGATGTTCGCCGTCGTCGGCAAGGGCACGGATGAGTTCTCCGATCTTCGTGCAGGCGACCATATCGACGTGCTCGGCCCGCTGGGTCGTTCCTTCGATATGAGGCAGCCCGCCAACTATGTGCTGGTCGCCGGCGGTTTGGGCGTGCCTCCGCTGGTCTATGCCGCACAGCATCTCGCCGGCGTCGAAGGCTCGACCGCCACGGCGGCGTTCGGCTATCGCAACGTGCATTTCGGCGACGAGTATGTGGCCCGCTATGCCGATGCGGTGCACAGCATCGACGAGTCGGAGGGCAACGTCATCACGCTGCTCGACCGTTTGGAGGATGAGCTGATGGGCGCCGAGCTCAAGCCTGTCATTCTCTCCTGCGGCCCGCTGCCGATGATGAAGGCCGTGGCCGAATGGGCGGCGAAGCGAGACCTGCCGTGCCAGCTGAGCCTCGAACAGCGCATGGGCTGCGGGTACGGCACTTGCGTGCTGTGCACTGTCGACACGGTGGACGGCCGTTTGAAGGTCTGTTCGGACGGTCCCGTGTTCACGCGCGAACAGCTGGGATGGGGTGAGTGAAATGAGCGAAACGATGAACGATACCGTCGTCAACCTGTATGAGCCGCACGAATGGAGGCATTCCACGCAGGTGGCGGGCGTCACCTGGAAGAATCCGGTGGGCACCGCTTCCGGCACGTTCCAGTATGCGGCGGTCCGCTGGTTCTATGATGTGGCCCAATTGGGCGCGGTAAGCACCAAAGGCGTGTCTCCCGTACCGTGGGAGGGCAATCCGGGCGTGCGCACCGCCGAAGGCCCGGCCAGCAACGTCAACGCGGTCGGTCTGCAGAATCCCGGCGTCGACCATTATCTTGTCGACGATCTGCCGAAGCTGAAGGCTGCGGGCGCGACCGTCGTCGCCAACGTCGCAGGCCACAGTGATGACGAGTATGCCGAAGTCGTCGCCAAATTGGATGATTCTCCGGCCGACATGCTGGAGATCAATGTGAGCTGCCCGAACGTGAGCCACGGCGGCATGAGCGTCGGCACCGATCCGGTTGCCTTGAGCAAGCTGATCGCCCGCCTGCGCGCGATCACCAGCAAGCCGATGATCGTCAAGCTCACGCCGAACGTCACCGACATCACCGTTCCGGCGCGTGCCGCCGTGGAATCCGGCGCCGACGCGTTGAGCATGATCAACACGCTGATGGGCATGCGCATCAACAACCGCACCGGCAAGCCGATCATCGACCATGTGACCGGCGGCGTTTCCGGTCCGGCCGTGCTGCCGATCGGTCTGGCCTGCGTGTGGCGTGTGCGCCAGGCGTTGCCGACCGTTCCGATCATCGGCATAGGCGGCATCGATTCCGGTGAAAAGGCGTTGGAATATCTGTATGCCGGCGCGAACGCCGTCGAAGTCGGCGCAGCGGCCCTGTTCGATCCGATCGCGCCGCTGCGCATCGCCCACGAATTGGAAGTGCTGCTGGACGAACGCCCCGAACTGGCGGCGAAGCTCGCCAGGGGGGAGACCTGGCGCTGACGCGATACGCAGCGGTATCATTCATGTCATCTGACGAAAGGACAACCAATGACCGATAGCCTCGATATTCGTTTCACCCGGTTCCTTCTGGAATCGAACGCGTTGAAATTCGGCGAGTTCACGTTGAAATCCGGCCGCAAGTCGCCATATTTCATCAACGCCGGCGCGTTCAACGACGGCCGTAAGATCGCCGCATTGGGCGCCTTCTATGCGGAGAAGATCGTCGAGGAGATCAAGGCGGGCAAGCTGCCGGCCGATATCGACACCGTCTTCGGCCCGGCTTATAAGGGCATCCCGCTGGGCGTCTCCACCGCGATCGCTTTGACTTCCGCGCACGATATGCAGGTCGGCTACACCTTCGACCGCAAGGAGAAGAAGGATCACGGCGACGGCGGCATGATGGTCGGCACGCAGCTGGCCGACGGCATGAAGGTGCTGCTGGTCGATGATGTGATGACCGCCGGCACCGCGGTACGCGAAGTGATTCCGAAGCTCAAGGCCGAAGCCGATGTCGAAGTCGTCGGCCTGGTGCTGTCCGTCGACCGCATGGAGAAGACGAAGGATTCCGACATGTCCGCGGTGAAGGCCATCGAACAGGAATTCGGCTTCCCGGTGTTCGCCATCGCGAACGTACGCGAGATCTTCGAAGCCGGCCGTCAGATCGAAACCGCCGACGGCACGCCGTACGTGACCGATGAGATCGCCGCCGCCGCCGACGCCTATCTGGCGCAGTACGGCGCCTGATGCCCTTCAATGCGGATGCGGCCCGTACCGATGATGTCGATGACGCATCACCGGTACGGGCCGCCGCATTCGACATGGCGGTCATGTTTGGATCGGGTTTGCTATGACGCCGATCCGCAATTCACTGTCATGCAGTCTCCGCCGCCCCGGCCCTCGCCGACGCCCTACGCATCGTCTTGGCCGGCATGAAACCGAACGAAGCGGGCAACGGCATCAGGCTCACCGCATAGGAGACCGGCAATAGCACGACGACCGCAGGCAACGGCATGACCAGTATCATCAGCAGCGTCGCCATCAACGGCTTACGGTTGTAGGCGCCCAGCATCGCAGCGGACGACACGGCCGCGCAGAACACCGGATCGACGGGGGCGGCGCCGGTCAGCTGCGGAATGCATGCGACCGCATATCCGGACATCACGCCGATGAAGATCAGCGGGAAGAACTGTCCTCCGTACCATCCGAAGCGGATGCACAACGGCGTCAGCACGCATCGCGCCACGATCAGCAGCACGATCATTCCCAAACCCAAATCGCGCCACCCCATGGCGGCATCGTCCAGGTCGGATTCGCCGGAAAACAGCGTGAACGGCACCACCGCGGCGACCGCGGCCAGCACGACGGCCACGACGATATGGCGCAGCAGCACATGCCGGTCGAACCACGGTCCGATCTTCGCCACGGCACGGTTGCACTGTACGAAAAGCATCGCGGCTGCGACGCCGGCAAGCACGCACGGGATGATCCATGCCAGCGTGTTCCAGGACCATGCGATCCGCGGCAGTCGGGGAATCGTCATGCCACCGCCGAACAGCGACGACATCGCGGCGAATATGCCGATCGAGCAGAGGGTGACCAGAGCGTAGGTCACGGTCTTCACCGGCTTCGACAGGACCGGCACGCCGTCGGTGTTGTCGCAACGCCAGTCTCCGCCCGTCACGTCGTGCCATGTGATGCTGCCGCCGTCATGCCATGTCGCCAGAAGGCGGGTGACGGTACGTTTCAACAGCGCGCTGTAATGCGTGGCGAACGATGCGATCGCATTCGTCAGACCGGCTTCGGGCCCCACCGACGAGCCGAAGGCCAACGGCAGCAGCGCCGTCGCGAACAATGCCGGGGCATGGCCTTTCTCATAGGAGCCCTCGCGGCGCATTTTCGCCAGCACTTCCGTCATAGTCAGGACTTTGCGGTCGTTGAACCGGGCGTTCACCGTCAATACCACGGCACCGACCAAAGTGACGGCAAGCGTGAACCAGAACGGCCAGGTCGGACCGATCCGCAGTCCCAGGAACTCGGGCAGCACCTGCCAGATCAGGTGCAGCGCCTCCTGCATCAGCCACAGAAACGCCCATGACATCACGCCGATGACCGTGCTGAACGCGACGATGACCGCGGCGGTTTTCATAACATTCCAGACGCGTTGCATGACGATCATTGCGAACAGCCGTCCTTTCGGAGTCGAGACATCATTGCGGCGAGATCCGCATACAGCTACGTGCCGTATACGGTCGCTATGACACTATCACCGGTCTTTGAAGGAAGCTGGACGTCACCTTGAATAATCCCGAAAGCGCGACGGGGCCGGCCTTCGGCTATTCGATCAGTCCGTATCCGTGCGACGAGATCACCGTCTTCAGCTGCTGCAGATATCGTTCCGCCTCCCGCGACAGGCGTGCGCGGCTATGGCCGATCCAGCCGACCAACATGGTCTCATCGCAATCCAATGGCACCGTGACGATCTTCTCGTTGTTCAGGTCGCCGTTGTCGATGCCCGTGCACACCGTATACCCGTTCAGGCCGATGATGAAATTCAATATCGTGGCGCGGTCGGTCACGTTGATCTGTTTGGGGGAGTATTCCGGCCACACCGCCTCTTCCGCGAAGTAGAAACTGCCTTCGTCGCCCTGCTCGTATTGGATGAACGGATACGGTTTCAGATCCTCCATCGTCAGTTTGTCCCGTGTGGCCAGCGGATTCGTCTTCGACAGGAACACGTGCAGGGGGGCGCGGAACAGCGGGTGGAAATCGACGTGCTTTTCGCGCAGCAGTTTGCCGATGACATGCTTGTTGAAATCCGACAAATACAGGATGCCGATTTCCGACTGCAGGCCGGCAACCTGGTTGATGATGTCGCGTGTGCGCGTTTCGCGGATGGTGAATTCGTATTCGTCGGAACTGCTTTCGTTGATCATGGCGACGAACGCTTCGACGGCGAACATGTAGTGCTGCGTCGACACCGAACACAGCTGTTTGCGCGGCTTCGCGTTCTTGTATCGTTCCTCAAGCAGCGCCGCCTGGTCGAGCACCTGACGGGCGTAGGTCAGGAATTCCACGCCGTCCATGGTCAGGGTGATGCCTTGCGACGAGCGGGTGAAGATCTCAATGCCCAGCTCGTTCTCCAGTTCCTTGACGGCGGAGCTCAGCGCGGGCTGCGACACGTACAGTTCGCGAGAGGCTTCGTTCATCGATCCGCATTCGACGATTTTGATGATGTATCTCAACTGCAGCAATGTCATATACGTATCGCTTCCTCGGCCGATATCAACGCCATCCAACCGACACCGAATACGGTGCCGTACCGTGAATCATTTCGATTATAAAGTCACCCCGAGCGCCGCGAGGTCGGCACGGGCCTGTTCGGCCGTCGTGAAACGGAAGGCGTGCATGCCTACGGCCTGCGCGCCGGCGACGTTTTTGGCGGTGTCGTCGAAGAACACGGACGTTTCGGGCTTGAGCCCGAAACGCCGCATCGTCAATTCGTAGATGTCGGCGTTGGGCTTATGCATCTTCTCCACGCCGGAGACGACGGTGCCTTCCAGCAGCTCATTCAGCTGCGGGTATTTGTCGAACGCGATATGGATCGTTTCATGCGACCAATTGGTCAGACCCCATACGCCGTATCCGGCGGCCTTCAGATCGCGCAGCAGCTGTTCCATGCCCGGCAGCATGCGGGGGAGCGCGTCGCCGTAATGATCGATGTAATAACGGAAAATCGCGGCGATATCCTCTCCCTGCTCACGAACTACATCGGGGAGGATGTCATCGAAATCCTCGCCGGCGTCCATCCGATCCTCATATGCGAAGAACTTGTGGGGATCATCGTCGGCGCAGATGCGGTCGACAACGGCATCGTCGAAGCGCCCCTCCAAGCAGGCCCTGGTACGCCAATCCAGCAGCACGCCGCAAAAATCGAAGACAACGTCGGTGATGGTCGTTTCAGCGCAGTCCATGTCATATCCTTCGCATAAGGCCCGATGATCGGTGCCGGTGACCCGGCGTCCCGATCGAAAGCATTCCGATCATCGGGGCGATGTAATCGGCACGGCCAGTCTATCGCATGCCGTGCGCACGGATCGGGAATTCCGCGGAATCAGAAATCCCAATCGTCATCGTCGGTTTCGACCGCCTTGCCCATCACG
Organism: Bifidobacterium sp. LH_449; assembly: GCF_056356755.1. Lineage (NCBI taxonomy): Bacteria > Bacillati > Actinomycetota > Actinomycetes > Bifidobacteriales > Bifidobacteriaceae > Bifidobacterium > Bifidobacterium sp. LH_449. The sequence goes on from NZ_JBKEUV010000002.1 coordinate 174,164, forward strand.
TAGGAGCTGCCGGAGCCGGAGAAGAAATCATGGTTTTCGTCGGCGTTCGGGCTCAACGCGGCGAGAATCGACGGGTTCACGTCGCAGATCTCCTGCGGGAACAGGGCGGGGTATCCCAGGTTCATCAGCGCCTTGTTGCCGTTGTAGCGCAGGAACTTTTCGACGTCCTCCTCAAGGCCGACCGGGGCGTACAGGCTTTCCGTGTACTCCACTTCGTTGTCGTACAGTTCGTTGAGCAGATCATACGTGTAGTCGCGCATCTCGTCCTGTTCGGCCTGCGACGCCAAGGCGAGGCCCTTCTGGTACTTGTAGCCGATGTAGTAGCCGTGCACGGCCTCGTCGCGGATGATCAGGCGGATCACGTCGGCGGTGTTGGTGAGCTTCGCATGCGCGGAGAAATACATCGGCAGGTAGAAGCCCGAATAGAACAGGAACGATTCGAGCAGTGTGGAGGCGACCTTGCGTTTCAGCGGATTGTCGCCCTCGTAATAGTCGAGCACGATCTGTGCCTTCTTCTGCAGGTATTCGTTGTTCTCGCTCCATTCGAACGCCGCATCGATCTGCTTGGTGGAGCACAATGTCGAGAAGATCGACGAATAGCTTTTCGCATGCACGGATTCCATGAACGCGATGTTCGTGTAGACGGCCTCCTCATGCGGGGTGAGCGCGTCGGGGATGAGGCTGACCGCGCCGACCGTGCCCTGGATGGTGTCGAGCAGGGTCAGGCCGGTGAACACGCGCATGGTCAGCGTCTGTTCGGCTTCGCTCATGGCCTGCCAGCTGGGGATGTCGTTGGATACGGGCACCTTTTCCGGCAGCCAGAAATTGCCGGTGAGCCGGTCCCACACTTCGAGGTCCTTGTCGTCTTCGAGACGGTTCCAATTGATCGCGGTGACGCGGTCGATGAGCTTCAGCGGCTGTCGGGGGATGGAGATGGGTGCCATGATGGCGTCCTTTCGGTGACATGATGAATGACGGATGGTAGGTGGGCGGATGACGGATGGACGAATCGTCTACAGCATGCAGCTGACGCAGCCCTGCACTTCGGTGCCTTCGAGCGCCTGCTGGCGGATACGGATGTAGTACAGCGTTTTGATGCCTTTGCGCCACGCGTAGATCTGCGCCTTGTTGAGGTCGCGCGTGGTCGCGGTGTCGGGGAAGAACAGCGTCAGCGACAGGCCCTGGTCGACATGCCTGGTCGCTTCGGCATACGTGTCGACGATGGCCTGCCATCCGATTTCGTATGCGTCCTTGTAGTAGGCGAGATTGTCGTTGGTCATGTACGGCGCCGGGTAGTAGACGCGGCCGGTTTTGCCTTCCTTGCGGATTTCGATCTTCGATGCGATCGGATGGATCGAGCTGGTCGAATGATTGATGTACGAGATCGAACCGGTCGGCGGCACGGCCTGCAGGTTCTGGTTGTAGATGCCGTCGCGGATGACGGCGTCGCGCAACGCGGCCCAGTCTTCGGCGGTCGGCAGGGTCACGTCGAAGCGTGCGAACAGTTCCCGCACGGTTTCGGTGCGCGGCTGGAGTTCGATGCCGCCGTCGATGTACTTGTCGAAATAGTTGCCTTCGCCGGCGGGCTTCGCGTAATCGGAGGCCGCGAAGCCGGCGAATGCGCGGCCGCGTTCCACGGCCAGGTCATGCGAGGCGCGGTAGGCGTGGTAGGCGACGGTCATGAAGTACAGGTTCGTGAAGTCGAGCGCTTCGTCGCTGCCGTACATGATGCCTTCGCGCGCGAGGAATCCGTGCAGGTTCATCTGTCCCAATCCGATGGCATGGCCTTCCTCGTTGGCGCGGCGGATGGACGGCACGCTGTCGATGCTGGTGTGTTCCGATACGGCGGTCAGTGCGCGGATCGCGGTTTCGACGGTGGCGCCGAGGTCTCCGTCCATGGCTTTCGCGATGTTGAGCGAGCCGAGGTTGCAGGAGATGTCGCGGCCGACATGCGCGTAGGTGAGGTCCTCGTTGAAGGCGCTGGGCTCCTGCACCTGCAGGATTTCGGAGCACAGGTTGCTCATGGCGATGCGGCCTTCGATCGGGTTGGCGCGATTCACGGTGTCTTCGAACACGATGTACGGGTAGCCGGATTCGAATTGGATTTCGGCCAGGGTCATGAAGAATTCGCGTGCGTCCACGTAGGTTTTGCGGATGCGGTCGTCGGCCTCCATTTCGCGATAATGTTCGCTGATCGCGACGTCGGCGAACGGCTTGCCGTAGACGCGTTCGACGTCGTAGGGGCTGAACAGCGCCATCGGCTCCTTGTTTTTCGCCAGTTCGAAGGTGATGTCGGGGATCACGACGCCCAACGCCAGCGATTTGATGCGGATCTTCTCGTCGGCGTTTTCGCGCTTCGTATCAAGGAACCGCATGATGTCGGGATGATGGGCGCTCAGATAGACCGCGCCCGCGCCCTGACGGGCGCCCAACTGGTTGGCGTAGCTGAAGGAATCCTCCAGCAGTTTCATGACGGGCACGACGCCGCTGCTTTGGTTTTCGATGTGTTTGATCGGCGCGCCCAATTCACGCAGATTGCTCAGCAGCAGCGCGACGCCGCCACCGCGTTTGCTCAGCTGCAAGGCTGCGTTGATGCCGCGTGAAATGGATTCCATATTGTCTTCGATGCGCACGAGGAAGCAGCTGACGGCTTCGCCGCGCTGCGCCTTGCCCAGATTCAGGAATGTCGGAGTGGCCGGCTGGAACCGTCCGGAGACGATCTCGTCCACGTAGCGCATCGCGGCCCGTTCGTCGCCTGCGGCGAGCTCCAACGCCACTGCGGTCGCGCGCTGCGGGAAATCCTCCAGATACCGTTTGCCGTCGAAGGTTTTCAAGGCGTAGGAACGGTAGAATTTGAACGCTCCGAGGAAGGTGGAGAATTCGAAGCCGAGGCTTTCGGCATGCCTGTAGATGTCTTCCAGGAATTCGGGGGAGTACTGTTCGAATACGCCGCCGTCATAGTAGCTATTGTCGATCAGATAGCGCAGTCGTTCGGCCGTGGAATCGAAGTGCATGGTGTTTGCGGCGACATGCACGGTGACGAATTCGCGTTCTGCGGCCTTGTCCTTGTCGAATTGGATGCGTCCGTCCGCGTCGTACAGGTTGAGCATGGCGTTCAACGCGTGGAAGTCGTGGGCCGGGTCGTAGCGTTCCGCCGTGGTCGAGGCCGTGCGGTCGAGGTCGAGCGTGGTGTCGTTGAGGGTCATGTCTGGTCCTTGAAAAAATTGATGATGCCGTTGCGTACTGTGTTGATGTCTTCCGTGGTGCCGAGCAGTTCGAAGCGATACAGCAACGGCACCCGGCATTTTGCGGCGATGATGTCGCCCGCCATGCAGTAGGCTTCGCCGAAATTCGTATTGCCCGATGCGATGACGCCGCGTATCCATGCGCGGTTTTCCGGGTCGTTGAGGAATCGTTTGACCTGGATGGGCACGGCCTTGCGTGCGACGCCGCCGCCATAGGTCGGAGCGATGAGCACGAACGGTTCGCGCACGTCAAGCGGCGGCGCCTGCGGCATCAGCGGGATGCGATACACGTTGACGCCTTCTTCGTGCAGCGCGCAGGATTCGATGAATCGGGCCGTGTTTTCGGATGCCGACGAGAAATACACGACTGCGCCGATCGTGGGCTTGGTCGCCGCGTATTCCGGCATGGACGCGCTCGGCGTCGCCGTTTCGGCGAGGTGTTCCCGCGTCATCATGCCGCCTGCACGGCCTGAAGCGATGCGGTCCGAATCGGCGCCGCGCTCTCCGCGGTCGACGTCAAGGCGCGGATCTTGTCCGGACGATAGCCCGACCATGAATCGGTGTCGGTGATCACGACCGGAGCCTGCATGAAGCCCGCCTCCTGCAGGCGCGCCAGTGCGGTCTCGTCCTGCGTGATGTCGACGGTCGTGTATTCGATGCCGCGCTTGTCGAACTGTCGTTTGGTGGCATCGCACTGCGGGCAGCGCGGCTTGGTGTACACGGTCACATGCATGGTCGCTCCTTTTGTCGCTCTCGTATGACTGCTGTGACTGGCTACGATACAGGCATGCCGCGCAAAATCAATGGCACTACCTGTAGTGGCGTGTCGAATCAGCAAACACTAGATATAGTGATTTTGGCGGTTTTTCAGTGATAATCAGATATCTTCAATCAATCAACAATCCATCAAATCGAATATCACTGTGGCATTAATCACACGCCACGCCGACGCCGTCACCAAGAGGCGACGCGATGGCACTGCGAATCGGGCAAACGCCTTGTTACGATACGGATTCGGATAAGCAGCAGAGAGAAAGCCGGAATATGCGCAGCCTGGTGGAATTCGCGAAACACGACATGGTGATGACGATTGCGTTCTTCGCAGCGGTGATTTCATGTTTCATCATTCCGCCCGACACGCAATATGCCGGATATATCGATTTTCATACGCTGGCCTTGCTGTTTTGCCTGATGCTGGTCGTCGCGGGCTTCAAACATCTTGGCCTGTTCGAAGCGTTGGGCGGCGCGCTGGTCGGCCGCGTCACATCGCCGCACGGCATTGCGCTGGCGCTGGTGATGCTGTGCTTTTTCGGCAGTACTTTGATCACGAATGATGTGTCACTGATTACTTTCGTGCCGTTCGCGATGCTGGTGCTGCGCATGACGGGATTGCAGTCGCAGATTTACATGACGGTCTGCCTGATGACGATCGCCGCCAATCTTGGCAGCATGCTGACGCCGATGGGCAATCCGCAGAACCTGTACCTGTATGCTTCCAGCGGATACGACCTGACGGAATTCGTCATGTTGATGCTGCCGTATTTTGTGGCCGCGTCGCTGCTGCTGGCGGCCTGCACGTTGCTGATTCACCGCGATAACAACAAAAAGAATGATGATTCCATTGCCGATTCCGCCGCGACATTGCCGGATGGCGGCGCGGCGATCACGCAGACCCGTTCGCTGGCTGAAACGATTGGACCGGAAATGTACTGGTATGCGGCGCTGTTTATTCTGTGCCTGTTCGCCGTGGCCAAGGTGCTGCCGGTGTGGATGCTGCTGATCATCGTGTCATGCGCGGTGGCGGTGCGGCGGCGCAGCCTGTTCCGTAACGTGGATTATGGTCTGCTGGCCACCTTCGTGTTCTTCTTCGTATTCGTCGGCAATATGAGCCGTATCGACGTGATCAACACGTGGCTGTCGACGCTGATGGACGGGCATGCGCTGACCGTGTCGATTCTTTCCAGCCAGGTCATCAGCAATGTGCCGGCCGCCGTGTTGCTGTCGCATTACACGGATGACGCCGCGTCGATGATCATCGGCACGAATCTGGGCGGCCTCGGCACATTGATCGCCTCGATGGCGAGCCTGATCTCCTACAAGCAGATCGCGGCGGAATATCCGGAACGCAAAGGACGCTATCTGCTGGTCTTCACCGTCTGGAACGTCATATTCCTGGCCGTGCTGTGGGGGATGGCGCTGGTACTGCGATAGTCCCTGCACCCCGGCGACGCCTGTCCCGCCGCGAATATGCCCGTCACGCGAGGCTGCCCGCCTTACTGCACCAGTTCCGCAAAGGCCTGCGGGATCGCGGCGACGACGTCCCCGGCCACGATCGGATGACCCAAAGACGAGAACCGCGACTTGGACGAGCGCCCATACAATTCCGGACGATGCCATCCCCGCTGATCCGATTCCGACGCCAGCGCACCAGCCAGGCCGTGCATGTAGGCCGCGGCGGCAACGACTTCCGGCATCAGCGCGGCGTCCTCGGTCACCATATCGTCCTGCTGCGCCAGCAGGGCGCCCGTAATGCCCGCCAGCACGTCGCCCGACCCGGCGGTGCCCATCCAGACCGGGGCGCGGCCCGAAAGGATCACGCGCGTATCGCCATTGCCGTCGGCACCGGCCACAATGGTGACGGCACCCTTCAACAGCACGGTCGCGCCGGTCAGTTCATGGGCGCGACGCGCAAAATACAGAGGGGAGGCGGCGACGTCGTCGCCGGTCAGAGCACCGTCCGTCTCGCCGTCGATGCGGTTGAGCAATCGCGCCAATTCACCCGCATGCGGCGTGATCGCCACCTGCGGAGGCACGCGGTCGGGCAGCAGGTCCAATGCGCCAGCATCCACGACGATCGGCGGCATGGCGTATGCCGCTTCATCCGCATCGTCATCGTCCATGCCATGCGGCACCGGGTCGACGCCGGCCGGGGGCGCGGCATGACGGCCATGGCCTTGCAGGTCGTTCGCTGCGGCGGCCAAGGCATCCGCGGCCTCCACGTCCACGTCATCGTCCGCAGCGTCGGACAACGCATAGTGGCGCAGCAGACGCGCGATCGTCTCGCTTTGCAGATCGGCGCGGCCGTCATCGTCGTTCTGCGCGGGCACGCCGGAGCCGACCACCCATGATTGCACGCGTCCCTTGCCGAGCACCGCTTCCGGCAACGCGGAAAGCACCATGTAACCGGCGCTCTGCGGCCCCAGATAGCGCACCATGCCGGCATTCGCGCGGGCCGCGGCCTTCGTCGAAAGCACGGCGGCGCCGGGGTAGCGGTCCGAACCGGTGACCAGGCCGACGACGCCGCGCGAATATTTGGAATCATCCAAACGCGGCAGGCGAATCGAATCGGCGACGAAATCGCCGTCCGTCATTTCCACCGCAGGCGTCGCGTCGTCGATATCGAATCCGAAATCGACCAGTATCGTCTGCCCGCAGGCGTATGAGGCCGGAGGCACCATCGCACATGGCTTCATCGCGCCGAACATCACCGTCACGTCGGCGGGAATATACGCGCCCGGCAACGTGCCGTCGTCGACGCCGACGCCGGACGGCGTATCCACGGCGACCACCAACGGCAGATCGCTGTCCGTCTCATTGTGGGGCAGCGCCGGGCGATTGGGGGTCTCGCCGTCCAAGCCCAGCGACGAGGCGATGGTGGCCGGAATGCCACGCAATGCGCTGTTCAGGCCGATGCCGGTCATCGCGTCGATGATCACATGGGAGCTTTGCGCATGCGCGATCGCGGCCTGCAGACGCTCTCCGGCCTCGCCTGCGGAAAAGCCCGCGGCGCAGCCTGGAATGTCGGCGGCGGGGTCCAGCACAAAAACGCGGCCGCCCGCGTGGACGAACGCGTCGAACGCCTCCTCATGAAGCGAGCGCCCGACTGCGATCGAGGTGACGTGCGCGCCTTCGTTCGCCAGTTCGGCCGCCGCATACAGGCCGTCGCCGCCGTTGTCGCCGGCTCCGGCGAGCACGACGATGCGCGCATCCTCCACGGAAAGGCCTTCGTCGTCCAGAAGACGCATCGTCGTATGCGCGACGGCCGAGGCGGCGGCCCGCATCAGCGGCACGCCGTCCTCGAGCAGGGGGCGTTCCATGTCTCGCACCGTCGCCGCGGCGTAGGCGCCGTACAGTAAGGTACGCAGGCGATCATCGTTGACGATATCCATAAATCCCCCTTGGAAGATTGGCTTACGTACCTTACTGTAGTCCGATTTGCTCCGCCGGGTGGGCAGGCGCGCGTCAGTCTTCGCCCCACACGTCCCGGGCGATGGAACGCACGAGGGCGATCTTGGCCCACTGCTGTTCCTCGGTCAGGCGGTTGCCTTCCTCGGTGGAGGCGAACCCGCACTGGGTCGACAGGCACAGGCGTTCCAGCGGCACATACCGGGAGGCCTCCTCGATGCGGGCCTTGATGGCGTCGGCGTCTTCCAGTTCCGGCTTCTTGGACGTGATCAGGCCGAGCACGACCTGCTTGTCTCCCGTCACTTCGGCAAGCGGGGCGAAATCACCGGAACGGTCGTCGTCGAATTCCAGATAGTACGCGGCCGGATGCTCTTCGCCGAACAGCACTTCGGCGACCGGCGCATAACCGCCGGAAGCGAACCACTGGGACTGGAAGTTGCCGCGGCACACGTGCGTGGTGACGGTCATGCCTTCGGGGGCGGCGTCGATGACGGCGTTGTTGATGCCGGCGTACTGGCGCTGCACTTCCTTCGGGTCGCGGCCGAACACGGTTTCCTTGAATCCTTCGGACACGAGCATGCCCCACGTACAGTCGTCCAGCTGCACGATGCGGCATCCCGCCTCGTGCAGGTCGGCGAGCACCCGGGCGTATGCGGCCACGATGGCGGCGGACAGCTCGTCATCGGTGGCGTACGGATTCTCGAACCGTTCGGCGGCGCCGGCCTGCAGCAGGAACAGCGTCTGGGCCGGGGATGGGATGGTCTGCTTGGCGACGGTGTTGTCGTCTTCGAACTGCTTGACGAACTTGAAATGTTCGACGAACGGGTGGTTCTTACCGCCGATCGCGCCGCACACGGCAGCGGTTTCCAGCACTTCGGCGCCGGCGGAGCCTTCGACGGCCACCGGATTCGTGCCCTTGGCGACGCCCTGCAGCCCCCACATGAAATCGAGGTGCCAGTAGGCACGACGGAATTCGCCGTCGGTGATGACGTGCAGGCCGGCGGCCTTCTGCTTGGCGACCAGATCCTCGATGCAGCGGTCTTCAACGGCCTTCAAGGCGGCGGCGTCGATCGCGCCGGCCGCGAAATCGGCGCGGGCCTGCTTCAACGCTTCCGGGCGAAGATAGGATCCGACGACGTCCGCGCGGAACGGTGCGGTCTGTGCATGCGACATGTTATGTCCCCCTTTGTCATTCGGTTACGGCGAAATACCTTGGGCACGATACCGAATGGGGTTCGACGTCGAGGCGGCGGTGTCCATATTCAGGACACCGCCGCCTATAGATAAAATCGATACGCCGTAATCAATGCGCAACGTCGCTAGTGCGAAGTCCAAGTCGCGAAATCACGAATCATCATGGAATCTTGGATCCGAATCATGAATCGCGAAAGCCCTGCGATCGGCGTCACTCTTCGGCGACCAGTTCCAGATAGGAGTCGTTCCACAGGTCCTCGTCGCCGTCCGGCATCAGCAGCACGCGTTCCGGATTCAACGCCTGCACCGCTCCTTCGTCATGCGTGACCAGAACGATGGCGCCCTCGTATTTGGCGATGGCCTTCAGGATCTCATCGCGTGATGCTGGGTCGAGGTTGTTGGTCGGTTCGTCGAGCAACAGCACGTTCGCACGCGACGTGACCAGTGTGGCCAGGGCGAGTCGCGTCTTCTCGCCGCCGGACAGCACGCTTGCCGGCTTCAGCGCGTCGTCGCCGGAGAACAGGAACGAGCCCAGAATGGAGCGGGCCTGGGTGTCGTTCAATTCCGGCGCGACATGGATCAGATTCTCCAATACGGTCGCATTCAGATCCAACGTGTCATGTTCCTGCGCGAAATAGCCGATCTTGCAGCCGTGGCCGTATTCGACCTCGCCGGTGTCCGGGTCCTCCAGGTGGGCGAGCAGACGCAGCGTCGTGGTCTTGCCGGCGCCGTTGTAGCCGAGGATGACCACGCGGGATCCCTTGTCGATGGCGAGGTTCACGCCGGCGAACACGATGTTCGAACCGTACGCCTTGGAGATGTCCTTCGCCATGATCGGGGTGCGGCCGCATGGGGCGGGTTCCGGGAAGCGGATGTCGGCCACTTTCTCCTTCTTCTGCGCTTCCGAGGTTTCCGACAGCAGACGTTCCGCACGGCGCATCATGTTCTGCGCGGCGACGGCCTTCGTGGCCTTCGCATGCAGACGGATGCCCTGCTGCATCAGACGTTCCGCCTTCTTTTCGGCGACTTCGCGTTCGCGGCGACGACGCTCCTCGTCCACCGCGCGCTGATGCAGGTAGGCTTTCCAGCCGAGTGAATACATGTCGATCTGGCCAAGTTGCGCGTCCAGATGCCACACCTTGTTCACCACCTCGTCCAGCAGTTCGGTGGAGTGGGAGATGACGAGGAATCCGCCTTCATATTTCTTCAGATAGCCGCGCAGCCATTCGATGGAATCGGCGTCCAAATGGTTGGTCGGTTCGTCGAGGATCAGCGTGTCCGCGTCGGAGAACAGGATGCGCGCCAGTTCGATGCGGCGACGCTGGCCGCCGGACAGCGTGCCGAGCTGCTGGCTCATCACTTCCTGCGGCAGACCCAGACTGGCCGCCATCGCGGTCGCTTCGGACTGGGCCGCATAGCCGCCGGCCTTGTCGAAATCCTGCATCGCCTTGTCGTAGCGGTTCATCGCACGCGTCATCACGTCCGGATCGGGATCGGTCATTTCCTTCTCCGCCTTGCGGATACGGCTGATGATCGTCGCGATGTCACGGGCGCTCATCATACGGTCGAGCGCGGTCTGCTCCGGATCGGCGGCATGCGTATCCTGCGGCAGATAGCCGAGTTTGCCGGAGACGCGCACCTTGCCGGCCGTGGGCAGCAGGTCGCCGGTGATCACGCGGGTCAGCGTGGTCTTGCCGGCGCCGTTACGCCCGACCAGACCGATCTTGTCGCCCTTCGTGACATGAAAATTGGTGGGATGCAGCAGCGTGCGTGCACCGATCTGGATCTCAAGTTCCTGCGCTTCAATCGCCATATCGTCTCAGCCTTCGCTCATGGTCATTGCCGTCATCAATACGTTCATGTTGCTTCATATTGCAGGATTTCGCCTCATCATCCCGCAAAACACCAAGGAAACATCATAGCGAATGCCCGCCGACCTCCACGTCCGACAGGCCTTCGCGCTCCGGGGCGCCGCACCGTCATTCCGACAGCAGGGCCGGCGTCAGCTTCCAGAAGAGGAAACCTGCGGTCAATGCGGATACCACATCCGAAATCGGCTCGGCGACGAACACGCCCAACGTGCCCATGCCGGCGATATGCGGCAGGATCAGCGCCAACGGCACCAGCAGGATGATCTTACGGAAGATCGCAAGGAACAGCGACGGCTTCGCCTGCCCCATGCCGACGAACGCGCACTGCACCACGTTCTGGATGCCGAACACGCCCATGCCGCAGCAGAAGATCGGCAGCATCGCCACGACGATGTCGGTGATGCCCGCATCCGAGGTGAACATTCGCGCGAAAGTCGCCGGGAAAAGCATGAACAGCGCGACCATCGTGCTGTTGATCGCCACCTGCACCACCATCGTGCCGCGGTATGCCCGACGGACGCGTCCGAAACGGCGAGCGCCGAAATTGTAGCCGATGATCGGCTGCACGCCTTGCGTGATGCCATTGGAGAACACGGAGATCAGCTGCATCAGGCTGGTGATGATGGTCATGGCGCCTACGTAGGCGTCGCCGCCGTAGCGTTGCAGACTGGAGTTGAACACGACCTGGATCACGCATTCGGTGAATTGCATGATGAACGGGGAGACGCCCAGCATCAGCACCGGGCCGAGGATGCGTCCCGGACGGATATCGCGCCGATGCAGGCGGATGACGCTGCGTTTCGACGAGAGGAACGCGATCACCCAGACGGCCGACAGCGCCTGCGCGATGACGTTGGCCAGTGCCGCGCCGTATACGCCCATGTCGAGAACGAATATGAACAGCGGGTCGAGCGCCACCGATACGAGCGCGCCGATCAGCACGGACACCATTGCCGTACCCGCCTTGCCTTGGGCGGTGATGAAGGTGTTCAGGCCGAGCGCGAATTGCACGAAGACCGTGCCGGACAGGTAGACGGACAGGAATTCCGTCGCGTAGGGGATGGTGTCGGCGCTGGCGCCGAAGGCGAGCAGGATCGGCTCCTTGAATATCTGCAGGATGGTCGGCAATACGATGGCGATGACGATCAGCGCCGCGACGGATGAGCCGAGGATGCGTTCGGCTTTGCGCGCGTCGCCTTGGCCGAGCGCGATGGAGGCGAGCGGGGCGCCGCCCGATCCGACCAACGCCGCGAAGGATGAGACGGCCAGCAGTATGGGGAAGCAGACGCCGACGCCGGTCATGGCGAGGTCGCCGATGCCGGGGATGCGCGCGAGGAACAGGCGGTCGACGATGGTGTAAAGCGCGTTGCATGCCTGTGCGACGATGGCGGGGAAGGCAAGGGATACGGCGAGCCTGCCGATCGGCATGACGCCGAGTCTGTTCCGCTGTCCCTGCCGTGCCGCCGTCGCCATATGTCACCGTCCTTGTGTACATGAAAACGCGCATGACGTTTTCCTACGCCATGCGCATATTATGCGCGCCTGTCCGACAATCGCCGTTCGATGTCGGCGCCCGTCGAAGAGCGTCGTCGGTCTATTCGACGACGGCCTTCACGTATTCGGCGGCGGCCTTGTCCAGGGTCGTGTCGTCGATGGTCGAGCAGCCTTGCACGAGGAAGGGGTCGCAGTAGTTCATGCCGATTTTGCGGGCCACCACTTCGAAGGGGCTGAGCAGTTCGCCCATCGTGCGCCTGTAGTCGCCGTCCGGGCTGAATTTGGAGGCTTCGGAGCCCGTGGTCACCACCAGTTTGAGTTCCTTGCCTTCCAGACTGCGGGCGCCGCCGAACGCCCAGCCCGAGGCGATGACGCGGTCCTCCCATTCCTTGAGCAGCGCGGGGGAGCTGTACCAGTAGAAGGGGAACTGCAATACGATGCGGTCGGCGTGTTCCATCAGCCGTTGTTCGGCGTCGACGTCGATGGCGAAGCCCGGGTTTTCCGCATATTCGTCGCGTACCATCACGTTGGCGGGCTTCGCCGCTTCCAGTTCGGCGATCAATCGGGCGTTTACGCGTGACGCGTTCAGGTCTGGATGGAAAACGAGCACCAGGGTGTTCATAGCGGTCCTTTCATATGCGTGTGCCATGCGTGCGTTCGCCGTATACGCACACGTAATATCGATTACGTCAACGCCTTCAGCTTATCGTGTGTGGCGGCGTCGGATAGGCAGGCGGTCGCCGTTGGCGTAATCCGTATGCGGGATCCCCGGCACCCGGGCGAAAAAGACCGGTATGGGGGATCATGGGAGGATGCCGGGGAACGCGAAGGACGGTGACTGGCGGTAAGGAGGACGGACCGATGGATGGAACCGGCCATATCATCGACCATATCGAAGTGCGCGGCGCGCATGTCAACAATCTGCGCGGCTTTGACATCGACATTCCGTTGCGGCGTCTGGTGGGCATCGCCGGCGTTTCGGGTTCGGGCAAATCGTCGTTGGCGTTGGGAGTGCTGTATGCGGAGGGGTCGCGGCGCTATCTGGACGCGTTATCCACGTATACGCGGCGGCGGATGACGCAGGCGGTGCGCCCGCAGGTCGACTCGGTGCGTTTCCTGCCTCCCGCGTTGGCGTTGCGGCAGCGTCCCGGCGTGCCGGGCATGCGGTCGACGTTCGGCACGTCGACGGAATTGTTGAATGTGCTGCGTCTGATGTTTTCGCGTTTGGCGAGCCATCGTTGCCCGAATGGGCATTATGCGCCGCCTTCGATGAATGTGGCCGCGGAGCTGCCTCTGGCCTGCCCGGAATGCGGCGTCGCGATCCATGCGCCGGGCGCGGAGGACCTTGCGTTCAATTCGACGGGCGCCTGCACGGTGTGCCAGGGCACGGGTTCGGTGCGTGAGGTGGATGACGCGACGCTGGTGCCGGATGATTCGCTGACGATCGACCAAGGGGCGGTGGTGCCGTGGCGCACGTTCGGTTTCAACGTGCAGCCGGATATCGTGCGCGAATTCGGCGTCCGCACCGACGTGCCGTGGCGTGATCTGGAGGATTGGGAGAAGGACATCGTCTTCTCCGGCCCGGAGGAGAAGAAGCATATCACGGTCACGTCGGTCAAGGGTGTGCATGAGTTGGATTTCACGTTCCGCAATGCGCGGCTGACGGTGCTGAAGGAGTTGGAGCGCGCGACGGACGAGAAGCGTCTCGCCAAGGTCGACAAGTTCCTGACGGAGCATGTATGCCACGCGTGCGGAGGCACGCGATTGAGCGAGGCCGCAAGGGCAGCGCGCATCGGCGGTCTCGGTTTGGCCGACGTCACCGCCATGTCGTTGTCCGACGTGCTGGACTGGGCTCCGACGGTGCCGCGGACGCTGCCCGGGCCGATGCTCCCGATGGCGGATGCGCTGATCGCGACGCTGCGCGATATGGGCTGTCGTCTGATGCAGCTGGGCTTGGGGTATCTGACGTTGGACCGGGCGAGTGCGACGCTGTCGACGGGGGAGCGGCAGCGCGCGCAGCTCGCCCGCGCGGTGCGCAATGAGACGACGGGCGTGCTGTATGTGCTGGACGAGCCGTCGACCGGTCTGCATCCGGCGAACGTCGAAGGTCTGATCGGCGTGATGCGTGACCTGTTGGACGAAGGCAATTCGGTGGTGTTCGTCGACCATGACGTGCGCGTATTGCGCGCCGCGGATTATTTCATCGAAATGGGGCCGGGAGCCGGCGTCGAAGGCGGTCATGTGATCGCGCAGGGCGCTCCGGCGCGGATCATGGAGAATCCGGATTCGCGTATCGCGGATTTTCTGGATGGTTCGGCGAATACGCCGGTCCGTGCGCGCATGCCTCTGCCGGACGCGGATGATGACGATGGATGGATCCGCATGCACACCGGCCCCATCCATACCGTGCATCCGTTGCGGGTGGCGATTCCGTACGGGCGTCTGACCGCGGTGACCGGAGTCTCCGGTTCGGGTAAGACGACGATGGTGCTGGAGTCGCTGGTTCCGGCGTTGGCCGCTTTGGAAGGGGCCTGCGACGCCGGCATGGCATCGTCGCAGGCCGAAGCGGCCGCCGCGCATGCGATGCCGGCGCATGTGCGTTCGCTGAAGCCCGGACTCGTCAATCGCGTGCGCATCGTCGACTCGACGCCGATCGGCATCAACGTGCGTTCCACAGTGGCCACCTATACGGGGATCATGGACGTGCTGCGCCGTGCGTTCGCCGCCGTGCCGGCGTCCCGCGAGCGCGGCTGGAAGGCTTCGGCGTTCTCGTACAACACGGGCTCGCTGCGTTGTCCGCAATGCGACGGCACTGGCCGTATCGGCCTGGACGTGCAGTTTCTGCCCGATGTGACGATCGTGTGCGATCGTTGCGACGGCTCGCGCTATCGCGCCGAGGTCGCCGAGGCGCGCCTGTCGACGCCGGTATGCCCGGAGGGGCTGTCGATGCCGGACGTGCTGGCGTTGTGCGTCGACGACGCGCTGCATGTGTTCGAAGACTGCCGGGATGCCGCCGGCCGGCGTGTTCACGCGATGTTGTCGACGTTGTCAGAGCTTGGCTTGGGCTATCTTGCGCTGGGCGAGGATACGCCGTCGCTGTCGGGCGGCGAGGCGCAGCGTCTGAAGCTGTCCACGGAATTGGGCCGGCGTCAGCATGATGCGCTGTTCGTATTGGATGAGCCGACGACGGGCCTGCATCCGTTGGATGTGCGCACGCTGCTGGACGTGCTGCAGCGTCTGATCGACGCCGGTGCGACCGTGCTGGTGATCGAGCATGATCTGGACATGATCGCGAATGCGGACTACGTGGTCGACATGGGGCCCGGCGGCGGCTCGGAGGGCGGCCGTATCGTCGCCGTCGGCACGCCGGATGATATCGCGTGCGATCCGGCGTCCGTCACCGGCCGTTATCTGCGCGGTCGGTGAACGCGGAAATGAATATTGCGCGAACACGGTTCCCGTTGGGCATGGCGCGCGTCATGCTGCGTTACGATGGCTCGCTGTGAGTGAGCAGAGCGAGTCGGGAGACGGTATGGCGTCGTATCGGGAGAGTGTGGATCCGGTCACGGATGGTCAGGCGGAGGCGATGAGCCGCAAGGTGTCGCCGAACACGGCGCGTGTCATGCTGATCGTCAACGCGGCCGTGTGGGGTTCCGGCTATACGCTGCTGAAGATGATCCAGGAGACGATCCCTACGCAGTGGATGATGGCGATACGTATGCTCCTGGCCTCCGTCGTGTTGGGATTGGTGTTCCTGCCCCATCTGATGAAGCTGGGACTGCGCCGTTACATCGTGCCGGGGCTGGTGCTGGCGGTCACGTATTGGGCGGGCTACCTGCTGCAATTGCGCGGTCTGAAGGACATGGCCCCGGGACGCAACACGTTTCTTGTGGACACGTATTGCGTGATGGTGCCGTTCTTCGTATGGGCGTTCACCAGGAGACGCCCCACATGGCAGCATGTCGTCGCCGCGTTCGTCTGCATCGTCGGCATCGGCTTCGTGTCGTTGGACGGCGACGGGGCCTCCGGATTGCTGTCCGTCAGCTTCGCCGACGCGATCACCATCGTCAGCGCCGTGTTCTATGCGGTCAACATGGTCTGTGTCGGCATATTGGGGTCGCGTTTCGACGCGATCGGTCTGATGGTGATGGAATTCGTCTGGTGTTTCCTGCTGTTTTTCGCCGGCGCGGTGCTGTTCGAAGGCGCGCCGTCCGTGTCGTGGATGCGTTGGGACATCGTATTGGGTTTCGCGTATCTGGTGATCGGTTCGACGGTGATCGGACAGGTGTTCCAGACCGTCGCCATACAAAGCATCCCCACGTCGCAGGCGTCGGTGCTGCTCAGCACCGAATGCATTTTCGGCGTGATCGCGTCGATGATCTTCTATCATGAACGGATCGCGCCGCGCGCCGTCATCGGATTCGTCCTGATCTTCGGTGCGATCCTGCTGTCGCAGGTCCAATTGAAGAAGCGGCATCACGCACGGACCGCCTGAATGCCGACGATACAAAACCCCGCCACAAAACGGGTGTTTGGCTGTGTGGTAATGGGGATTGTTCTCTCTATGTCTGGAATCACCATAGCTCTGTTTCTTATAACAAAACAGACAGCGGTGGTGCTGACTGGCGGGGCGCTGCTACTATGTACTCTTGTAGGGATTTTTATATAGACACAGGCGTTTGGAAAGCGGTTGGTACAGTTTACCGCTGACCTGTGCCAAACCTTAGACCACATGATCGCCGGAAATGAAGCACCAAAACACCCAGAGGACAGAGAAACCCAGCTTGCCAGAATCGGACACCGGCTGGCAAGGCTTTACCAGATCATGCAAGAAAACCGCCGCCGGGTGGACGAGGAACGACAGGAGTTACAGGCTCTCGTATCGGATATTTCCCATCAGGTAAAAACGCCGGTGAGCAATCTGAAAATGACGACGGACACTTTGCTGGAAAAACCAATGTCCGAGGCGGAGCGCACCGACTTTATTTGGGGAATACGTAGTCAGACAGATAAGTTGGATTTTCTCTTTCAGGCCCTTGTAAAAACTTCCCGATTGGAAACTGGAGTTTCCCAAACAAAAGGATATTAACGAATAACCTGTGCTTACCTGCTTGCGGATAAAAGAATAATGCTATTAAGTTAGAGATACTGCATAAATGTGCTGGTATCTCTTTTTCGTTGGCTTGATACAACAAACTATTTCATTTCTGCCTGATTACTCTAAACTTATCGGGATATGATTTGTCAAGGGCTTGTTGCGTAAGCAATGCTGAATAGCACCCTTTACAAATCATAGACGGGTAAGTAATTTTTCAAAAGCAGAAAAATAGTAATCTTAAGATTTTGAAACATTGTTGCAGGTATTGGAAAATGGTATAATGTAAATAAAGAGAAACATATAAATTGAAATTTTTGGAGGTGTTACATGTTGAAGATTCAAGATGATATGAATAGATACCTTGCCTTTTCACACTATATCGATTGGAATGAACCAAGTGTACAAAGAAAAGCCAAAGAACTAAAAGACTCTACTGAATGCGAAATTGAACTGGCAAAAGCTACCTACTATTTTGTTAGAGATGAAATCAAGCATTCATGGGATATCCAAGATAAAAGAGTTACGGTAACAGCCTCTGATGTATTAAGAGAGGGTGTTGGTATTTGTTGGGGAAAGGCTAATTTATTGGCCGCACTATTAAGAGCAAATGGTATTCCTTCCGGAATATGTTATCAAAGGCTTACATTAGGCAGTACACCTGAAAGCGGATACTGTATCCATGCTTTAAATGCTATTTATCTAAAATCCATTGACCGATGGATTCGTATAGATGCAAGAGGAAATAAAGATGGTATACGAGCAGACTTCTCTATTGACGATGAATGTTTAGCTTTCCCCATTCGGAAAGAGTACGATGAGGTGGATTATAAAGTTATGTATGCTGAACCGTTACCACAGACAATGAACATTCTTGAAAATAGTACAGATGCGATATATATGTATCTGCATTTGTTGCCCGAAAGAATTTGACAAATTAGAATTGTAAAGGAGATTTTATGAGAATAATTTCATTAGTTGAAAATACGACTAAGTCAGAACTTGAACCAAAACACGGACTTTCCTTATATATATCCTTTATATATTGAAACGAAATCACATAAAATTCTATTTGATTTAGGTTCAGATAGCACATTATTTGAAAATGCTATGAAAAAAAAATATAGATATTTCAAAAGTGGATACTGTCATTATTTCTCATAGGCATTTTGACCATGGAGGAGCATTGAAAAATTTTTAGATATTAATTCTGTGGCAAATATCTATGTACAAAAAGAAGCCTTTGAACCACATTACAGTAAAATCTTATTCCTTAAAATACCAGTTGGAATTGATAATAAGCTTAAATCTAATAGGCAAATCAAACTATTAAATGGTAATTATAAAATTGATGAAGAATTATCGCCATTTACAGTAAGTAAAACAAATAAATTTTATTCTCCTACCAATAATGCTCTTTATGATAAAAAGGGCAAAGATACTTTTATACACGAACAAAACTTGATTATTTCAGAAAATAAAGTAGTAGTTATTATGAGGTGCGGGCATGCTGGTGTTGTAAATATCATGAAAGAAGCAGAGAAGTATCAACCACATTTTTGTATTGGTGGCTTTCATTTGTTCAACCCGCTTACAAAGAAAATAGTATCAAAAGAATTGTTAAACAGTATTGCAATGGAATTACAAAATTATAAAGATATTGAATTTTATACTTGTCATTGCAATGGCGAAAAGGCATATCATTATCTATCTCAACAAATGGATAATATGAATTATATGTCTTGCGGTGACGTTATTAAAATCTAAATATATAGATAGTTTTCAAAAGCATATTTGTGAAAAAGCCTGCACCCAACAGAGATCAGTTCCGGCCACCAGCATAAACCGTATTTGCCAAAAAACACTTTCATATTCGCCCGGTAGCCCTGCGACCCGTCAGGCGAATTTTGTCATTTCCCGCGGCATCAAATTTGTTCTGGAAGTTTCCCAAAAATCAAAAAAGCGGAGTTTTATTTTCGGCGGTTTTCCAAAAATCATGCCAAGGCCGGCAGGATCGCAGCCCCATACGCTTCGGTCAATCGGTCCAGATCCATGGCCGCATTGGCTGGGCTCGTCGACGGCAATGCGACCATCGGCACGCTGACGCCCGCCTGCCGCAAATAGGGGAGACACAGGCGACGGTATAGTTGCGCGGCTTTCGCGCCGGTGGTGAAAATCACGCCGATCCCGGATCCGCGGAGCAGCGGCGTCAGATCATTGCCGACGGCGTTGCGGATGCTGGCATCGCTGGCGCCGGCGATATCGCATGACGCGATGACGTCCCATAACGCGATGTGGTGGCGCAGCACGAAATCGCGGCGCGTTTCGACGCCGTCGCCCGGCACGTCGTCCGGATCGGCCGGGTCGGCGAACAACCGTTCCAGAACCGGCCAGAATCTATTGCGCGGATGCGCATAGTAGAAACCGTCCTCACGCGATTTCGGACTGGGCATCGACCCCAGAATCAGAATGCGGCTGTTCTCATTCCATACAGGGCCGAATTCATGTTCGACATGCGTGCAGTGTTCGTTCATGTGCGTCATCTTACCCGCCGCACATCGGAACACCTCGGTTTACGCGGTTTCCCATAGCGCCCCGCCTTCGAATCGCTTCGCGCCGGCGGACCCCGTTTCGCCCACAACACACCATCGAACAACTGTTCGAATTCTGGGCGGCGCATGCGGTATCCTTGTTCGAAGACATCATTCGAGCAGGGCGGAGGAATCCGATAGTGGTGAAGCATACGGCTCCCAAAAACGGCGAAGTGACAGTGGAACGCATCATGACCAGCGACGTGTTCCTGTCGCGCGAAATCAAAAAGGCGCCGCTGGTCAACGCCGACGGATCGTTGGTGGCGGATTTGAAACGCCTGCCCAACGATCTGAAGATCGTCATCCAGGGCGCGCGCGAACACAATCTCAAGAACGTCGATCTGGAGTTTCCCCGCAACCGTATGGTGGTGTTCACCGGGCTGTCCGGCTCGGGCAAGTCCTCATTGGCGTTCGACACGCTGTTCGCCGAAGGCCAGCGTCGATATGTCGAATCGCTGTCCGCCTACGCCCGCCAGTTCCTTGGGCAAATGGACAAGCCCGACGTCGATTTCATCGAGGGCCTGAGCCCGGCGGTTTCCATCGACCAGAAAACCACCAACCGCAATCCGCGATCGACCGTGGGCACGATTACGGAAATCTACGACTATCTGCGCCTGCTGTTCGCCCGCACCGGCATCCCGCATTGTCCCGAATGCGGTTCGACGGTCAGCGCGCAGACACCGCAGCAGATGGTCGACGCCTTGCTGGCATATCCCGAACGCACGCGTTTCCAGATTCTCGCCCCCGTGGTTCGCGGGCGTAAGGGCGAATTCGAGGACCTGCTGAACCTGCTGAGAACGGACGGCTATGCACGCGCGTTGGTCGACGGAGAAATGGTGCAACTGTCGGACGACATCAAGCTCGCCAAACAGAAGAAGCACACCATCGAAGTGGTGATCGACCGTCTGGTCGTCAAGGACGGCATCCGCCAGCGTCTGACCGATTCCGTCGAAACGGCGCTGAGGCTCGCCAAAGGCATCATGGTGGCCGATTTCGTCGACCTGGACGCGAACGATCCGGAACGCCGCAAACCGTTCTCGGAAAAACGCGCCTGCCCGAACGGCCATCAGCTTGAGCTCGATGAGATCGAACCCCGCACGTTCTCGTTCAACGCGCCGTATGGCGCCTGCCCGGAATGCACCGGCATCGGCTACAACCTGGAGATCGACCCGGAACTGGTGATCCCCGATCCGGACAAGACACTGAACGAGGGCGCCATCGAACCATGGGGCATCGGCAAAGGCACCAGCGACTATTACCGTCATGTGCTTGAAGGCCTTGCCGACGAAATGGGATTCGATCTCGATACGCCATGGAAGGACCTGCCGCAGGATATCCGCAACGCCATCCTGTACGGCCACGACTTCCAGGTGCAGGTGTCCTATCGTAACCGCTGGGGCCGCATGCGCGAATATTCGACCGGCTTCGAAGGCGTCGTACGCACGCTGATGCGCCGCCATGACGAGACCGATTCCGATCAGATGAAGCAGTATTACGAATCGTTCATGCGTGAAGTGCCCTGCCAGGCCTGCCATGGGCGTCGTCTGCGCCCCGAAGTGCTCGCCGTTACGGTGGGCGGCGAATCCATCGCCGACGTGTGCGACATGTCTGCGGAGAACAGCCTCACATGGGTGAACGGACTGGAATTGGAAGGCTCCGCGGCCCAGATCGCCGGCGAGGTGCTGAAGGAGATCCGCGCCCGTTTGGGATTCCTCAACGATGTGGGCTTGAATTATCTGACGCTTTCCCGCGCGGCGAAGACGTTGTCCGGCGGCGAAGCGCAGCGCATCAGGCTCGCCACGCAGATCGGATCGGGTCTGGTCGGCGTCATGTATGTGCTTGACGAGCCTTCGATCGGTTTGCACCAGCGAGACAACGAACGGCTGATCGGCACGTTGCATCATCTGCGTGACCTGGGCAATACGCTGATCGTCGTCGAACATGACGAGGATACGATTCGCAACGCCGACTGGGTGATCGACATCGGCCCGGGCGCCGGCGAGCATGGCGGCGAGGTCATCTATTCCGGACCGGCGAATCATCTGACCGACGCGTCGCGTTCCGTCACCGGCGACTATATCGCCGGACGCCGCGCGATCGAAGTGCCGCAGCAACGTCGCAAGACGGACCGTACGAAACGGCTTCGCGTGGTCGGCGCACGTGAGAACAATCTCAAGAATCTCACCGTCGACTTCCCGTTGGGCGTGATGACCTGCGTCACCGGCGTCTCCGGTTCGGGCAAGTCCACGCTGGTCAATCAGATCCTCTACCCGGTATTGGCCGACAAGCTCAACGGCGCGCGCATCGTGCCCGGCAAGCATACGCGCGTCGAAGGCGTCGACCAATGCGACAAGGTGATTCACGTCGACCAGAATCCGATCGGACGCACGCCCCGTTCGAATCCGGCCACGTACACGGGCGTGTGGGACAAGATCCGCACGCTGTTCGCGAAAACGCCGGAGGCGCAGGTGCGCGGCTACGGTCCGGGCCGATTCTCCTTCAACGTCAAGGGCGGCCGCTGCGAAGCCTGCCATGGCGACGGCACGTTGAAGATCGAGATGAACTTCCTTCCCGACGTCTACGTCGAATGCGAGGAATGCCATGGCAAACGCTACAACCGCGAGACGCTGGAAGTGCATTACAACGGCAAATCCGTAGCCGACGTGCTTGACATGCCGATCGAGGAGGCGGCGCGGTTCTTCAAATCGTATCCGTCGATTTCCCGCTACCTGGAAACGCTGGTGCAGGTCGGTCTGGGCTATATCCGTCTTGGTCAGCCTGCGCCGACGCTGTCGGGCGGCGAATCGCAGCGCGTCAAGCTCGCCACCGAACTGCAGCGTCGGTCGACCGGCAAAACCGTCTATATCCTCGACGAGCCGACCACGGGCCTGCACTTCGAGGATGTGCGCAAACTGCTGCTTGTGCTGCAGGGCCTGGTGGACAAAGGCAATACGGTCATCGTCATCGAACATAATCTCGACGTCGTCAAATCCGCCGACTGGATCATCGACCTCGGCCCCGAAGGCGGCGACGGAGGCGGCACCATCGTCACGGAAGGCACGCCGGAGCACGTGGCCCGATGCGAACGGTCCTGGACCGGCGGATTCCTCAAACCGATGCTCAACGCGTAGGGACGTGCAGCTCGGGAACAGCGGAAAGGAGACATGTGTCCTCTGGATTGGTGGAACGGCATAGTCCGGGCGAATGGCGCAGGACGGCGGCCGCATTGCAGGCGGATGCGAGCGCCTCGGCTCACGCCGCCGATGCGCAGACGGATGCGGCGGTCAACAAAAACGGCGCGCCGCTGCTCGGCGACACCCGTGACCTGTTCCGGCCCAGAACCAGCGATATCCCGGCACAACCCGGCGTCTACAAATGGCGCGACGGCGAAGGGCGCGTGATCTATGTCGGCAAGGCGAAGAATCTGCGCAATCGTCTGACCAACTATTTCCAACCGCTGCATCTGCTGCATCCGCGCACGCAGACCATGGTGCTTACCGCACGTTCCCTGGAGTGGACGGTGGTCGGCACCGAGCTGGAATCGCTGACGCTGGAATACACGTGGATCAAGGAATTCGCCCCGCGCTTCAACGTCGTGTTCCGCGACGATAAGACCTACCCGTATCTTGCGGTGTCGGCGGGGGAGAGCGTGCCGCGCGTCTGGATCACACGAAGCCGCAAGCGCCGTGATACCCGCTATTTCGGTCCGTATGCGAAGGTATGGGAGCTGCGGCACAGTCTTGACGGACTGTTGAAGACTTTTCCCGTGCGCACCTGTTCGGACAGCGTGTTCCATAAGGCCGAGCTGACGAAACGTCCCTGCCTGCTTGCCTCGATCGGCAAATGTTCGGCGCCGTGCGTCGGCAGGATCGGCGCCAAGGAGCATCGCAGACTGTGCGAGCAGCTGGCCGGCGTGCTGACCGGCCGCATCGGCAGATCGTATATCGCGCAGCTGACGAAGGACATGAAGGCCGCAAGCGCCGAACTCGAATTCGAAAAGGCAGCCCGCATCCGCGACCAGATCCAGATGCTGCAGACCGTCGTCGAACAGAACGCCGTCGTGCTTGACGATCAGGTCGACGCCGACGTGTTCGGCATGGACAGCGACGAGCTGGAAGCGTCGGTGCATGCGTTTTTCGTACGCGCCGGCACGATTCGCGGCGAACGCAATTGGAGCGTGGAGCGTGTGGAGGACGTCGGCGACGACGAGCTGATCGCCGATCTGATCGTGCAGGTGTATTCGGATATCGCCTCCGATGACGCCGGCCGTATGAAACCGGAACAGGTGTCGGCGTCGCAGGGAACGACGGTGATCAGCGAGCGTCGCAACGCCATCGGGGTCACGCAGTCGGCGACGGCCACGGATGCCCTGGCTCGCGCGCAGGCCACCAGGACGCGCAATGAGCGTCAGGAGCAGACGGGCCGTGACGATCTGCTCGCCCCGATCGCCCCGGTTCCTCGCGAAGTGATCGTGCCGGTCGAGCCAGCCCGCCGCGAGGAGCTGGAATCCTGGCTCGGTTCGCTGCGTGGCGCGGGCGTGACGATTCGCGTCGCCGCCCGCGGCGATAAGAGGCAGTTGATGGACCGCGCCACGGAGAACGCGAAGCAGGCGTTGCAGCGCAGCAAGATGAGCCGTGTCAGCGATATGGCGTCGCGTTCGACGGCGATGAACGATGTTGCGGATGCGTTGGGACTGGAGCAGGCTCCGCTGCGCATTGAATGCTATGACATTTCCAATACGGTGGGCGGCGCTTTTCAGGTGGCGTCGATGGTCGTATTCGAGGATGCGATGGCGAAGAAGAGCGAATATCGCCGCTTTTCGATCCGCGGCGCGGACGGCGCGGGAGCGTTGGATGATCTGAGCGCATTGTATGAGACGCTGACGCGCCGATTCCGGCATGGCAATATCGCCGGCGATTCGGGCGACAGCATGGACAACGAGAAGCGTGCCGCCGCCGCGCGGAATACGTCCGATACGGCGTCGGATGGCGATCCGCGCCCGGACGGCGACGCCGGCACGACTGTGGTGCAGCAGAATACCGACCGTCGCCATTTCGCGTACAAGCCGAATCTGGTGGTCGTCGATGGCGGCAAGCCGCAGGTGATGGCCGCGGCCAAAGCGCTTGAGGATTGCGGCGTCGACGACGTCGCCGTCTGTGGGCTGGCGAAGCGCCTGGAGGAAGTGTGGGTGCCGGACGACGATTATCCGATCATTCTCAAACGCCAGTCCGAGGGCATGTATCTGCTGCAGCGCGTGCGTGACGAATCGCATCGCTTCGCCATCACCTATCATCGTCAGTCACGTCGCAAGGGCGCGCTGCGTTCGGCGTTGGACGATATTCCGGGCATCGGACCCGCCTACCAGAAGCGTCTGCTCAATCATTTCGGCTCGGTGCGCGCTATGCGTCAGGCCAGCGTCGAAGAACTGGAGCAGGTCAGGGGCGTGGGCAGGGCCAAAGCGGAATCGATATACCAGGCGCTGCACGCGGATGCGCGAACGGCAGCGGCGAACGGCGAAGCCGAGGCGGAAGAAGACGCCTCCCATGCTTCCGCCTCGGCTGGTAGCATGGAATGAAACGCTTCGGGAAGGGGGGATCGCAGTGTCGGGCATCAATCATCGTTGCGCCGTTCTGGGCAAGCCCATCGCGCATTCGCTGTCGCCGGTTCTGCATAACGCGGCCTATCGTGCGCTGGGATTGGCCGATTGGCGGTATGACCGCCACGAAGTGGGGCAGGATGATCTGGACGGTTTCCTGCGTTCCCTGGACCCCACATGGGCCGGTCTGAGCCTGACGATGCCGTTGAAGAAGACGATTCAGCCGTACGGAACGCCCGACGATTTGTGGGCGAGGGAACTGCGCGTGGCCAATACTGCGATATTCGACTGGGAGCATCGACATGAGGACGGCTTGCCTTCCATTCGCCTGTACAACACCGACGTCAAAGGCATCGTCGATGCGATCGGCCATGCGATAGGCGTCGTCGCTTCCGATGCGACGGCCACGGGGGAGGCGCTGGTCATCGGCAACGGCAATACCGCGACGTCGGCCGTCGCGGCCTGCACGGCATTGTCGAATCCCGGTATCACGCATATCACCGTCGCCGCCCGCCATCCTGACCGGAACGCCGGGGAATTGCGCCGCGTCGCCGGTCTTCTTGAATCCACGCCGCTTGATGTGATTGCATTGGATGATGTCGCGCCGGCGCTGCATGCCGCCGACGTCGTCATCAGCACGATTCCCGGCCATTCCGCCGATCCGGTCGCAGACGTCATCGCGCGGGACGGCATCCATCCGCATGGTCTGCTGCTGGATGTGCTGTACGACCCGCGCCCCACGGCGTTGATGAAGGCCTGGCGCACGGCCGGAGGGCAGGCGATCGGCGGCGAGGAGATGCTGCTGTATCAGGCGATACTGCAGGTCGCCGTCATGACCGCGCCCGCCGGTACCGACGATCCGTTCGCCGGGTTCGACGACGATGGCGCATTGGAGGCCGCGATGCGCGCGGCACTCGAGGAGGTGCTGTAAATGACACAGAGGAACGCGCTGTCCGCGGGCACGCCCGCGCCAGCGGAAGGTTTCGAGGTTCTGCTGATCACCGGCATGAGCGGCGCGGGCCGTTCCCATGCCGCCAACAGTTTCGAGGACATGGGCTGGTATGTGGTCGACAATATGCCGCCGAAGCTTATGGTCCCGCTGGTCGACATGATGACGGCGTCGGATTCCGGCGTGCACAAGCTCGCCGCGGTCATCGACGTGCGCACGCGCGACTATTTCACCGACGTGTCGGCCGTGCTCAGCCATTTGGACGATCTGGGCGTGAAAACCCGCATCTTCTTCCTAGACGCCAGCGATGAGGTGCTGATCAAACGATATGAATCCGTGCGCAGACCGCATCCGCTGCAGCATGGCAACCGTCTGATCGACGGCATTCTCGAAGAGCGCGACATGCTGGAAAGCCTGAAGGAGCGCGCCGACATCATCATCGACACTTCGGAATTAAGCATCCACCAGCTTTCGACCAAACTGTACGAGGCCATGCTCGGGGCGGGTCCGCAGACGGTTTCGGTGCATATCTTCAGTTTCGGATTCAAATACGGCATTCCGATCGACGCCGATTTCGTCGCCGACGTCAGATTCCTGCCCAATCCGTTCTGGGTGCCCGCGCTGCGCAATCTCAACGGCAAGGACCAGCCCGTAAGCGATTACGTGCTGTCGAGCGACGGCGCCGAGGATTTCCTGACCGCATACGAGAAAGCCATTGCGGTCGCCATCGAAGGCTATGCGCAGGAGGACAAGCATTACGTCACGATCGCCATCGGCTGCACCGGCGGCCAGCATCGTTCCGTGGCGATGAGCGAGGCTCTGGCCAAACGTCTGCGCGCAAGGGGGTTGTCCGTGACCGTTTCCGCACGGGAATTGGATAGAATGGATAACGTCGTCGGCCACACGACGGCGACCGAATCGTGAGAAGGATTCGTCCGAATACGGAAAAGCACCGGGGCTGTTGTCCACTATGTTAGGTATCACAGTAAGCCGGTAACAACGCGCGACACACCGACATGTTGCGCGGAAAAACGAGAAGAACGGGATACGAGGAGGCTGGCTCTTGGCTCTTCTGGATGATGTCAAAAGCGAACTGTCCGCAATCGACAACGAGCTGCCCGCAGCGAAGAAGGCGCAGGCGACGTCGATGATTCGATTCGGCGGCGGTTTGCACCTAGTGCAGCGTCAGATCATCGTGCAGGCGCAATTCGACTCATTGGACGCCGCACAATGGCTGCAGGACACCATCAAGAACCTGTACGGCCATGAGGCCACCCTGACGCAGGTCGCCCGTCAGACCCCCAACGGCGTCGTCCAGCGGTATCTGATCCGCGTCGAGCGCGGAGGCGCGGCATTGGCGCTGCAGACCGGTCTGCTCGACCGTCGTAAGCATCTGGTTCTGGGCCTTCCCGCCGATATCATCAGCGGCAACATCGCCCAGGTCAAGGCCGCATGGCGCGGAGCGTTCCTCGCACACGGCGGCCTGTCCGATCCGGGCAAGGCCAGCTATCTGGAAATCGTGTGCCCGACCAACGAGGCCGCCTTGGCATTGGCCGGAGCCGCTCGTCGTCTCGGCATCAGCGCGAAGCCGCGGCAGCTGCGCAGCTCCGAGCGCATCACGCTCAAGGACCCCGATTCGATTGAGCGCATGCTGATCCTTATGGGCGCCCCGCATTCCGCCCGGGAATGGACCGGCAAGCGTTCCGACGGCGAGGCCCGCGGCAAGGCGAACCGTCTTGCCAATTTCGACGATGCGAATATGCGCCGCAGCGCGAAGGCGGCCGCCGAAGCAAGCGACAAGGTCCGCAAGGCCTTTGAGATCCTCGGCGACGACATTCCCGAAAACCTTCGCGCGGCTGGCCAGCTGCGCCTCGACCACGGCGACGCCAGCCTCGAAGAGCTGGGCCGTCTCGCCGATCCGCCGATCACGAAGGACGCCATCGCCGGCCGCATCCGCCGACTGCTGCAGCTGGCGGAGAAAACGGAAAAGGCCCGTCGTCAGGACGCCTGACCGCCGTATGCCGGCGCGGCCCATTGCAGCGTGACCATATGTCCTACAGCGAAACACCGCATCCGTTTTCTTCCCGGATACGGTGTTTTGTTCGTTAAAGCCTGTATTATCGTAAATTGGCAAGATTCAAGCCATTCCACGCACCATGCGGCCAGGAAAGGAAATTCATGAAGACACTCAAGGATCTCGGAGATCTCAAGGGCAAGCGCGTCCTCGTCCGCGCTGATTTCAACGTTCCGCTGGACGGCACCACGATCACCGATGACGGCCGTATCAAGGCCGCCCTGCCCACGATCAAGACCCTGCGCGAAGAAGGCGCCAAGGTCATTCTGATGGCCCACCTGGGCCGTCCGAAGGGCAAGGCCGTTCCGGAGCTGTCCCTCGCCCCGGTCGCCGCTCGTCTCGGCGAGCTGCTCGGCGTTGACGTGCCGCTGGCCGAAGACACCTACGGCGAAGACGCTCAGGCCAAGGTCGCCGCAATGAACGACGGCGACGTCGTTCTGCTGCAGAACGTTCGCTTCAATCCGGAGGAAACCAGCAAGGATCCGGCCGAACGCGCCGACTACGCCAAGAAGATCGCCGCCCTCGGCGACGCTTTCGTGTCCGACGGCTTCGGCGTCGTGCACCGCGCGCAGGGCTCCAACTATGACGTTGCCGCCGATCTGCCGGCCGCCGCGGGCCTGCTGGTCGAGAAGGAAGTCACCGCCCTGTCCAAGGCCACCGTTGAGCCGGAACGCCCGCTGACCGTCGTGCTCGGCGGCTCCAAGGTCTCCGACAAGCTCGGCGTCATCGAAAACCTGCTGTCCAAGGCCGACCGTCTGGTCATCGGCGGCGGCATGGTGTTCACCTTCCTCAAGGCCAAGGGCTATGAGGTCGGCACCTCCCTGCTGGAAGAGGATCAGCTGGACAAGGTCAAGGGCTACATCGCGACCGCCGAAGCGAACGGCGTCGAACTGGTGCTGCCGACCGACATCGTCGTGAACCCGGGCTTCCCGGCAGGCGAGACCCCGATCGCTCCGGAAGTCGTTGCCGCTGAGGCCATTCCGGCCGACAAGATGGGTCTGGACATTGGTCCGGATTCCCAGAAGCTGTTCCACGACAAGATCGTCGATTCCAAGACCGTGGTGTGGAACGGCCCGATGGGCGTGTTCGAGATCGCCGAATTCGCCGATGGCACCCGCGCCGTGGCCCAAGGCCTCGTCGATGCCACCGCGGCAGGCGCATTCACCATCGTCGGCGGCGGCGATTCCGCTTCCGCAGTCCGCAACCTCGGTTTCCCGGAGGATGGCTTCTCGCACATCTCCACCGGCGGCGGCGCCTCCCTCGAATTCCTCGAGGGCAAGGAGCTGCCGGGCCTGAAGGTGCTCGACTGATTTTCGGCTGTCAATGAGCTGTGCCCCGGTCCTTCACGAACCGGGGCACAGCCTTGTTTATCGGGGAATTACACTTTATTGCTATGGCATCACAACGCATTCCGCTGGTCGCGGGCAATTGGAAAATGAATTTCGACCATCGCGAAGCCACCTATTTCGTACAGAAACTGGCGTGGCTGCTTCGCGATGCCCACTTCGACTATCGAAAATGTGAAGTCGCGCTTATGCCATCATTCACCTCATTGCGTAGCGTCCAGGTGCTGGTCGAAGCGGACGATCTTGACATCCGATACGGTGCACAGGCGGTTTCGGTCACATCGCAGGGCGCGTTCACCGGCGATGTCTCAGCCGATATGATCGCTCATCTGGGTTGCCGCTACGTGATCGTCGGGCATTCGGAACGCCGCAAGTACCATCCCGAAGACGATGCGACCATCGTCGATCAGGTGCGCGCGGCATTGGCCGCCGGCATGCAGCCCATTCTGTGCGTGGGCGAAAGCTATGAGGAACGCCGGCAAGGCATCGAATTGGATTTCGCGGTCGGTCAGGTACATGATGTGACCCGTGACCTTTCCGACGAAGAGGCTTCCCGTCTGATCATCGCCTACGAACCGGTGTGGGCCATCGGAACCGGCATGGTCGCCACTCCCCAGACCGCGCAGGACGCCGCCCAGGCGATTCGCGCCGATCTGTCCGCCATGTTCGGCGCTCCGGTCGGCGAGGCAGTGCGCATCCTGTACGGCGGCTCGGTCACGTCGAAGAACGCCGTGGAATTGATAGGGGAGCCGGACGTGGACGGTTTCCTTATCGGCGGCGCTTCGCTGAACGTCGACGAATTCGCTCGCATCTGCCGGCTCACGCTGAAAGCGACGGACTGATACGCGCAATAGACGGCATCCATGGCCGCTTGGAACATAGGGGCACCAGCGGATGGCGGAAACATGATCGTGCGTCGGTCGTTTACTTTTCATGCCCTTGCGCTATCCTTATCAGCAGTGTTTACAAACTGGAGGTTCCTGTGACTGCTATGGCCATCGTCAAGCTTGTGCTGCAAATCATTCTCGTCATCGCCAGCTTGCTGCTCACCTTGCTCATCCTCATGCATAGGGGCAAGGGCGGCGGCCTGTCCGATATGTTCGGCGGCGGCCTGACCCAGAATGCGGGCTCCTCCGGCGTTGCGGAAAAGAACCTGAACCGTTGGACCGTCATCATCGCCCTGATTTGGGTGGCGATCATCATCGCCCTTGGCCTGATGGCGAAATTCGGCCTCATCTAAGCATTGCGACCATACGACGTCGGCCCATGATTCGCAGGAACCATGGGCCGACGTTTCATATTATGCGCACCCGTAATCACAGATCGGAGAATCGTTTTGGTGACCATGAATACCAACAAAGTCGCTGTAGTCGGAGCCGGCCAGGTCGGTTCCACCGTCGCGTTCAGCATCATCACGCAGGGCCTGTGCAATGAGGTGGTGCTCATCGATCCGGCACAGGCCAAGACCATCGGCGAATGCCATGATCTTGGCGACGGCAGTGAGTTCCTCGACCGTCATGTGAAGATCAGGGTCGGAAGCTACGCCGACTGCGCGGACGCGGACATCGTCGTCATCACCGCCGGACGCCGTCCGCCGCAGAACGCCAATCGACTGGGGGAGCTCAAATTCACGTTGAGCATCATCGACGATATCGTGGACGGCATCATGGACTCCGGTTTTGACGGCGTCATCATCATGGTGTCGAATCCCGTCGATGTGATGTCCTGGTATGTGTGGAAGCGCAGCGGTCTGCCGCGCACTCAGGTGCTGGGCACCGGCACCGCGCTCGACACGTCCCGGCTGAAGACCATCATCGGTGAGGAAACCGGCTTGGACCCTCGCAACGTCGGCGGCTTTGTGATGGGGGAGCATGGCGAATCCCAATTCGTGCCGTGGTCCACCGTTTCCTTGGGCGGCAAGCCCTTCACGCAGTTCCTCGACGATAATCGCGACCGTTTTTCATCCGTCTCCACGCAGGACCTCGAAGACAGGACCCGTGCGCGCGGCAATGTCATCAAGGACGCGAAGGGCGGCACGAATTTCGGCATCGCGTCGACCGTCGCCGGCATCGTGCAGACGATCCTGTGGGACGAGCGCCGCATCGTTCCGGTGTCGACGTTGCTGGACGGCGAATATGGACTGCATGACGTCTTCCTTGGAATCCCGACCGAGCTGCGGGCGAACGGCGCCAACGAAATCGTCGAGTTGTCTTTGACCGATGAGGAATCGGCGAAGCTCCACCGTTCCGCCGCCATCGTCCGCTCGTACTGCGAAGGCCTGCTGTGAGCGCCATCGATATGACGGATGATACGGCGCGTACCATGCCACGGCTGGTGGTCGCCGATCTGGACGGCACGCTGCTGCATGACGGCGACACCTTCGAACAGCGGTTCATCACCGAACGCGCAATCCGCACGATTGAACGCCTGCACGAGGCGGGGATTCGTTTCGCCGTATCGACGGCACGGCCAGTCAGCACGGGTTTGGGCATCGTCGAGCGTCTGCCGGTGGACGCCTGCGTGTATCTGAACGGCGCATTGATCGATTTCATGCCGGCCGAATCGGATTACGACCTGTTGACGGGCGCAAGGCCCGCACAGGACGGCCATCTGCTTCAGATCGGCTTTTCCTCGCAGCGTGCATGCGAGGTGTGCCGTTTTCTGATCGAGCGGCTGCCGGGGCTGAAAATCGGCATCGTCATGAACGACGTCCGATACACGAATTTCGATGTCAGCGTGTTCTGGCGAACGCAGACCTGGCGGTATACCGATTTCCACGATGTGCCGCAGGGCGTCGCCGACAAGCTCATCATCTTCCCGGAGCCGGAGCAGTGGGCGCCGTTGCGCTCGTTGATTCCTCCGGATTTCGACGTGCATATCTCCGAAGGGTCATTGTGGATGCTGATGAATCCGCAGGCGAGCAAGGAGCATGCCCTGGATATTCTGTGCGAACGACTGGATGTTCCGTTGGCGCAGACCGTCACATTCGGCGACGATCTTATCGATATCGCGATGATGGAACGTTCCGGCCGATCGGTGGCAGTCGCCAACGCGAATCCGAAAGTATTGGAGATCGCGGACGCGGTATGTCCCGCGAACAACGAGGACGGCGTCGCGCAATGGATTGAGAGGCATCTGCTGCACACATAGAGTTCAATCCAATATCATCGACATCGGGAGAATCCTGCCATGCTATGCGAAATGTATGGCAGGATTTCTTTTTGTTCATTTTCCATCGTTGTAAAAATTAAATTGAACTTTTCTACATCGTTGTAAATATCTCGAAATATGGCCATATCGCATCGGAAAACAGCGGAAGTGCCCCCGACACGTGTTAAGCTTTGAACTGTCCTTAAGAAATTGAACCGAAGGAGCGTTATGGCTGATCCTAGTTTCGCCGAACGGTTGAACCAAGCGATGGCGCTGCGCAAGTTCAAGCAGATCGATTGCGTACGGCAGGCATCACAGCTGGGCGTCAAACTCGGCAAAAGCCATATGAGCCAATATGTCAGCGGAAAGACCACGCCGCGGGCGGACATCATCGAAGCGCTGGCCCGTATTCTTGACGTGGACGTTCGCTGGCTGCGCGGCGACGATGTTCCCATGCAGCGGCCCGACACGGAGACGACTCCGTCCGACGTATCGACCGTCACGTCACAGCCGAAAGAAACACCGGCCCACACAACGACAACATCCGTTTCCATGGAAGGCACGCCCATGCGTCGTTTTACGAAATCCCACAAACTCGACAACGTCCTCTACGACGTGCGAGGCCCGGTCGTGGAGGAGGCCGCCCGCATGGAAGCGGCGGGCACCCACGTCCTGAAGCTCAATATCGGCAATCCCGCGCCGTTCGGCTTCCGCACGCCGGATGAGGTCATCTACGACATGGCCCAGCAGCTGACGGAAAGCGAAGGATATTCCGCGTCGAAGGGCCTGTTCTCCGCACGCAAGGCGATCATGCAGTACGCCCAGCTCAAAGGACTGCCGAACGTCACCATCGAAGACATCTACACCGGCAACGGAGTCAGCGAACTGATCAATCTGTCCATGTCCGCTTTGCTGGACAACGGCGACGAGGTGCTCCTGCCGTCGCCGGACTATCCGCTGTGGACCGCATGCGTGACGTTGGCCGGAGGCACTCCCGTGCATTACGTCTGCGACGAGGAATCGGAATGGTATCCGGATATCGAGGACATGCGTTCCAAGATCACCGACAGGACGAAGGCGATCGTCATCATCAATCCGAACAACCCGACCGGCACGCTCTATCCGAAGGAAGTGCTGGAGCAGATCGTCGAACTCGCACGCGAGCACCAGCTGATGATCTTCTCCGATGAGATCTACGACCGTCTGGTGATGGACGGCCTGGAGCACGTCTCCATCGCGTCCCTCGCCCCGGACCTGTTCTGCGTGACCTTCTCCGGCCTGTCCAAATCGCATATGATCGCCGGCTTCCGCGTCGGATGGATGGTGCTCAGCGGCAACAAGGCCATTGCCAAGGACTACATCGAGGGCCTGAACATGCTGACCAACATGCGCATCTGCTCCAACGTCCCGGCGCAGTCCATCGTGCAGACCGCATTGGGGGGACACCAGAGCGTCAAGGACTATATCGTGCCCGGAGGCCGCATCTACGAGCAGCGCGAATACATCTACGAGGCGTTGAACTCCATTCCGGGAATCACTGCGAAGAAGCCGAAGGCGGCGTTCTACATCTTCCCGAAGATCGATACGAAACGGTTCAACATCACCAACGACGAACAGTTCGCCCTGGACCTGCTGCGCGACGAAAAGCTGCTGGTCGTGCATGGCGGAGGTTTCAACTGGCACGAGCCCGACCATTTCCGTGTCGTCTACCTGCCGCGTATCGAAGTGCTGAAGGACGCCTCCGACAAGCTGGAACGTTTCCTGAGCTATTACCGGCAGTGATTTCGATGGCTATTTGTGATTGAGGGAGGGAACGGCATTCACCGTTCCCTCCCTGATCGTATTGACGTGTTTATACGGCAAAGCCCTGTTGGGAATCCTCTCGGAATTCCCAACAGGGCTTTGCCGTCAGTGGATGAGACCTACCTGGAGTTCAGATCTCAGCCGTTGACGCGGTCGATGCCGGCCTGGACGTCGGCGAGGACGGAATCCCAGGACTTGATGAAGGCGGCGACGCCGTCGGCTTCCAGCTTGTCGGTGACGGCCTTGAAGTCGATGCCCAGCTCGGCGAGCTTGGCCATGATGGCGTGGCTCTCTTCGTAGGTGCCGGCGATGGTCGGAGCGCCGTTGCCGTGGTCGGCCAGAGCGTTCAGGGTCTTCTCCGGCATGGTGTTGACGATGAACGGGGCAACCAGCTCGTCCACGTACACGCAATCGGAGTAGTTCGGGTTCTTGGTGCCGGTGGAGGCCCACAGCGGACGCTGCTTCTTGGCGCCCTTGGCTTCGAGGGCGGCCCAACGCGGATCCTCAGCGAACTTCTTCTCGAACAGCTCATAGGCCAGGCGGGCGTTGGCGATGGCGGCCTTGCCTTCGAGGGCCTTGGCTTCGTCGGTGCCGATCTCTTCCAGCTGCTTGTCGACAGCGGTATCCACGCGGGAGACGAAGAAGGAGGCGACGGAGCCGATGTGCTTGAGGTCGTGGCCGTTGGCGTCAGCCTGGGCGATGCCTTCGATGAAGGCGTCGATGACCTGCTCGTAGCGCTCGAGCGAGAAGATCAGGGTGACGTTGACGGAGATGCCCTTGGCCAAGGTGGCGGTGATCGCCGGCAGGCCTTCGAGGGTCGCCGGGATCTTGATCATGGCGTTCGGACGGTTGACCTTCTCCCACAGTTCCACGGCCTGGACTTCGGTGGCTTCGGTTTCGTGGGCGAGACGCGGATCGACTTCGATGGAGACGCGGCCGTCGACGAAATCGGTGGCTTCGGCGATCTCACGGAAGATGTCGGTGGCGTTGCGCACGTCAGTGGTGGTCAGTTCGCGAATGGCGGTCTCAACGTCGACCTTGCCGAGTTCCTTGAGCTGAGCGTCGTACGGGCCGACCTGGCTGAGAGCCTTCTGGAAGATGGACGGGTTGGTGGTGACGCCAACGACGTTCTTGTCCTTGATGAGCTCCTGCAGGTTGCCGGATTCGATGCGGGTGCGGGACAGGTCGTCCAGCCAGATCGAGACGCCGGAGTCAGAGGTGCGCTGAGTTGCTTCAGTCATTTGTTTTTCTCCTTGATACCTATTTGGATCAAATCTTTACAAGAACCGTCGGGAGGGACGACGTTCTTCCTGCAGCCGTATCGTCCCTCCCGTGCGGATCACTTGGCTTCTTCGATGGAGGCCTTGGCGGCTTCGACCACGTGCTCGGCGGTGATGCCGAGGTCGATCATGTTCTGGCCACCGTCGCCCTGCAGGCCGAACTGCTCGATGGAGACCGGCTTGCCGTAGGAGCCGAGGTACTTGTACCACGGCATGGCCAGACCGGCTTCGACGGAGACGCGGGCCTTGACGGAGGCCGGCAGGATGGCTTCCTTGTATTCGGCGTCCTGCTCCTCGAACCATTCCATGGAGACCATGGAGACCACGCGGGCCTTGATGCCTTCGTCGGCCAGGGTCTTGGCTGCGGCCACGGCCCACTGGACTTCGGAACCGGAGGCCATGATGATGACGTCCGGGGTGCCTTCGGTCTCGACCAGCACGTAGGCGCCGCGCTTGACGCCGTCCTTGGCCTTTTCGGCGGTTTCGGCGAGAGTCGGCACGCCCTGGCGGGTCAGCACCATGGCGGTCGGCAGCGTGTTCTTCTTCTCGAAGAAGTAGCGGTATGCTTCGGCGGTTTCCCACTGATCGGCCGGACGCACGACTTCGAGCTGCGGGATGGCGCGGAAGGAGGCCAGGTGCTCGATCGGCTGATGGGTCGGGCCGTCCTCGCCGAGGGCCACGGAATCATGGGTCCACACGTAGAGGTTCGGGATCTCCATCAGAGCGGCCAGACGCACGGCGGCGCGCTCGTAATCGGCGAACTGGAAGAAGGTGCCGTTGAACGGACGGGTGTCGGAGCCCAGCAGGATGCCGTTGGTGATGGCGCCCATGGCGAACTCGCGAACGCCGAA
The DNA here is from genome assembly GCF_056356755.1 of Bifidobacterium sp. LH_449. NCBI lineage: Bacteria > Bacillati > Actinomycetota > Actinomycetes > Bifidobacteriales > Bifidobacteriaceae > Bifidobacterium > Bifidobacterium sp. LH_449. The sequence continues at coordinate 210,888 of NZ_JBKEUV010000002.1, forward strand.
GTGCAGCTGACGGCCGTACTCGGAGCAGTTCGGATGCTGGGTGGTGGCGAACTCGGCCGGCACGAAGGACGCGGCGCCCTTGATGTCGGTGTTGTTGGAGCCGCCCAGATCGGCGGAGCCGCCCCACAGTTCCGGCATGACGGCGGCCAGTGCGTTGAGCACGGCGCCGGAGGCCTTACGGGTGGCGACCTTGGCGCCGGCTTCGTAGCCGGCTTCCAGCTCGTCGATGGCCTTGTCGAAGTCCTCAGGCAGCTTGCCGGCCTTGATGCGCTCGTACAGGGCGGCCTTGTCCGGGTTGGCGGCGGCCCATGCGGCGAAGGCTTCGTCCCATTCCTTGTGGGCTTCGAGACCGCGCTCGGCGACCTTGCGGGCGTGGGCGAGGGCCTCTTCGTCGACCTGGAAGTCGACGTTCGGGTCGAGGCCCAGGGCTTCCTTCAGGCCTGCGACGGCTTCGGCGCCCAGAGCGGAACCGTGGGAGGACGGATCGTTGGTCTTGCCCGGGGTCGGCCATGCGATCAGGGTGTCGACCTTGATGAAGTGCGGACGGTCGGTGACCTGCTGGGCCTTTTCGAGCACTGCGGTCAGGCCGTCGAGGTCTTCCTTGTAGGAGCCGTCCGGCTGGATGAAGCTGATTTCGTCGGTGTACCAGCCGTAGGCTTCGTAGCGCTTGAGCACGTCCTCGGCGAAGGCGATCTTGGTTTCGCCTTCGATCTGGATGTGGTTGGCGTCGAAGATCACGAACAGGTTGCCGAGCTTCTGGTTGCCGGCGAGGGAGGAGGCTTCGCCGGAGACGCCTTCTTCGACGTCGCCTTCACCGCAGATGACCCACACGTTGTGATCGAACGGGGAGGTGCCGGCCGGAGCTTGCGGATCCAGCAGGCCGCGTTCGAAACGCTGGCCGTAGGCGAAGCCGACGGCGGAAGCGACGCCCTGGCCCAGCGGGCCGGTGGTCATTTCGATGCCCGGGGTCAGACCGACTTCGGGGTGGCCCGGGGTGCGGGTGTCGGCGCCGCCGCGGAAGTACTTGAGGTCATCCAGCGTCAGACCGTAGCCGGAGAAATACAGCTGGACATACTGAGTCAGCGATGCGTGACCGCCGGACAGGATGAAGCGGTCGCGGCCGGCCCACTTCGGGTCGTTCGGATCATGCTTGATGAAGCGCTGATACAGGGTGTAGGCGATAGGAGCCAGGGAAACCGGAGAACCGGGATGGCCGTGGCCGGCCTTCTGAACGGCATCGGCGGAAAGAGCCTTCGCCATCTTGATGGCGCGCTCATCCAACTCGGACCAGGTGATATCGGTCATAGGTGATCTACTTTCCTTCCAATACTTCGGGAGCCATGCTTCCGGCTTATGCCATGCCATAGGCACCCTCACATTGCTCTTACATACTAGCCACCTCAACCGACTAATTCGTTAACTTTTGACACGATTATGGGCGATTGTGTTCTGTTAACGCTCACAATTGACATAAATACACATTCGCTACTCTCAAGGACGAACGGCTAGCACTCGACACGCAAGAGTGATAAAACAATATCTTGCAGGAAAATGCTTTACGCACGCATGTTGGCAACGATGTACGGGAGGCTCACCATGGCGCAGACACGACGCATGCTGGTGCTTCGTGCGATTGTCGAAGACTACATCCGCTCCCAGGAGCCCGTCGGTTCCACTGCATTGGCGCGCGACCACGACCTCGGGGTCAGCTCCGCCACCATCCGCAACGACATGGCGGCGCTGGAGGACGAAGGATACCTCACCCAGCCGCACACATCCGCGGGACGGATCCCCACGGAAAAGGGATACCGATATTTCGTCGACAGATTGTCCACCGTCATGCCGCTGAGCGAGGCGCAACGACGAGGAATCAACAATTTTCTCTCCGGTTCGGTCAATCTGCAGGACACGCTGCAGCGCGCGGCGCGCCTGCTGTCGCAGATCACCGGCCAGGTGGCGATCGTCGCGGCGCCGTCGCTGGCGAAATCCGCCATCCGACACGTCGAAATCGTCCCGGTCGCCACCAACGCATTGCTTGCGGTCGTCATAACCGACACCGGGCGAGTCGCGCAGCACATGCTGAGCGTCCCCGCACTGCCCGGACCGGAGACGCTCAATCGCCTCGGCAAGGAAACCAACGCCAAATGCGCGAACATGCCGCTTGCGCATTGCGCGGAAATACTGCACGCCATGGCGCTGCGACCGGATTATCGCGACGCCAGGCCTCTTGTCGAGGCACTGGCGCAGGCCCTCGCCGGCATGGCCGACGACGAACGCGCAGGCGAACTGTACATGGCGGGCACATCACATCTAGCCCATCAACGCGCGCTTTCCGACCTCGCCTCACTCTTCGACGCCCTTGAAGAACAGGTCGTTCTGATGAAGCTGATGAGCGCGCTGAGCGAAACCCCGTCGGCCGATGGGGTGGGTGTGGCCATCGGCTCCGAAACCCACACCCCGGGATTGCTGCATGCGTCGGTCGTCTCCAGCGGATACGGAACCGCACGCGCGACGAACCCGGACGAAAACACGCATCATGACGACGATGCGGCCGACGGCGCCCACGGCGACGTCACGCCGCTGGCCTTCGTCGGGTCGATAGGACCGACGCATATGGATTACGCGGCCACGATGGCGGCCGTGCAGGCCGTGGCCCACTATTTGTCGTCCATCGTCACGCATGACGACGAACGGCAATCGTTCTGACCCCGCCTTATGGCACAATAACTGCGAATCAACAGGAAAAAGGAACGGCATTGGCAGATTATTACGAAGTTCTGGGCGTGGACCGCTCAGCCAGCGACGACGAAATCAAGAAGGCATACCGCAAGATGAGCCGTAAATATCATCCCGATATCGCCGGCCCGGAGTTCGAAGACAAATTCAAGGAAGTCAACAACGCCTACGAAGTGCTTTCCGATCCGCAGAAGCGCCAGATGTATGATGCCGGAGTGGATCCGAACAACCCGAATGCCGGCGGCTTCGGAGCCTCGGGCTTCAGCGGCATGGGGGATATGGGCGATATCTTCGGACAGTTCTTCGGCGGCGCGTTCGGCGGCGGAACCCAGGGGCCGGTTCCGCGCACCCAGCCGGGACGTGACGCGCTGGCCAGCACATCCATCGATTTGAAGACCGCCGTATTCGGCGGCACCGCGCATGTGCGCATCAACACATTCGGCCTGTGCCGGGAATGCTCCGGCTCCGGCGCCCAGGGCGGCGGCCAGCCGACGACCTGCCCCGACTGCCACGGTCAGGGTTTCATGCAGAAAGTCGTTCACACCATGCTCGGCCAAATGATGACTTCCGCACCATGCGAACGCTGTGAAGGCCACGGTACCATCATCCCGAATCCATGCCCGTCCTGCATGGGGCACGGACGCGTCCGCACCACGCGCAACGTCGGCGTCACCGTTCCCGCCGGCATTCGCGACAATTCCCGCCTGCGTCTGGCGAACCAGGGCGAGGTGGGCGAAGGCGGTGGCGCCGCCGGCGACCTGTATGTCGATATTCGCATCAAGCCGGATAAGCAGTTCACCCGCGACGGCGACGACCTGCATTGCTGGGTGCAGATTCCCATGAGCTGGGCCGTGCTTGGCCATGATCTCGAGATCGATACGTTCGACGGCAAGCAGAAGATCACCATTCCCGCCGGCTGTCAGCCGGAACAGACCGTCACCATGGATGGTCTGGGCGTCACACGCCTGCAGTCCGGCGGCGAGCGCGGCGATCTGATCGCGCATGTCGCCGTGCGGATTCCGACCAAGCTCAGCGATGAGGAACGGGAGCTGATCGAGAAGTTCGGCGCCAGCCATGACGAGCACGCCGAGCATATCGCGCAAAGCTCGCGCCCGACGCCGCCTTCGAAGAAGGGCTTCTTCTCCAAACTGAAGGATGCCCTGAGCTGAGCGTATTACCGGAAGCCCTCAGGCAACGCCGCTCAGCGACGTGGACGAAGCCGCGTGAATGGGTATATGGATGATGGCGGCCCTCGCACATGTGGGGGCCGCCATCATCCATATATGCCCGTATGCAGACGCATGCCGATCCTATGCCGAACGATCAGCGCAGCAGAGAGCGGCACATCGCGCGGTACTGGCTCACGTAACCGCCGCCGAAGAACACGCAATGTCCGGCGATGGGGTAGAGCTGCCATAGCGTGGCACGTTCCTCATACCCCGCTTTCAGAGGATGCACGCTCTGGTAGCCCTCGGTGATTTCGGTCATGTACGGCATGCCGAACAGATGCAGCATCGCAAGGTCTTCTTCGCGATGGCCGCCATGCGCGGCCGGGTCGATCAGCACTGCTTCGACTTCGCCGCCGTCGGCGGTCCACATCACGTTGCCGCTCCACAGATCACCGTGCACGCGGGCAGGCCTGTCGCCGGCGGCACGTCCCAGGATCTCAGGCAACGCCGCGATCACTTCCTCGGTCAGATCCATATCGCTTTGCCGTAATTCGCCGCGGTGCATGCCAAGCTCGACCATCGGACGCAGCCGGCCTTCGGCCAGATATGTTGCGACGTCATTCCATTGGCCGCAATCCATCGGAACGGGATCCTGCAGAGGCCCGAAATAGCAGATGCCTTCATAGCCTTCCGGCGCCGAACCGAAATACGGGGCTCCGGCGTCATGCATGCGGGCCAATGCCGCGCCGAACGCGCGTGCGGCTACGGGCGTGGGGGAGCAGGAGTCCACTCGCTCGATGTCCAGATGGTCCTTTCCCCATTCATATACGTCCACGACGCGGGGGCCTCCCAGCGGATGGGCCTGTCCCAGCCACTGCAACCCACGGCCTTCGCATTCGAAGAAGCCTTCCGGGCTGAACGCCCTGCTTTTACGGTATTTCGCCATCGCATTCCCGCCTTACCATCGATGCTCTTCCAATATCCGGCATCATGCCCGTCGTATTTTTGCCGGCGCGGCAGCCGTTTCCCGGCTCCCATTGTGAATATGCTGCGCGACAATCCCGTATGCCTGCACACGCACTTAGAGGCCATTCGCTAATCTTAGGTGTCGTTAGCATACGCATACAGCAAGAAGGGTCGTATGAACTTTCTCCAAGCCATCTTCTTAGGATTGGTACAAGCACTGACCGAATATCTTCCGGTCTCCTCCAGCGCGCATATTCGTATCATCGGCGATCTGATGCTGGGATCGGATCCGGGCGCCGCTTTCACCGCGATCATTCAATTGGGCACTGAATTGGCCGTCATCCTGTATTTCCGCCATGACATCATCCGCATTCTCAGCGCATGGTTCGGATCCCTGTTCGGCAAGGAAGGCAAGGATTGGAAGAGCCGTCTCGGCGCGCACAACCGCGATACGCAGATGGGATGGTTCATCATCATCGGCACGCTGCCGATCCTGATCGCCGGACTGGTTTTCAAGGATATAATCGAAACGACGCTGCGCAATCTGTGGATCACCGTCACCGTGCTGGCGCTGTTCGGCGCTTTGCTGTGGGTGGTCGATGCCCGTTGCAAGCAGATAAAGACCATGCAGGAGCTGACGGCAAAGGATGCGCTGCTGTTCGGAATCGGGCAGATGCTCGCGCTGATCCCCGGCGTTTCCCGTTCCGGCGGCACCATCACGTTCGGACGAGCGTTGGGCTATACCCGTGAGGCATCGGTGCGGCTGAGCTTCCTCATGGCCATTCCGGCGGTATTCGGCGCCGGGATTCTGGAAACCGTATCGGCCATCCAGGATGTCGCCGCAGGGGACGCCGGCATGTTCCCCGGCTGGGGCGCTACGATCGCGGCCACCGTCGTCGCATTCGTCGTCGGCTACGTCGTCATCATCGGATTCCTGAAATTCGTATCCACCTTCTCGTATCGCGCCTTCGCCATCTATCGCATCGTATTGGCCGTCATCGTCGCGATCCTGCTGATTTCGGGCGTCCTGTCGCCAGTCGAAGCGGCCGCCGTCTGAATCGGCCGGCAACCGAACCATTCCGACGAAAAGGCCGGGCCGTATGGCTTCATCCATACGGCCCGGCCTTTTCGTCTTTCGTCAGGACGCGTTGCCTTGGCCGAAATCATGAAGAAAGGCTTCGGCCTCCCTGACCAATTGCTCGCATGCAGGCGTGCCCAGAGAGGCGAGCCGTTTCGCTTTTTCGCGCAGATCGTAGTCGCGCTCGATATGCTGCACGTACTGCGCCAGATCGTCGTCGCAGCACGTCAGCACCGACGCACGCTCCTTCCATTGCTCGGCCTTGCGCGGCAGATCACCCAAATCCAATACGACGCCCAATGCGTCGCCCAATCCCTGCAGAAGACGCACGGCGCCTTCGGGGCATTCCTCCGAGTCGAGATACTGCGGCACCGACACCCACATCGTCGTGGTCGCGAATCCCTCCTCGCAGGCCATGACGTCCAATACCGTGGGAATCCCCACCGGCCCCTCATATTCCCTGTCCAGATCGCATTGGCACATGCAATCGGTCACGTCCAACGGCAATGGCCTGGTATGCGGGCAATTCGCGAACATCGAACCCATCGTGACGATGTTGTCGACCTCGAACTCATCGGCGAAGCGCAGACTGGCCCGGCAGTAATCCTCCCATCGGTAGTTCGGCTCCGGGGCGATCTGCACCAGAAGATGCAGATCGGGCGAGACGACGACCTCATAAAACGTCGTCTGCGGCCACAGTATGCGGCGACGGCCCTGTACGCGGCATACCATGGGGCGGGCCGTCTGGTAGTCGTAAAAACCGTCGCGGCGGATATGCCGCACCTCACGCGACTCATAGTGCGACACCAGATGCATCGCAGCCGACGAGGCGCACTGCGCCGCATCGTTCCATCCTTCAAAAGCCGCCACCATGATGGTTTTCGGCTTGCTCACTTGCTCGCTCATAGTTCCAATGTAACGTGCGACGCAGCCTTGGAAGCATCGCTTCGCGCTCGGTGAATCGTTGATTTTCCAACGATTCACCGAGCGTGAAATCATAGGGGGACGGCAGCGGCGAAGATCGCGACACGCCGGATTTGCAAAACCGGGCATCGCGGTTATAGTAGTTACTCGTGCTCAGGCAGCGGCAAGCTGCAGGAAACACACGCGGACATAGCTTAGTTGGTAAAGCGCAACCTTGCCAAGGTTGAGACCGCGGGTTCGAGTCCCGTTGTCCGCTCTAAGGTCCCGAAGAGTTAAACGACCTTTACGGTGGGTTAGCCAAGCGGTTAGGCAGCGGCCTGCAAAGCCGTATAGACGAGTTCGACTCTCGTACCCACCTCTCGGATTGCAGTTTCGGATATTGCATGAAGAAGCCAGCTTTGGGCGGTTGGCGCAGTGGTAGCGCACTTCCCTGACACGGAAGGGGTCACAAGTTCGAATCTTGTATCGCCCACTTGGCATCACATTGATGCCAATATAAATGAATATGGGTGATTGGCGCAGCGGCTAGCGCACTTCCTTCACACGGAAGGGGTCATAGGTTCGATTCCTATATCACCCACTGGAGTCTCGCTTCTCACGGCGAGAGTCCTTTTGCGGACATAGCTTAGTTGGTAAAGCGCAACCTTGCCAAGGTTGAGACCGCGGGTTCGAGTCCCGTTGTCCGCTCCATTTGAAAAGCCTCCCAGACGGGAGGCTTTTTCTTTTTCCCAGGCGGATTCACGCCGCCCCGCCGCACGACGCGGTCCGCATGAAATGTCGCGTCTCGCTTTTATCTTGTGTAATCGTTGATATGAAGTCCAGGCCTGCACATTGGTACCGCGGGCCCCGATAGCAAAGGACAACCATGGCTGAACAAACCATCTCCATCACACTCAACGGCGAAGCGAAGGAGGTGGAATCCAGCCAGACCGGCGTCCAGCTCTTCGCGCAAGACAAGAACATCATCGCCATTCGCCTCAACGGCGAGCCTCGCGATCTGTATACTCCGCTGCATGACGGCGATGTCGTCGAACCGATCGCGCTTGACAGCGAGGACGGCGTGGCCATCATGCGCCACTCCGCCACCCACGTCATGGCGCAGGCCGTGCAGGAGATCCGTCCGGACGCCAAGCTGGGTGTCGGCCCGGTCATCAAGAACGGCTTCTACTACGATTTCGACGTCAAGGACCCGTTCACCCCGGAAGACCTCAAGGAAATCGAAAAGCGCATGCAGCGCATCATCAAATCCTCCCAGTCCTTCCGTCGCCGCACGGTGACCGAGGAGGAGGCCATCGCCGAGGAAGCCGACCAGCCGTACAAGCTGGAGCTTATCCGAGACAAGGAGGCCGCACTCGACCCGGAGGCGGCCACCGAGGTCAGCAAGTCCGAGCTGAGCATGTACGACAACGTCGACCGCGAAGGCAACACGGTCTGGAAGGATCTGTGCCGCGGCCCGCACCTGCCCAACACCCGTTTCATCAAGGCCTTCAAGCTGGAACGCGCGGCCGCCGCATACTGGCGCGGCTCCGAAGCCAATCCGATGCTGCAGCGCATCTACGGCGTGGCGTTCGCCAGCAAGGAGGAGCTGAAGGATTATCAGACCCGCATGGAGGAGGCCGCCAAGCGCGACCACCGCAAGCTGGGCCAGGAAATGGATCTGTTCTCCTTCCCTGACGAGATCGGCCCGGGTCTGGCCGTCTTCCATCCGAAGGGCGCCGCCATCATCAACGCGATGGAGGACTACTCCCGCCAGCTGCATCGTACGCACGGCTATTCCTTCGTGCAGACGCCGCATATCACCAAGGGCCACCTGTACGAGATCTCCGGCCACCTGTCCTGGTACAAGGACGGCATGTACCCGCCGATGCGCATGGATGAGGAGCGCGACGAGAACGGCAACGTCACCAAGCAGGGTTTCGACTATTACCTCAAGCCGATGAACTGCCCGATGCACAACCTGATCTTCAAGTCCCGCCAGCGTTCCTACCGTGAGCTGCCGCTGCGCCTGTTCGAGTTCGGCACGGTCTACCGCTACGAGAAGTCCGGCGTCGTGCACGGACTGACCCGCGTGCGCGGTTTGACGCAGGACGATTCCCACATCTACTGCACCCGCGAGCAGATGAAGGACGAGCTGAAGAACCTGCTGTCCTTCGTGCTGGGCCTGCTCAAGGACTTCGGCCTCAACGACTTCTACCTGGAGCTTTCCACCAAGGACGAGCACAAGTTCGTCGGCTCCGATGAAATCTGGGAGGAAGCCACCAACACGCTGGCCGAAGTCGCCAAGGACTCCGGTCTTGAACTCGTGGACGATCCGGGCGGAGCGGCCTTCTATGGTCCGAAGATCTCCGTGCAGGCCCGTGACGCCATCGGACGCACCTGGCAGGTGTCCACGATTCAGCTGGACTTCAACCTGCCAGAGCGCTTCGGACTGGAATACATCGCAGCCGACGGCACGCATCAGCGTCCGGTGATGATCCACCGCGCGCTGTTCGGCTCCATCGAGCGTTTCTTCGCGATTCTGCTCGAACACTATGCCGGTGCGTTCCCGGCATGGCTGGCCCCGGTGCAGGTGCTCGGCGTTCCGGTCGCCGATGAATTCGCCCCGCACCTCGAATCCTTCGTCAAGGATCTGGAAGCCGACATGGTGCGTTGCGAAATCGATTCCTCCGACGACCGCTTCGGCAAGAAGATCCGTAACGCCTCCAAGTCGAAGGTGCCGTTCATCCTCATCGTCGGCGAAGAGGACATGAACAACGACGCGGTCAGCTTCCGTTTCCGTGACGGCAGCCAGCTCAACGGCGTTCCGGTCGAACAGGCCAAGGAATGGATTCTGCGTTCCATCGAGAATCATGCTTTGGTCAACAGCGCCGACGACTTCAAGGCCGCCACCGGTCAGGAATGATCCGCTGAAGGATGAAACGGTATGAAAGGGAGAATCCTCCACGGGGATTCTCCCTTTCATGTATCGCAATGTACCGAAGCGCACGCGCCGCATATCGGAATGCCGGCGAGACCATTCGAACGGCTGCGTTGCCATGTGTGCGCTTATCATATGCAATATAAAGGAGCGTCTCTATGAACGACGAACAACCGCGTATCGATGACCCGGCCGGTTTCCCGCCGCAGGAGGATACCGTCGAGCGCCTGTGGACGCCGCAGCGCATGACCTACGTGCTGCGTAATTCCGAAGACCGGCCGACGAAGCCGAAGACGAAGGAATGCCCGTTCTGCGCCGGACCCCGGAAATCCGATGAGGACGGCCTGATCGCCTGGCGCGGCACCTACGTGTTCGCCATCATGAATCTGTATCCGTACAACGTCGGCCATCTGATGATATGCCCGTACCGTCATGTCGGCATGATCACCGAGTTTGACGACGCGGAGCTGTTCGAATTCGAAAAGGCGACGACGCTGGCGATGACGGTGATGCGCGACGTGTCGCATCCCGACGGCTACAACATCGGCATCAATCAGGGCGAGGTCGCGGGCGCCGGCGTCGCCGCGCATCTGCACCAGCATGTGGTGCCGCGCTGGAACGGCGACGCCAATTTCATGCCGATCGTCGCGCAGACCCGTACGATGCCGGTTCTGCTGTCCGACCAGCGTGCCGCGTACGCCGAAGCGTTCACGCGCCTGGCGCCGTCATTCGCGTTGCCTTCGGAGCGATCCGCACAGTAGGGGAGCGATGATGCTGGAACGTTTTCGTTCGGGTTGGAAACGCATTATCAATCCGATCGCGGTATTGTGCGTTCGCCTGTCGATCAGCGCCGATACGGTGACGGTCGTCGGTTCGCTGCTGACGATCGTCGTCGCCGTCGTCACCGGCATTACCGGCTGGATGTTCGCCGGGGCTTTTGTGCTGACCATTCTCGTGCTGTTCGATTCGTTGGACGGTTCGGTCGCGGCGTTGACGAACGGCGGCACGAAATTCGGCGCCTTTCTGGATTCCACATTGGACCGCATCGCCGATTGGGCGCTGCTGGTCGCGGTGATCCTGTTTTTCGTACTGCACGCCGACTGGTGGCATGACGCGTCCGATCCCTCCAACGACTATGTCGCGATGATCGGCATGGGCGCCGCGCTGGTATCGATCATGACATCGTTCGTGACCTCGTATGCCCGCGCACGCGCCGAATCCGTCGGATACGAGGTGAAGGTCGGCGTCGCCACGCGCGCCGACAGGCTCGCCATCATTCTGATCGGCATGGCCGTCACGGGATTGGCCCATCATGGCGTCTGGCTGTGCATCGCGATGGTGCTGCTTGCCGTACTCGGCGTCGTCACGGTATGCCAGCGCGTCGCCGCGGCATACCGCCTGATGAGGCAGGATCGATAGCGTCCGTCCAAGCCATCCGCGCCGCCGGTATTCGGCCGTTTTGCGGCTTTTGTCTGCAAACCGCTCTAAAATCATGTCGTTTGTCTTATCCGTCTAACCTGATCGGAGCAATATGTCAGGGCATTCCAAGTGGGCGACCACCAAGCACAAGAAGGCCGCCATCGACGCCAAGCGCGGCAAGCTGTTCGCCAAGCTGATCAAGAACATCGAAATCGCGGCCCGTATGGGCGGCGGCGACCCGGACGGCAACCCGTCCCTCGCCGATGCGATCTACAAGGCCAAGAAGTCCTCCATGCCGGCCGACAACATCAAGCGCGCCGTCAAGCGTGGCTCCGGTGAGGAAGCCGGCGGCGCCAACTACGAAGACATCGTGTACGAGGGCTACGCTCCGGCCGGCGTCGGTCTGATCATCGAATGCCTGACCGACAACCGCAACCGCGCCGCCGCCGACGTGCGCTCCACCCTGGGCAAGGGCGGCGGATCCCTGGCCACCACCGGTTCCGTGAGCTTCAATTTCGAACGCAAGGGCCAGATCGCGATCCCGTCCGAAGGCGTTGATTTCGATGACCTGTTCGAAAAGGCCGCCGAAGCCGGCGCCGAAGACGTGCAGGACGAGGGCGAGATGTTCGTCGTCGTCACGGACCCGTCCGACATGCACACCGTTCGTCAGGCCCTGCTGGACGCCGGTTTCGAATACGATTCCGCCGATCTGGTGATGGCCCCGAAGACCGAGATCGAGCTGGGTCTGGAAGACGCCCGCAAGGTGTCCCGCCTGATCGACAACCTCGACGATCTCGACGACGTGCAGAACATCTACTCCAACTGGACCGCTTCCGACGAAGTCATGGCCCAGCTTGACGAGGAGTAATCAAGCGTGATTATTCTTGGCGTCGACCCCGGGCTGACTCGCTGCGGGGTCGGCGTGATCGAAGCCGGCGCATACCGCCGGCTTTCTTTCGTTCATGTGGATGTCGTCCGTTCCGATCCGAAAATGTCGCAGGATCTTCGGCTTCTGGCCATCTACGACGGCCTTGCGGAAAAGATCGAACGCTTCTGCCCGGATGCGGTATCCATCGAACGGGTGTTCGCCCAGGAGAACCGCAATACGGTGTTGGGAACGGCGCAGGCGGCCGGCGTGGCGATGCTCGCCGCGGCGCAACGCGGCATCCCCGTGGCGTTGCATACGCCGACCGAGTCGAAGATGGCCATCACCGGCAACGGGCATGCCGACAAGCCGCAGATGGAACGCATGGTGGCACGAATTCTTGGTTTGAACACCATTCCGACGCCCGCGGACGCCGCCGACGCCCTGGCCGTCGCGATTTGCCATGCGCTGCGTCCTGCCGGCGCCTTGCAGGGCGGGGAGCGCGAACAGCATCTGACCGCGGCGCAACGCCAATGGGCGAAGGCCGCGCAACAGGCCGCGCATCGTTCAGGGGTCCGCAGAGGCATGTAGACTATCGAACAGATGTTCTATTCGATGGTCTGATGGCGACAGGGGAGTGACGATCATGATCGGAATGCTGACCGGCCGAGTCGAATCGGTCGACGCGACGGCCGCCCTGATTGATGTGGGCGGCGTTGGGTATGAGGTGCGCATGCCCTCGGCGGATTTATCGGCCATTCACGCGGGGCAGGAGCATCGCATCCACACTTCGTTGTCGGTTTCCCAGGACGCCGTGACGCTGTTCGGCTTTCTGTCCCCGGCTTCGAAGCGCATGTTCCTTCGTCTGCAGAAGGTCAACGGAGTCGGCCCCAAGGTCGCGCTGTCTCTGCTCTCGGTGTTGCCGGCCGACCGTCTGGCCAAGGCGATCGCCGACGGCGACGCGAAGGCTTTGACGAAGGCTCCGGGACTGGGCAATAAGGGCGCGCAGAAGATCATTCTTGAGCTCAAGGGCTCGATCGACCTTGAACAGCTGAACGAGGATCCGGCCGGTACGCCGACGCAGGATACCGGCGCGCAGCAGGTGATCGAGGGACTGATGTCCCTTGGCTGGAGCCAGCAGGACGCTCATCACGCATTGGAGAGCGTGCGCGCCGAACGGGGATTCGACGGGCCTCTGCGCGCTCAGGACGTGCCCGACGTGCTTCGTCTTGCGTTGGCGTCCCTTGATCGAGGTAGGTGATCGGCCCCATCATGGCCAACGAAACAACGATTTCGAAGAATTCCGGCGCCAACGAGGAATCGCTGCGCATGGTCTCCGCGGCACCGATCGCGGGTGAGCCCGTCAGCGACGAAGAGCTGCGCCCTCACGTCCTGGATGGCTTTATCGGGCAGCCTCTGCTGAAAGCCCAGCTGCAGCTGTTCCTGGACGCCGCACGCAAACGCGAAGTGCCGCCGGACCACATCCTGCTTGCCGGCCCTCCGGGCTTGGGCAAAACCACGTTGGCGATGATCGTCGCCAACGAGCTCGGAGTGCCGATTCGCGTCACTTCGGGACCGGCCATTCAGCATGCGGGGGATCTGGCTTCGATACTCAGCTCGCTGGACGCCGGCGAAGTGCTGTTCATCGATGAGATCCACCGTCTGCCGCGCGCTGCCGAAGAACTGCTGTATATCGCGATGGAGGATTTCCGCGTCGACGTGATGGTCGGCAAGGGACCGGGAGCCTCATCCATTCCGCTGACCCTGCCTCGTTTCACCGTCATCGGCGCGACGACGAGGGAGGGCATGCTGCCTTCCCCGTTGCGCGCACGGTTCGGATTCACCGCCCATCTGGACTTCTACCCGCGCGAGGAGCTCGAAAAGCTCATCGAACGCTCCGCGGCGGTCCTCGGGCTTCTTTTGCGGGAAGGGGCGGCATCGCAGCTGGCGATGCGTTCCCGAGGCACACCGCGCATCGCCAACCGCCTGCTGCGGCGCGTGCGGGATTGGGCCGTCGTCCACGATCTGGATTCGGTATCCGCCGAAGCCGTCAAAGAGGCGCTGGCTCTGTATCAGATCGATACGGAGGGCCTGGACCGCCTCGACATCGCCGTGCTGACGGCGATCACCACCAATTTCAACGGCGGGCCGGTCGGGCTGAACAATCTCGCCGCCATGGTGGGGGAGGAATCCGAAACCGTTGAGACCGTGTGCGAACCGTATCTGGTACGCGAGGGCTTCCTGATCCGTACGCCCAAAGGACGCGTCGCCACGCCGAAGGCGTGGTCGCATCTCGGCCTCCAACCTGAGAACAATTCTCAATAAGATGTCAGGCGGATATCATAAAATCATGCGGTTGGGCAAACGGCCCACGCAGCATCCGATCGGCAAAAGGAGAACCCCGGTATGGAAATAATGATCATCATGATCGTCGTCATGATCGGCATGATGTGGTGGCAGTCCCGTTCCGCGAAAAAGCAGCAGGCAGAGAAGAAGAACTTCCGCGCCAGCCTCCAGCCGGGAACCCAGATCATCACCATCGGCGGCATCATCGGTACGGTGGTTTCCGTGGATACCGAATACGAGGAGATCGTCATCGATTCCGAAGGCTCGCTGCTTCGCTTCGGCTTCAACGCCATCAGCCGCGAATACACGCGCCCTGCCTACATCCATGACGACGAGGTGGACGAGAACGGCAATCCGCTGCCGCAGGATTCCGACGGCGACGCCCAGGTTCCGATGGAGGAGGTCATCGAAGCCGAACCGCTGGACAACGACACCGTCCCGCAGGACAACGACGCCGACGAGTCCGCCGAAGAAAACAAGTGACATATGGATGCGCTCGATACGAGCGCATCCGTTTTTTGTCACCGCGCGACGACGTTTCGAACACGAAGCACCCGAACATCACAATCAAAGGATTTAGCAGCACCATGACGCAAGCGGACATCATCCCCGCCGATCTGAACAAAATAGCGCCTCAGGACGCCCAATATCTGGTTTCCTTAATCCGTTCGATTCCGGGTTTCCCCAAAGAAGGCATCATTTTCCGCGACTTCATGCCGGTCCTGGCCGATGCGCGCGCGCTCGGCATCCTCATGGAGGCTCTGGAAGCCGCGCTGCCTGTGCCGGCGGACTCCTTTGACGCCATCGCCGGCCTGGAGGCGCGGGGATTCCTGTTCGGCCCCGCTCTCGCCGCACACCTCGGCAAAGGATTCATCGCGGTCCGCAAAGCGGGCAAGCTGCCTCCTCCGACGGTCGGAGAGTCCTATGATCTCGAATACGGACAGGCGACGGTCGAAATCGAGGTCAAGGCGGTGCATGAGGGATCGCGCATTCTCATCGTCGACGATCTGATCGCGACGGGAGGCACCGCCAAGGCCGCCGCGAATCTCATCGAACGTTGCGGAGGCACCGTCGTCGGCTTCAGCTTCGTCATGGAACTGCTCGGCATCAATGGCATCGCCTCCCTTGGCGACTACCCGGCCAGCCGTCTCATCACCATGCCGGCCTGATCGATTTTCAAAGCCATAACGGTTTTCATTGCATAGGGAGTCCAATATGGATCTTTACGAATATCAAGCGCGTGAACTGCTTGAAGAGCAGTCGATTGACGTTCCGAAAGCGATTTTCGCCGAAAACTCTCATGAAGTCGCCGAAGCGGCGGATGCGCTCGGCTATCCGTGCGTGATCAAGGCACAGGTGAAGATCGGGCATCGCGGTCAGGCAGGTGGCGTGAAAATCGCCAGAACACGCGACGAGGCCATCCTGCTTTCCGAACAGATCTTTCCGATGACCATCCGCGGCCACAAGGTCAACGGCGTGCTGGTCGCCGAAGCGAAGAACATCCTGCACGAATACTACGTCTCCATCTCCGTGGACCGCTCCTCGCGCGATTACGATGTGCTCGCCACAGCGGCAGGCGGCACCGAAGTCGAAGAAGTGGCGCATGAGCATCCCGAAATGGTCAAGCGTCTGCATATCGACCCGCTCGGCGACTTCGGCATCGAAGAGGCGCGCCGCATGGCCCAGGACATCGGCTTCTATCACGCCGACGTCGAGCAGGCCGCGGAAGTCCTGCTGAAAATGTGGCGCTGCTTCATCGAAAACGATGCGACATTGGTGGAGATCAATCCGCTTGCCAAAATCGGCGATCCGGATGACGAATCCTCGAAGTCGCTGTGCGCATTGGACGCGAAGATTTCATTGGACGGCAATGCCGCGTTCCGTCACGACGGATGGGCACGTTTCGACGACCCGATCGCATCGGACCCGTTCGAACAGAAGGCACGCGAATTCGGATTGCACTATGTGCATCTGGTCGGCGAAGTCGGCGTCATCGGAAACGGCGCCGGACTGGTGATGAGCTCCCTTGACGCCGTTTCCGACGCCGGACAAGACCAGGGAACGGGCGTCAAGCCGGCGAACTTCCTTGATATCGGCGGCGGCGCTTCGGCGCAGGTCATGGACACCAGTCTGACGATCGTGATGTCCGACCCTCAGGTCCGCTCGGTGTTCATCAACGTCTACGGCGGTATCACCGCATGCGACGAGGTCGCCAAGGGCATTCTTGAAGCGCTGGACAATCTCAACGCGAACAAGCCCATTGTCGTGCGTTTCGACGGCAACGCGGCGACGGAGGGCCTGAACATTCTGACACAGTCGAAGAATCCGAATGTGCGGGTTGCACGAACCATGGAGGAAGCGGCTCAGGAAGCCGCACGTCTTGCCGCGATCGGCATGGAAGGACGCTGAACATCATGACCGTGTTCATTGAAGATGATGCTCCTGTTATCGTTCAGGGCATGACAGGCCATCAGGGCATGACCCATACCGCACGCATGCTCAAGGCCGGCACCAATATCGTGGGAGGCGTCAATCCGCGAAAGGCCGGCACCTCGATCGATTTCGAGGGAATGGACGGCAAGACCCGTTCCGTTCCGGTCTATGCGACGTGCCAGGACGCTCGCGAAGCCACCGGCGCCGTCGCCAGCGTCGTCTTCGTTCCGCCGCGATTCGCGAAAGACGCCATAATCGAAGCGATCGAAGCCGGACTGCAGACCATTGTGGTCATCACCGAAGGCATTCCCGTCGTCGACAGCGCGTATTGCGTGGCCCTTGCCCGCAGCAGGGGGGTGCGCATCGTCGGACCGAATTGCCCCGGCCTGCTCACGACGACGGCCTCCGACATGACGCATGGCGTCAATCTCGGCATCATTCCGGACGGGATCGTGGGCCACGGCCCTCTCGGCCTGGTTTCGAAATCAGGAACGCTGACGTATCAGCTGATGGGAGAATTGTCGGACATCGGATTCACCGCATGTCTCGGCGCCGGCGGCGACCCGATCGTCGGAACCACGCTGCAGGAGGCCTTGGAGGCATTCGAAAACGACGATGCGACCAAGGCCGTGGTCATGATCGGCGAAATCGGCGGCAGCGCCGAACAAGAGGCTGCGCAGTGGGCCGCAGAGCATATGACCAAGCCCGTCATCGCCTATATCGCGGGATTCACCGCTCCGGAAGGCAAGCAGATGGGCCATGCCGGGGCGATCGTTTCCGGCGGGAAGGGAACGGCGCAAGACAAAAAGGATGCGCTTGAGGCGGTAGGCATCCGTGTCGGAGCGACCCCGGGCCAGACTGCGCAATACATGCGTGAGGTTCTTGCCTCGTTGCCGCTATGACAGTCACCCGCTTCAAACATTGGATCACGGGCGCCATCATCGCCGCGATCACGGCACTGGCCTATATCGCGGCGATGTGGTGTTTCATTTCCTTGCTTCTTCTGGTCGTTTCCATGGAGGAAGGCGGGGACAATCTTTCCTCCTTCGCGATCCCGCTGACCCAGTCCGTGATGCTGCTCAGCCAAGGTGCGGGCCTCCACACCGGATCCGTGACGCTGACCATCATCCCGCTGTCGTTGACGCTGCTGCTCATCGGCGCGATACGCGCGATGGCACTGCGTTTCGACACCGATTGGCGGGCGTATCTCAGCGGCATTGCGGTTTGGAACATCATCACCATCGCAATGCGGAACAATACGGCGGCGCCCCTGATCGATGGGCCATGGATGGTCCATGCAAAGACATCGCTGGTATTCACCATCGGGTTCCTTTTGGCCGCATTGCGCTCACAAGCCGTTCACGATGCCATGGACCGCATGGCGCATCACATATCCGAAAGGTTGCGGAAAGCCCTGATCTGCGGCATCACGATCGCCGTGGTTCTCCAAACCGTCTATCTCGTTATCGGACTGATAACCGTACTGGTTTGGATCGGCGCCGGATGGTCATCGGTGACGGAGATTTTCGACCTCGCCGGCATGCAGACCGGATCGTCCGTCCTCGCTTCGATCGCGTCACTGGCCTGGCTGCCGAATATCGTTTTATGGGCACTCGCATGGCTGTTCGGAAGCGGATTCTCCATCGGTCAGGCGGCCTCATACAGCCTTTGGTCCGAATACGTGGATGTTTTGCCGCCGATCCCCGCCTTCGGCATTTTCCCCGACGCTTTGCACAACGATCTCGTCCGGATGCTGTTCGTCTCCATACCCATCATCTGCGCGGTGGTGTGCGGCATCGCGGCCATTTTCATGAAACGTGGGTTCGGACTGCGTATACCGGCACCCGCCCAGCCACATCCCGACTATAAGTCGCTGATATTCGCATTCGCATATCCCGCCGGCGCGTTCTGCCTGGCCAGCGCGATGATTTCCGTGTGCGCGAGTCTGCTGTTCGCCTTATCGAACGGTTCGCTCGGCGTCGAAAGGCTTTCCCGCATCGGCGTTGACGTCATCGCCGCCACGCGCCGCGTCGGACAGCCGACCGCATTGGGACTGATCTTCGCCTGGATGATCGCCGCGATTGGCGTCGCGGCGGTTTTCGGGATACGCTGGATTTCCAGACGTGTTCGCACGCGGCATGACGCCTCCGGCGCGCAGCCATCAACCGTCGACGAAGCGGCCGCATCCCCACGCGTAGCGGCTTCGACCCCACAACAAAAGGAGGAACAGGGTGACAACAACGAATCGTCCAATACGACGAGCTCTGGTATCGGTCTTCCATAAGGAAGGCATCGAAGTGCTTGCCGAAGCCTTCAGGCAGGCTGGCACCGAAGTGGTGTCCACCGGCTCCACGGCCAAGAAGCTTGCGGAGCTTGGCGTGCAGGTCATCGAGGTTTCCGAGGTGACCGGTTTCCCGGAGAGCCTCGACGGACGCGTCAAGACCCTTGACCCGCATATCCATGCCGGCATTCTGGCCGACATGACCAACGAGGACCACGCCCGCCAGCTTGAAGAGCTCGGCATCAAGCCGTTCGATTTGGTCGTCGTCAATCTGTACCCGTTCGCCGACACCGTCCGCTCCGGAGCCAACGAAGCCGACACCATCGAAAAGATCGATATCGGCGGCCCGTCCATGGTCCGCGGCGCCGCAAAGAACAGCGCCACCGTCGCCATCGTCACCGATCCGGCCGATTATGCGCTGGTGGCAAAGCGCGTGGCCGACGGCACCGGTTTCTCCCTTGAAGAACGTCGCTGGCTTGCGGCGAAGGCCTACGCCCATACCGCGGCCTACGATGCCACGATCAGTGAATGGACGTCCAAGCATTGGCCGAAGCCGGCCTCGGTCGTATCCGCCGATGCCGAAACGGAAACGGTCGTCGATGAGGCGAAGTTCCCGGCTGCGTTCACCCGCACATGGGACCGTGCGAATGTTCTGCGCTATGGAGAGAATCCGCATCAGCAGGCGGCTCTGTATCTCGATCCGCTGAACAGGGGCGGCTTCGCCCATGCCGAGCAGCTGGGCGGCAAGCCGATGAGCTACAACAATTACGTCGATGCAGACGCCGCATGGCGTGCAGTGTGGGATTTCGCGCCGAAGATCGCGGTGGCTGTGGTCAAGCACAACAACCCGTGCGGTCTGGCAGTCGGTGATACCGCGGCGGAAGCGCACAAGAAGGCACACGCCTGCGATCCGATGAGCGCCTACGGCGGCGTGATCGCATGCAACACGACCGTCACGCTCGACATGGCCGAAAGCATCCGCCCGATTTTCACCGAAGTCATTGTGGCTCCGGATTACGAGCCGACGGCGCTCGAGCTGCTGCAGACCAAGAAGAAGAATCTGCGCATCCTCAAGGTGAGCGAGCCGCCGACGGCCAGGACGCAGTTCCGCCAGATCGACGGTGGATTGCTGGTGCAGTCCACCGATCTGATCGACGCGGTCGGCGACGATCCGGATGCGTGGAAGCTGGTTTCCGGCGAGCCTGCCGACGAGCAGACCCTGAACGATCTGCTGTTCGCATGGCGTGCGGTTCGATGCGTGAAGTCCAATGCGATCCTTATCGCGCATGACCAGGCCACGGTCGGCATCGGCATGGGCCAGGTCAATCGCGTGGATTCGGCCAACCTGTCCGTCGAACGCGCCAACACGCTGGCCGAGGGAGCGAACCGCACCAATGGCGCGGTTGCGGCTTCCGACGCGTTCTTCCCGTTCGCCGACGGCGCCCAGATCCTGATCGACGCCGGAGTGAAGGCCATCGTTCAGCCTGGCGGTTCGATTCGCGACGAGGAAGTGTTCGAGGCTGCGCGCAAGGCCGGCGTCACGATGTACGTGACCGGCACGCGTCACTTCTTCCACTAAACAGCGCTGCGGGGCCGCCGTCTGCCGACATGGGGGACGGCGGCCCCGCCATATCGCGTACAATCATTGGGGGATACGCGTCGCGCGCGTTCCCATCATGTTTCATCAACGATTCTTCGTACGATGCAGTGCTATCGAAACGGCATGCAGGAAGGCGCACATATGGGAAAGCACCCGTTCGTTTCTGAAGACCATGAGGGCAAGCCCTGGTTCGAATGGGCGGTCGCCATTGTGCTTGTGCTGGCGGCCTTGATCGCATTCCGCGGGTATACGTTGGCCGCCACCGCAATGATTGCGGTGACGGCCATCATTACGGGACTCGTCCGTCTGGTGTTCAGGGAACGAAGCCCTTGGAAGGTCCGATCAGTGGCGTTCGATTCCTTCATCGGCGTCATGCTGGGCATCGGTCTGCTGGTTCTCTATTTCAGCTTCCCCCAGAGCGTGTGACGCCGATTCCGCCGGATCCGTTCCGGCCTGTGCGGCGGCGGATTCGACGATTGCATCGGTCCCAGTCGTCTCGGCGGGCGAGGATTCCCCAAAAGACCCGGAATCGGATTCCTGCGGATTCCCGACTTCGGTTTCGGTCGCGGCATCCTGGACGGCCTGCTTCCTATCGGCATTGCCCTTGGCCATTTGCGCGACGATGATCACCAATGCGACGATGGCGGCCGCAAGCACCGGGCAGATCCAGAACACCCACAGCTGCGGCAACGGCTCCTGGGTCAGGCCCTGGCCTTGCGCCACAATGGCGATGCCTGTGGATCGCGCCGGATTCAGTCCGGCACCGGTAACCGGGTAGGTGATGGCGGTGCCGACGCCGTAGGCGATGCCCATCATCAAAGCCTGACGACCATTGTTTTCGTCGGATTCGTTCATCGTGCGCATCGCCGTGGATACGATCAGCAGCCCTGCGATGACTTCCACGACGATCGCCATCGTAATGCCGAAGGTGATGCCGTAGTTGCCCAGCGTCGCATGGGAGATCGATCCGTTGTCAAAACCGTTGACGGCCGGCGTATACCACACGTTCGCCGTGACCTGTTCGGAAACGGGGAGCATGAATTTGACGGCGAAGCCGGCGGCGATGGCGCCCAGAACCTGCACGATGACGTACAGCACGCCGTCAAGGACATGGGTTTTGCCTACCAGCATCGCGGCGATGGTGATGGCGGGATTGAATTGCGCGCCGGAGATCCGGCCGAAGATATACGTCGCCAGCGCATAGATGCACCCGATGGCGATGGTCACGAAAGACATGTACACGCCGAAAATGCCCAGGCCGAGCGCACATGTCAGATAAATCGCGAAGCAGACCAGAAAGCTGCCGATCAGCTCGGCGCCTACGCGCACGAGCAACGGCTGAATCTCTTTCCGCGTGGCTACAGGAGTCGCTTCAACAGCAGTCATATCGTTCCTTTATCATTGTATGGGTTGCGGGATTCGTCCCGCCGAACGCAGCCATCCTACCAGTCAACCCTTACGGTAGTATGGATAAGCTCTCGTTTCGCCGCTTCCGGCCGACGAAACGAAGATACATATACATGCCCGGCCACGTTGGGAGAACGATGCCAAACGCATATTCTCGCGCCGCGAAGGCGCATAACGACAATGAAGGTATCCGCCTGCAGAAGCTGCTTGCGCAGGCCGGATTCGGATCTCGCCGCAAATGCGAGGAGATCATTCTTGATGGACGTGTCGAAATCGACGGCGAACTGGTGACGGAACTGGGAACCCGCGTCGATCCGAAACGCCAGCAGGTGAGGGTCGACGGTTCGCGCGTACGCGTGAATCCGAATCATGTCACTCTCGCCTTGAACAAGCCACGTCGCGTGCTGAGCACGATGGACGATCCGAAGGGACGTTATACCCTGCGCGACATCGTCGGCGACAAATACGAACGCATTTTCCATATGGGACGTCTCGACTATGATTCCGAGGGTCTCATTCTGATGACGAACGACGGCGAGCTCAGCCAGCACGTCATGCATCCGAAATACGAGGTCGAAAAGACCTATATCGCCACGCTGCAGGGCAAGATCAGCGGCACGGTGTGCCGTCGTCTGGTCAAAACCGGCGTTCAGCTCGATGACGGTTGGATCAAGCTCGACCACTGCGCCATCATCGACGCGAACCGCGACACGACGCTGGTCAAGGTCGTGCTGCATTCCGGCAAGAACCGCATCGTGCGCCGCATCTTCGGCTCGATCGGCTTCCCGGTCAAGCGTCTGGTGCGCACGCAGATCGGCCCGATCAAGCTGGGCGATCTGAAGTCCGGGTCCTACCGTGTGCTTTCGCAGACGGAGGTCCGTTCCCTGTCCAAGGCGGTGGGACTGTGATTCGTATTGCGATCGACGGGCCTGCAGGCGTCGGAAAATCATCCACGTCCAAGGCATTGGCGAAATATTACGGCTTCGCGTATCTGGACACCGGTGCGATGTATCGCGCCTGCGCCTGGTGGTGCATGCGGCAGGGCATCGATCTTGATGCCGAAACGCTTGACGAGCAGGAAGTGACGGAAACCGTCGCGGCGTTCTTCACCGAAGGCCATTTCGACATCAGCGTCGACCCGGACGACTCCCGCGTCTTCGCCGATGGCGAAGACATCAGCGAAGCGATCCGTTCCTCCGAAGTGTCCACGCATGTCTCCAAGGTGTCGGGCATCATTCCGGTGCGCAATGTCCTGATCGCCGCGCAACGCGCGTACATCGCGCAGGAGGGGGCCGAGGACTCGTTCTCGTCCGGTCAGGGCGTGGTGGCCGAAGGCCGTGACATCACCACGGTCGTGGCTCCCGATGCCGAGGTCCGCGTGCTGCTCACCGCCCGTGAGGAGGTGCGTCAGGCACGTCGCACCAGTCAAAGCGTCCAGGGCGTCGGCGCGGAGGATGTGGCGGCGCGGGACAAGGTCGATTCCAAGGTCACGCAGTTCATGACGGCCGCCGATGGCGTCACCACCATCGATAATTCCGATCTGGATTTCGAACAGACCTTCGACATGCTGGTCGAATTGGTCGACGCCGCCATCGAAGAGCAGGAATACCGCCGCTACGTCGCCAATCTGGAGGGATATGAGCTTGACGAGGGCGACGAAAGCCTGATCGACGGCTCCGCTTTCGAGAATCGCGCCTCCGCCTCCGGCCCGAAGGCCGTCGGCGTGCTGGCTGTGGTCGGCCGTCCGAACGTCGGCAAGTCCACGTTGGTGAATCGTATTCTCGGACGTCGTGCCGCCGTGGTCGAAGATACGCCCGGCGTCACCCGCGATCGCGTCAGCTATGACGCGGAATGGGTCGGCACGGATTTCAAGCTGGTCGATACCGGCGGTTGGGAAGCCGACGTCGAAGGCATCGAATCCGCCATCGCGTCCCAGGCGCAGATCGCCGTGCAGCTTGCCGACGCCGTCATCTTCGTGGTCGATGGCCAGGTCGGCCTGACCGACACCGACGAGCGTATCGTCAAGATGCTTCGCGCGGCCGGCAAGCCGGTGACGCTGGCCGTCAACAAGGTCGACGACCAGATCAGCGAATATCTGACCGCTGAATTCTGGAAGCTGGGCTTGGGCGAGCCATACGGCATTTCCGCCATGCACGGCAGGGGAGTGGGCGATCTGCTGGACGCTGCGATGGATTCGCTGCGCAAGGCGGAGCGCACCTCCGGTTTCCTCACCCCGTCCAATCTGCGCCGCGTGGCGTTGGTCGGCCGTCCGAACGTCGGCAAGTCCTCGCTGCTCAATCAGCTGGCTCATGAGGAGCGTACCGTCGTCAACGATCTGGCCGGCACCACCCGTGACCCGGTCGACGAAGTGGTGAGCGTCGACGGCGAGGATTGGCTGTTCATCGATACCGCCGGCATCAAGCGCCGTCTCCATAAGCTGTCGGGCGCCGAATACTACTCGTCGTTGCGCACGCAGGCCGCGATCGAACGCTCCGAACTGGCGCTGGTCCTCTTCGACGCCTCCCAGCCCATTTCCGACCAGGATCTGAAGGTGATGAGCCAGGCCGTCGATGCCGGACGTGCCGTCGTGCTGGTGTTCAACAAGTGGGATCTGATGGACGAATTCGACCGTCAGCGTATGGAGCGCCTGTGGAAGACCGAATTCGACCGCGTCACCTGGGCGCAGCGCGTGAATCTTTCCGCCAAGACCGGATGGCATACGAATCGTCTGGCCAAGGCGATGCGCGGTGCGTTGGAATCGTGGGACAAGCGCATTCCGACCGGTAAGCTCAACGCGTTCCTGGGGCAGATCCAGGCGGCCCACCCGCACCCGTTGCGAGGCGGAAAGCAGCCTCGAATCCTGTTCGCCACCCAGGCGTCGACACGTCCTCCGCGTTTCGTGATCTTCGCCACGGGATTCCTTGAGCACGGATATCGTCGTTATATCGAGCGATCGCTGCGTGAGGAATTCGGCTTCGAAGGTTCCCCGATTCAGATTTCGGTGAACATCCGCGAAAAGAAGAAGCGCAAGTAGCGGCCCGGATGACGTGAGGAGGTCGTATTCATCGGATTTCGGCAAGGAAATCCGATGAATACGACCTCCTCACATTATGGTCGAGCGAACATCACGGAAAAGCGGAAAATCCCTGCCTGCATATACGCAGACAGGGATTTCATCCGGTCGGACCAGCGGGATTTGAACCCGCGCCGCTTACTATATGGGTTTGCGCTGATGAAGATAGCGTTCACAGGCAGGGATCGCATCGCGAAAGCAATCCTTGAATGGGCATGACGATGCTTATACTCAGGAATATGACTGATGCATCGCGTTTCACTCTTCCCGACCCGATAATCGATGGCAAGGAACAGCGTTCGCTTGAATCGTTGACGGCCCGATACCAGAAGATGATAGAGCCGGGCATCGCGAGAAAAATGGGAGACAAGATCGTCGACATCGTACCTCAGCAGATTAAGCAGATCGGCCAGGACGCGGCCCAGGCCATAGCGCAGGCCCAGATCTATCAGCAGATGCTTAAGATAATCGCCGACGGGTTTTCCCAAGTGGAACAGCAAGTGGCGAAATACACGTTGAACCAAGATGATGTACTCGCTCAGGTCAACAAATTGGACTCCAGCAACGAGTACCTGTCCTTGGACGAGCTTTGCCTGGCACGAAGCTATACCCTGGGCAAAGTCGTCGACTCGGTCAAAGCGCAGAACATGGGTGTTGCCGCTATCGAAGGCGGCACCACCGGAGCCGTCGGTTTTGCCGGCCTCCCCTTCAGCTTGGTACTGAATACTTTCCAATGTTTCCGGGCGGTGCAGAACGTGGCTTTGACCTACGGGTACGACGTCAGGAACGATCCCGATGAAATGGGGATCGCAGGAGCGGTATTCGCGAATTCCATGGCGCCATCCGCCGACAACGAGATGGGAGGCCTTGGCGCCGCCGTGGGCAAAGTCATGATGATAGCCGAGGCGGGGGTGGTGAAGATCGCGGCCGGCAAAGGATGGGGCGAGATGATAGCCAAAGGCGGCGTCCCCCTACTTATCGCGCAGATGCGTGCCCTCGCCAATAAAGCCGCGGCCAAGGCGTTGGACAAGGCGGGCCGGCAAGGACTGGAGAAAAGCATCTTCAACAGGGTATTCCAGATGATCGGACGCAAACTGCCATTGAGAACGGTGCAGAAAGGCGTCCCCATCATTGGCGGTGTCATTGGCGCCGGTGTCGATACATGGCAAATCGCACGATGCATCGACTACGCCAACATCTTCTATCAGAAGCGATTCATTTTCGAAAAGCAGACACGCATCGCCATGCTGACCGGTTCTGTTATGAATGATGCATCCATAACAGCAGAAGCGTCTGAAGCATGATGTGTGTCCTTATTCCTGAAGTCATGATTACGGGTACGACGCATTTAGGCTAATACCCCCTGAATTGATGCAGCATGTCTGATAGGTCTTCGTTTTTGCGAATAAAATCCAACAGAATGTTCGTGCAGCTACTTCACGCACCCCTTCGCTTGGCGATGCCAACCCATCCAGTCGCCATGCGGGCCGACTTATCGTGCGCGCGATGTCGCCGCTTGCTATCTGCTGGAAGAAGATGAAATCAGGATACATGTTCTTCCACTCGCTGTTGATACGAATAAGCGGAGATGACTTCCGCAATGTACCCGATGGAGTTTCACCCGAAAAGCAGAAGGGCGGAAATCGTTGAATTTCCGCCCTTTTGGTCGGACCAGCGGGATTTGAACCCGCGACCCCTTGACCCCCAGTCAAGTGCGCTACCAAACTGCGCTATGGTCCGAGCGGTGTGTAACACCGAGTAGTTAAGATAGCATAGCATCCGTAAAAACCCAAATTCATGTCGTTTTTCGTGTCGCCATCGGAAAAACGTGTCGGCCGACACGGCGTGCCCGGCCAAGATGTTCTGTCTTCATGCCGCGTATTCGCGATATTACCGTGACTTCGTCGTAAAATGGCTTGCAGACCCGTATGGGACGGATACGTGAATCGAATTGGAGGAAACGCAAGTGACTGATGACGTGTTCGAGCTTTCTGCGCAAAAAATGCGCGAGCATGGCATGAGTGATGTATCCATCGCACAGTTCCAGCGTCTTTACGACGTGTGGCGCAATGAAGAGACCAGCACATGGATTCGCGAACAGGACGTCGAACCGCTCACAGGCGTTCCCAGCTTCCACGACGTCTATGAGACCATCAATCACGACAAGGCCGTGGATGCCTTCGCCAAAACCGCTTTTCTGAAGCTTAACGGCGGGCTTGGCACTTCGATGGGCCTGGACTGCGCGAAATCCTTGCTGCCGGTGCGCCGCCACAAGGCGAAGCAGATGCGATTCATCGACATCATCATCGGCCAGGTGCTTACCGCACGAGCCCGTTTGGGTGTGGAATTGCCGTTGACGATGATGAATTCCTTCCGCACTTCGGCCGATACGATGAAAGTGATGACGCAGCATCGTAAGTTCCGTCAGGAAGAGATTCCGATGGAAATCATTCAGCATCAGGAGCCGAAGATAGTGGCGGCGACCGGCGAGCCTGCATCGTACCCGGCCGATCCTGAGCTGGAATGGTGCCCGCCGGGACACGGCGACCTGTTCTCGACGATCTGGGAATCCGGCTTGCTTGATGAATTGGAAGCGCATGGCATCCAATATCTGTTCATCTCCAATTCCGACAATCTCGGCGCCCGGCCTTCCAGAACGTTGGCCCAGCATTTCGAGAACACGGGCGCACCATTCATGATCGAAGTGGCCAAGCGCACCCCGGCGGACCGCAAAGGCGGTCACATCGTGCGAGACAAGGACACGGGACGGTTGATGCTGCGGGAAATGAGCCAGGTTCATCCCGATGATAAGGCGTCGGCGCAGGATATCGAACGGCACCCGTATTTCAATACCAACAGCATCTGGGTGCGCATCGATGCGTTGAAGGCGAAGCTGGCCGCCTATGATGGCGTCCTGCCGTTGCCTGTGATCCGCAACCGTAAGAACGTCAATCCATCCGATCCGAGCTCCACCGAAGTCATCCAGTTGGAGACCGCCATGGGCGCGGCTGTCACGCTGTTCGACGGCGCGACATGCGTATGCGTCGACCGGATGCGTTTCCTGCCGGTGAAAACCACCGACGATCTGTTCATCATGCGCTCCGACCGTTTCCATCTGACCGACCAATACGAAATGGAAGACGGCAACTATATTTTCCCCGACGTGCGTCTCGATCCACGTTTCTACAGGAACATCCATGATTTCGACGAACGTTTCCCGTATTCCGTGCCGTCGCTGGCCGCCGCCAATTCGGTGACCATCAACGGCGATTGGACGTTCGGACGCGACGTGTCGTTGTTCGGCGACGCGATTCTTGAAGATAAAGGGGAGGCGAGCTATGTCCCCAACGGCGAACACGTTGGGCCGCAAGGCATCGAGCCCGATGATTGGATCTGAGAACGGAGGGAAAAATAAAAGAAAACCGATTTTTTCATGAAATCGGTCCCGATATATGTAAAAAGCCTTTATCATAGAGTGAGGGCAGCAAAGGCTGCACACTTAGACAACTACGTTAACGATACGTGAGGACTAATGGCAGAGGGTAGCAACGGAAGGCGTCGTTTTTCCGACAAGTGGGGCAAGCATGAGCTCGATGTCTTGGCGGTATTGTCATCGGCGTTCCCCCAATGGCTGACCTCTCGCCAAATCGCGCAACGTGTGAAGGCGTATGCGGATTCGTATGGAGAGCTGGCCGACCAAGCGGCGAAGGCGGCTTTCGCCAAGCAGTTCCAGCGCGACCGGGCCAAACTTGCCGCGATGGGCATCGCCATCGAATCGCGGCAGCCTGAATATTCGTCGAAATCCGAAGGACAGGATTTCGCCTCGTACCGACTGCAATTGGGCGATGAACCGCGCGTGCGCCTCCAATTCGCGCAGGAGGATATGGCGGTTCTCGCCGCGGCCAATTATCTGGCGCGATCGATGTCCATCTCCTCCGAACAGCCTCAGCAGGTCCAGCAACATGCATCGCGTACGGCGCCGCGCGTGCCCCAGACGCCAATTCCGGGACTCGGCCTGGATTCCATCGCCCCGGGATTGGGGACGCAGGTCATTCCCGACGAGTTGATGCAGGTCGTGGACTCCCGTCGCTTCGCCGCGACGATCGACGTGGACGGCGAACATCTCAATGTCGCCTACACCGATTCGGATGATCTGGCCATGTTCGTCCTGGAGCATCCGGGCGCGTCGATCGTCAGCCCGCCGGAGGCCGCGGCCGCCTTCAAACGCCGGCTGAACGCGGCGACGCAGTTCCAGCATGCCGACGAATCGGCCAGCGCACAGGCCGCGGCCGTCGTCGCGCCCTCCATCAGCCGCGACACTCCAAGCGAGCCCGATCCGGAGGATCTGAAGGCGCATCAGAAGAAGGGCACGTCGTTCCAGACCGGCAGCGAAGTGGATCGTCGACTGCGACTGATGCTGTTCCTGTCCGCTCATCTGGGTGAGGAATTCTCTCTCGAGGAGCTCGCCGAACGATTCATCGGCAAGCCGAAGAGCGAAGATGAGATGAAGAAATACGTCAACGTCATCCATAAGGACATCAACACGTTGACCACCGTTTCCGACGACGGCGAAATGGCCGGAAGCCAGTTCTTCGACATCGACTGGTCACTGCTGGACGCCGAGGGCATCGTGGCGGCCACCAATTCGCTCGGACTTGAACGTCTTGCAGGCATTTCGCAGCAGTATCTGAGCATGCTGACGGCTTCCGTCAGCTATTTGGCGCATTCGCCGCTGCTGCCCGACGACCAGCGTCTTCAGGCCGAATCCTTGTACAAGCGTCTGCGCCAGCACGTCGAGCCGGGCTCCACGCCGTGGCTCAGCCTCACCGGATTCGAAGTGGAGCCGCGCGCCTTCTCCATCGTCAAGCGTGCGATTTCCACCGATTCGCTGCTTGATATGGAATACACGGACGGCGCGGGAAGGACGCGCCGCAAGCTGGTCGCCCCGGCCAAGATTTTCGTGGATGAAGGCGTGTACTATACGGCCGTTTGGACGGATGTGGCCGATGCCGCTCCGGAGGACAAGCTGAAGCTCGTCCAGAAGGACATGACCATCAACAAGGCCAACGGCAAACCGCGCATCTGGCAGACCCTGCGCATCGCCCGCATCGAAAAAGCCGAACTGGTCAGCCCCACACGGCATGTCGATATCCCCGATGTGCCGGTTTCCGAACTTCGCCAGTGGAATTTCGACAACGGCACCGCCGCGGTGTTCATCACCGACCAGACCGATCTGCCGTTCGTCGACCGTCTCCCGGGAGCCACCGTCGAACCGTATGGGGAAGGCGAAAAGGTCCATCTCATCGTCTCGTCCGATTCATGGTTCGTGGCGTTCTGCATCGCGCACGCACGGCATATCACCGCCGTCGCCCCGGAAACGCTGCGCACGATGATCATCGCCCGCGCCCAGCATGAGCTCAGCGTCGGGCAGCACGACGAAGAGAGCTGAGGGGATTCGCATGCCTTGGTGGATATGGCTCATTCTTGCGGTTTTCATGCTTGCCATGATCGTCATCGGTGCGGCGTATGCGGTCATACATGCGATCCGTGCCGCCAAAGTCGCCATGGGAACGGGAATGGCCATGGGCGACCATCTGTCGGCATTGTCCCAGACGGACGCATCGCAGGAGGATGGGCGTCCCGCCTCGTTCACCGTGCCGCTCAAGGATACGATGCAGCGGTATGAGAACACGCAGGCGCGCAAGTATGAGCGTCTTGCCGACAAACGCAACCGTCACGCCCGCATCTGGGCACGATGGTCCCATTACAATGACTGAATGATCGAAGCAAAGCAGGAGCAATGACCCGTCACCATCATCGTAAAACCGGAAAATCCACCGACGTGACGAGCGAAGCTTCACTATCCCCGTCGCAACGATATGCGGCATTCCGCGATTCCCGGCGGCGCAGTCTCAGCGCCGCGGCGCGATTCGCGAAATCCTTGCCCTTCGGATTGGACGATTTCCAGATCAAAGCGAACGAAGCGTTGGAAGCCGACAACAACGTGCTTGTCGCAGCCCCGACCGGCGCCGGCAAAACAGTCATCGCCGACTTCGCCGTCTTCCTGGCGCAGGAACGCAACGTCAAAGCGTTCTATACGACGCCGATCAAAGCGTTAAGCAATCAGAAATACCATGATCTGGTCGACTTGTACGGACCCGATCGCGTAGGCCTGCTCACCGGCGATATCTCCATCAATTCCGAAGCGGATATCGTGGTCATGACCACGGAGGTATTGCGCAACATGCTGTACGAGCATTCGGTGACGTTGAACGCACTGCGCTACGTCATACTTGACGAAGTGCATTATCTGGCGGACAAGTTCCGCGGACCGGTATGGGAGGAAGTCATCATCCACCTGCCGCAAAGCGTGAAGATCATCGGGCTTTCCGCAACCGTTTCCAATGTGGAGGATTTCTCCAATTGGATATCCTCCGTACGCGGCGACACCACGCTGGTCGTGTCGGAAAAACGCCCGGTACCGTTGGAACAGCATGTGTTGGTCCAAGCG
Organism: Bifidobacterium sp. LH_449; assembly: GCF_056356755.1. Taxonomy (NCBI): domain Bacteria; kingdom Bacillati; phylum Actinomycetota; class Actinomycetes; order Bifidobacteriales; family Bifidobacteriaceae; genus Bifidobacterium; species Bifidobacterium sp. LH_449. Next base: position 242,613 of record NZ_JBKEUV010000002.1, read on the forward strand.
GACGACCGTACCGAACCGGAACTGATCGACCTGTACCGCCGCGATGATATGGGGGAGCAGACCGCAAAGATCAACGCCGGCCTGATCAGCCGAATCGACCAGCTGGACAGGCGCGCCGCGAAACGGCAATCCGCCGATCACCATTCCGGCCGATATCAGGGACGCGGAAAAGAACGCCGGGATTGCAGGCGCCGTCCGGAACGGCATGTTCCACGCCGATGGGCGGTGGTCGACGAACTCGACTATCTGGACATGCTGCCGGGAATCTTCTTCATCTTCTCCCGCAACGGCTGCGATCAGGCCGTCGACCAGTGCATAAACGCCGGTCTGCGCTTGACCACCGACAGTGAGGCGCAGCGGATACGCCGCATCATCGACGAGATGATCGAAGGACAGCTTGGCCGCGAAGATCTTAAGGCATTGCATTTCTCGCAATTCCGCTTCGCCCTCGAAGAAGGTTTCGCCGCGCATCATGCCGGCATGATCGCCCTGTTCCGCCAGATCGTCGAACGGCTGTTCGAGGAAGGCCTCATCAAAGTCGTATTCGCCACCGAAACGCTCGCGCTGGGCATCAACATGCCGGCGCGCTGCGTCGTCGTCGAAAAACTCGAAAAATTCGACGGCACAGGCCACGTCGCATTGACGCCGGGGGAGTTCACCCAGCTGACGGGCCGTGCAGGCCGACGCGGCATCGACACCATCGGACACGCCGTCGTCGTCGACCATCGCGGATTCATGCCGGCCACGGCGGCATCGCTGTCCAGCAAGCGCGTCTACCCATTGCATTCCAGTTTCAAGCCGACATTCAACATGGCGGTGAACCTGCTCAACGCCAGCGACTATGAGACCGCGCGCGTCACGCTCGACCATTCCTTCGCGCAATGGGAGGCCAACGAATCCGCATGGCAGCTCGAAGAACAGATGAAGGCCCTGGAACAGGCCCTGTCCGGATATGAAACGGCATTCGCATGCGAGCATGGCGATTTTCGGGACTTCATGCGCATACGCATGGCGTTGAGCGATCTGGAGAAGAACGAACGCCGCAGGCTCAAGCATGAGCTCTTCAGCACCGCGGAGGAGCGTTCGCGGGCATTGCGCAAACTGGACAGGCGCATCTCGGCCTTGCGCGAAAAGGATCGCGACCATCCATGCCATAATTGCCCGGATTTCAAGGAGCATCTCAAGTGGGGGCATCGCTGGGCCCGTGAAAGCCGCGAACTGCAGCGTGTACGGCATCGCTTCGAATCCCGTACCGGCTCCGTCGCCAGGCAGTTCGACCGGATCTGCAACACGTTGGAAACGCTGGGATATCTCACGCGACAAGCCGACAGGGAACGGACCGACTATCGTCTCACCGAACAAGGCCAGCTGCTGCGACGCCTGTACAGCGAACAGGATCTCGTATTGGCGCAGATCATCGTCAGCGGCATACTCGACGATCTGACGGCGCCGCAACTCGCGGCAGCGCTCTCTTCGCTGGTATACGAATCCAGACGAGGGGGATCGGGGGAGCCGCGCCGATATCCCGGCGGCCTCTACGGCACGGTGTCCATGACCGCATTGGAAATGCGACGCATCCACAATGACATATCGGTATTGTGCGAAGACAACATGCTTGCGGAGCTGCCGAAACTCGACTTCGGCATCGCCGATGTCATCTACGACTGGACAGCCGGGGAAACGTTGTCACGGGTGCTTGACGACACCGAACTGACCGGCGGCGACTTCGTGCGCAGCGCCAAACGCCTGTCCGACATGCTCCAGCAGATCGCCGTCGCCGAACCGTATCTGGGGGCAGGACATGAACGGCTCGCCGAAATCGCGCGTCAGGCGGCGGATGGCGTCAACCGCGGCATCGTCGCATATTCAGGCATCGAATGACCTTGGGCGAACCGGGCCAGACATAATCGCATATCATGAAAACCGGGAATAAACCGCTCGTCCGAACTGTTCTGTAGCGTAGGACGAGCAGCAATCAAGGAGGCAAGGCAACAATGGCAGAACGCAGCCTGAGAGGCATGAGCATCGGCGCAAAATCGCTTGAATCCGACGACAACGTCGATTTCGCGGCACGCAACGACGTCGCATATGTTTGTCCAAAGGGACACCGCACCATTCTGCCGTTCGCAGAAGGCGCCGAAGCGCCCAACGAGTGGGAATGCCGCTGCGGCGCGACCGCGCACCGCGAAGGCGACGGAGACGGGGACGCCGACGAGATCAGCAAACCGACCCGTACGCACTGGGACATGCTGCTCGAACGCCGCACCGAAGAGGAACTGCAGGCCCTGCTCGAAAAGCGTCTGCAGATGCATCGCGACGGATGGATTCCCGACTACGAGTGAACCCTCGTCGAACAATACGTAATCGACGCATGCCCGGTCAGCAAGACCGGGCATAATTGTGTTTTGGAAGCAAACCGACAGAATTCCATAGGGGAGTGACACCACAACATGGCCGAACAACCGCAGAAAATCGTCCTGCTCGACCTCGACGGCACACTGACGAAATCAGATCCGGGCATCATCGCATGCGTCATCAAAGCCTTTGAAGGACTCGGCTACCCGGTCCCGGACGACGAAGAACTCCACCGATTCATCGGCCCGCCGATCATCGAATCCCTCCGCCGAAACCACATCCCGGAAGACCAGCTCGAACGCGGCATCGCGATCTACCGCGACTACTACGCCAACCAAGCCGTATTCGACGATCCGAACAATCCCGGCAGCAAAGTGCCCGGCCGACTCTACAACACCGTCTACGACGGAATCCCGGAACAGCTCGCCATCCTGCGCGAAAACGGATATCGGCTATACATCGCCACCTGCAAGCCCGAATACCAGGCCAAGCCGATCTGCGAGCATTTCCACATCACCGACATGGTCGACGGCGTCTACGGCGCCAGCGAAGACAATTCGCGCATCGACAAGGACCAGGTCATCCGATACGCCTTCGACAGCATCGGATACGATGCGGACGCCGGCGACAAGGCGCTGATGGTCGGCGACCGATGGACCGACGTCGACGGCGCCATCGCATGCGGACTCGACTGCCTCGGATGCGGATGGGGCTACGCCGAAGAAGGCGAACTGACGGAACATGGGGCTTATACGGTCATCGACAAGGTGGACGAATTGAGCTCCGCAGTGCAGGATTATTTTATCCGATAATGTACGTTATGTCAGAAATTTATTTCTGACATAACGTCATCGCGTTATATCGCCATGCTTCGCTTGGCCTGACATAACGCGAGTGCGTGCAGCCTGGTCGGGATGCCGGGTTGTTTGACGTCATCGCGTTATGTCAGCACGCTCCGGTTTGGCCCGATATAACGTGATGCGCGCAGTCTGCCGGCATTCCATGCTATTGATTCGTTGTTTTCTGACGATCGGGCCGGCGATGCAGGGCCTGGTCCATTTCGCTTTCGGCGGCGCGTTTGGCTTGCAGGTACATCATGAACAGTTCGGCGCCGATCAGCGCGATCATGACGATTCCCGCGGGCCAGCCGAATTGCGCGTACCAGGCGCGCATGCTTGCCGATATGTCGTCGGCAAGCGTTTTATATGCGATGAACGGGGTCATCGCAAACAGCAATGACAGCAGATGAAGGACGATGACCGGCCATCCCACGGGCTTTACGGGATCGTCGCGACGTCCGCCCAGGTATTGGGCGTTGACCGCGCATATCAGACAGATCAGAATAGGCGGCACGACCGCACAGGACCACAGCAGCGCCGGCAGCATATCTTTCACAGCGAGACTCCCCCGTCAATCACATAATGCCGCCGATGTTTGGGACATCGGCGGCACATATCGACAATATCAATGCGGATTCGGCATGCTCTTTTCAGCGGCCGGCACATTACATGACGACGGCGGATCTGGTGAAAAACACCAGACGGAATTTGCCGATCATGATTTCGTCGCCGTTCTTCAGCTGCGCCTGATCGACGCGCTGACGGTTGACATAAGTGCCGTTCAGGCTGCCGGCGTCAATCACATGATAGACGCCGTCGACACGGCGGAACACCGCGTGGGACCGCGACACCGTGGAATCGTCAAGCAGGATGTCCGCACGAGGATCACGACCGACCGTGATCTCATCCTCGTCCAGCAGATACCGCGAACCGGTCACCGCGCCACGCGTGGAAATCAGCAGCGCAGTCCCCTCCGAAAGGCGCGCGATCGTATCCAGATCGCCTTGCGTCAACGGGCGGTCGCCGGTGGATGTAATCGGAACGGTAATGGCGGGAAGGCCGATGATGGTCGTCTCGCCTGCACTTGGAATCGGATCAGTCATAAAGGTCATTCTACCGTCTTTGCATACTGATATTGCGGAACTTCGCGAATCTCGTCAATAACGACCTCATCCGTCGTGTTGATGTTCACTGAAGAACCGTATTTCACTTTCAACCGGGAGCCTACTCCCCCGGCAAGATTAATCGCATTGAGCAGATTGTCGGGGTCTCCGATGGCCTTTACGACGAACGGGGCTTCCAAAGCCCTGCCATCGCATTCCAGACCGTTCTTCCCGTCGCTGATATACGTGCTGGTCACCACACGCACATCATTGATCTGAATCACTTCGGCGCCGGCATTGCGCAGCTCCTCAAGCAGCGTGAACAGCACCGTAGCATCCACATCCTGCTTCGAACCCTGCGAAATACGAACCGTGATGCCCTTGCCGACAGCAGGCAGGCGACCGGACAGCAAACCGCTCGTCTCCTCGTTCTGACGGGCGATCTCCTGCGCCTGCGCATTCTTATCGGCCGTGTCCTTCAACGATTCAAGCTGGCTGCTCAACTCGTCCCGGCGCTGTTCGAGCTTCTGCACCTGCGAATTGGTTTCATTGATCAGACGGATAAGCTCCTCCTCGCTCATCGACTCATACGTCTGATCGGTGTTGTTCAGCTGAATGACATAGCCATACCCCAGCATCGCGCACAATACGACGACCAGAACGCTCGAATACAGGCGCGTTCTCGTGGCCTTCCCGTCCAAGGAGACGGTACGCTTCGGCTTCTTGCGCACAACCGGGAAGGAGCCGGTTTCGGTGCGGTCATTCGCCTTGTCATTCGCATGCTGCCGATGCATTTTGCTCAGCAGGTCCGACTTGCGGCCGTTCTTGTCGATCATCCGCTCAGCCCTTGAAGATGAATCGCCTGATGGCGGAGACATTCGAGAAGATGCGAATGCCCAGCACGACGATGACGGCCGTCTGCAGCTGCGAGCCCACGCCCAACTGGTTGCCCAGCAGCACCAGCAACGTCGCGGTGATGACATTCGAGAAGAACGAGATCACGAACACCTTATCGGAAAAGCTTCGCTGGAAATACGCGCGGGCCGCGCCCAACAGCGCGTCCAGCGCGGCGACCACCATGATCGGCAGATAAGGCTGCAGTTCGACAGGAATATCAGGCTGCACGAATACGCCAATGACAACGCCGATGATAAGGCCCAGAATCGCCGCCATCCAATCACTCCCCTTCGTTTTTCGCATAACTGATATTGCCGGATACCGCCGCTTCCAGTGTAATCGAATTCGACTTCGCTATTCGCGGATAAATGCCGGCCTCGTTCAAGGACGCATACAGATCAGGCAACGTGTCCTCGTCCATGGCGTCGGACAACGCGTTCCTATCGCCGATCGCCTCGATGCGGTACGGGCTTTGGATGGCGTTGAGTCCGACAAGAATCGACGAGCCCGCAGTTCGGATCGAAGTCTGCACGCCAAGACGGTATCCGTTGATCGAAATCGCCTCGGCGCCCGCACGCCACAGCAGCGACACCAGCATCTGCAGATCGCCGTCCGTCACCACACGGATGGCGGCGCCGGACGCGTCCCCGCCGTTGCCGTCGATGGAAGCGCTCAAAGGATCGGCAACCGTCAGCACGATTCCCGGCCCTTCCACAGGCAGCTGGCCATTGGCCATTTCGTCGGCCGTCAGCATTTCGGTATCGACCGAATCGTTCAGATTCCTCGACTGCTTCTCGACATCGGAGCGCAGATCGTTAACCGTATCCGTCAGCGATTGAGCCTGTGCGACCTCGTCCTCCAGCTGGCTGATCAGCTGTTCGCGCACTTCGCGGCGCGGATCCGTGCTCAACTGTTTGACGAAGATGGAACCGGCCAAACCGACCACGATGCAGATAAGAAAAACGATGATACGCGTCGTCCATAATGAAACCGGAGACGACGGACGCTGCAGCAGACGCGCATCCGTATACAGCATATCCATGGGACGATTCGTCAGATCGTCAATCAAACGAAGCGAGTCATCATCGGTTTTCCTATGATGGGGACGGGCCACGCCGATGCTTCCCGGAGCAGGGGCATGATGCGATTCCAAACCGGCAAACGAATGGGAAAACACCGCGCGACGCTTCGTCGGCATGTTCTCCTGCTGCACAGGAAAGCGATTGCGTACGGAAGGCTCATTCACCATCGGCAGATCGCCTGTCCGCAGCGATCAGGGCAAACCCCTGACGCATGTAGATATATCCCGCAAGCCAGTACAGGACGACACCCCAGATACAGGCGGCGATACCGAAATAATTGAGCAGCCGCGAAGCGGGATTGTTCCCGATATCCGCGAAGATCATCACGACAATGGCCACCATCAGCAAGGCCGTACCCGTTTTGCCGGCGAAATGCACAGGAAGCGGACCATAGTCATGCTGGGCCAGCATCACGATCAGCACCGCCATGATCAGATCGCGAAGCCCCACGACGATCAGCATCCACCATGGAATGACGCCGGCAAGACCGAGAGCCAGGATACTGCAGAAAATCAGCAGGCGATCCGCGATGGGGTCGAGGATCTGCCCTACTTTGCTGACCTGGTTGAACGTACGGGCGATGATGCCGTCGACGCCGTCCGAAGCGGCGGAAACGGCGATCAGCACCAAAGCCGACACCATCTCATGTCTGGAAATCAGCATGGCGATCACGGGAATCGACGCAATGCGCAGCAAACTGATGGCGTTCGGAACGGTAAACAACACATCCCGAGCCTCCGGACTGTACTTCTGATGCGTTTGGTTATTCATCACCCGTTCAATCATACCTTCAAATCAGATTCGCGAAGCCTGCAGTGCAGTGACGATGATACCGCGCGCGCCGACCTCGTAGAGTTCATCCATAAGCTGATTGACCTTCGCCTTCGGCACCATCACGCGCACCGCAGACCATTGCTTGTCGTGCAGCGGCGAAATCGTCGGGCTTTCGAAACCAGGGGTCACGGCCACCGCAGCGGTGACCTTGTCGACCGGGATGTCGAAATCCATCAGCACGTAGCGCTGCGCCGTGAGCACGCCCTGCAGTCGGCGGCTCAGCTTGACCAGACGTTCGTCATCCTCGGCAAGGCGCGGGGAACGGATCAGCACCGCTTCGGAATGGACGATCGGATCGCCGAAGATACGAAGCCCGGCATTGCGCAGCGTCGTACCGGTCGAAACCACGTCGGCGATCAGATCGGCGACGCCCAGCTGCACGGAGGATTCCACCGCACCGTCCAGATGAATGGTTTCCGCGTTGATGCCGTGTTCGACCAGATAGTCATGGACCAGTTTGTCGAACGAAGTGGCGACCCGCTTGCCTTCGATGTCGGCAAGCGAATTAATCGGGGAATCGTTGGGGGCCGCGAAACGGAACGTCGAGGCGCCGAATCCGAGCTGCAGATGCTCCTGCGCGTCAGTGCCGGAATTGAGCAGCAGATCATGGCCGGTGATGCCGACATCGATCGTGCCGCGGCCGACATAGACCGCGATATCGAGCGGACGCAGGTAGAACAGTTCCACATCGTTGTCGGGATCGTCCACGACAAGCTGACGCGGATTGCTGCGCAGCCGGTAGCCGGCCTCCGACAGCATATTCCAAGCGGGTTCGGACAGCATGCCCTTGTTGGGCACGGCGATTCTCAACATGATTCCTCCTCAGGCCGGATATGCGGACATGCGGACGCCACGCTTGACAGGAAGGTCCTGTCTTGCGCGGCGTCCGCAAACGCCATCAGCGCGTGCGCGGATCCGGCGTTACAGGTTCTTGTAGATATCTTCCAGCGTGATGCCGCGATCGATCATCATGACCTGCAGATGATAGATCAGCTGGCTCATCTCCTCGGCTGTGCGTTCGGCACCCTCATATTCCGCCGCGATCCAGGTTTCCCCCGCCTCTTCGACGATTTTCTTGCCGATGAAATGCGTTCCCTTGTCCAATTCGTCGACGGTCAGAGAGCCTTCCGGACGTGATGCGGCCTTCGCGCTCAATTCTTCGAACAACGATTCAAACGTCTTCATTATCGGAAGAGTCCTTTCAAACCAGATGGTCAGGCTTTGAATGCGGCCTCGGCTTCGTCGCGGATGGAGTCGATGGCTTCGGCCGGATTTTCCGCGCCGTATACCGCGGAACCGGCGACCAGCACGTCGGCGCCCGCTTCGGCGACGATATGCGCCGTGGAGGGGCTGACGCCGCCATCCACCTGGATCTTCGTGGCGAGGCCGCGGCGGGTGATCTCGTCACGCAGGCGACGGACCTTGGCCATCTGATTGTCGAGGAACTTCTGGCCGCCGAATCCGGGCTCGACGGTCATGATCAGAATCATGTCGAATTCGTCGAGAATGTCGAAGATCGGTTCGACCGGTTCGGCCGGGCGTACGGCGAAGCATGCCTTGCAGCCCATTTCACGCAGTTGGCGGGCCAGACGCACCGGAGCGTGGGCGGCGCCCATGTGGAAGCTGACGGAGGCCGCGCCCAGCTTGGCGTATTCCGGAGCCCAGCGATCCGGGTCCTCGATCATCAGATGGACGTCCACCGGCAGATCGGTGACCTCGCAGATGCGCTTGACGATCGGCTCGCCCAACGTCAGGTTCGGGACGAAATGGTGGTCCATCACATCGACGTGAACCAGATCGGCGTTGGCGATGGCCTTGAGGTCACGCTCGAGATTGCAGAAATCAGCGGACAGGATGCTAGGTGCGATTTGAATAGTCATGGCTCTCATTCTATGGAGGGTAAGCGACTTGGATCAGGCTTGTTGGGCGGGAATTTCACCCATTGGTACGGATTGTTCACTCTTTTCCGCGCCGCGGGCGGCGTTCGGAGCCTCCGAATCGTCCCGCGTGCCGGCGGACGCGCCGTCGGAGGAAACCGCATCATGGTCGGACGTCTGAGCGGCAGCCGTTTCGCGGGCGGTCGCCTCGCGCAGCGTCACGACAAGTTCGTCGGTCATGCGTCCCAGACGTTGCACGGCGATGAAGGCGATGACGCCGAGCACGAACACGACGATCGAGACCCAGACGTTTACGCGCACGCCGAGGAACGTGTGCGCGTAATCGATGCGCAGCGCTTCGATCCAGGTGCGCCCCGCCGTATACCACATCACATACATGGTGAACAGCGAACCGGCCTTCAGGACGTTCGCGGTCTTACGGCCGACCCATACCAGCAGCGCGGCGCCGATCAGATTCCAGATCAGCTCATACAGGAACGTCGGATGATACAGCGTTGCGCTGTCGTCGACGCTCAGACCCCAGGGCAGCGTCGTTTCCGCGCCGTACAGTTCGCGGTTGAACCAATTGCCCAGACGCCCGACGGCTTGGGCGACCAGCAGCGCCGGCGCGATCGCATCGGCGAGCAATGCCATCGGATAATGCTTATGGCGGCACCACAGCCAGGCTGCGACCGCTCCGAAGGCGATGCCGCCCCAGATGCCCAGGCCGCCGTTCCAGATGCGGAACATTTCCACCCAATCGCCGTCAGGTCCGAAGAATCGTTCCGGCGTGGTGATGATGTGGTATACGCGCGCGCCGATGATGCCGATCGGCACGCTGACCAGCGTGATATCCAGAATCTGGTCGAAGTCGCCGCCCAAACGCTTCCACCTCGTATTGGTGATCCATACCGCCAGCACGATGCCGGCGAGAATGCATAGCGCGTAGATGTGAATGGTCAGCGGTCCGATGGTGAACAGCGAAATCGGCGGGGATGGGATATATGCAAGTGTCATGGTTCCTTATCCTATAGCCTTCCGTCTTCGGGATCCGGCTTTTGTGCGATACGACGCAGCCAAAACGGGCGTGAACTTCCGCGCGGCGAGCATAAGGCACGGCATGCGCCGATGTTCCTCCGCACGGATGCATCGGCCGGCCGGCTCCCGTGGATCTTCCTGCCGCGTCAGTGCCGCCGGGCGTTGTGGACGCCTTCGGCCATCGCCTCGGTTTTCGCCGCCAGCGCCGACAGGCCGGCCTTCACCGGCAACGCGCCGCGCCCGGTTTCGTCGAGCAGCGTATGCACCAATGCCGATCCGACGATGACGCCGTCCGCGTATCGGCCGACGGTCGCCCCCTGCTCGGGGGTGGAGACGCCGATGCCGACGCATACGTTTTCGGCTCCGGCGCGACGTGTTCTTGCGACCAGGGTTTCCGGCGAAGTGCCGATGTCATCGCGTTCGCCGGTGACGCCCATGCGCGCCGCCGCATATACGAAGCCGCGCGCATCGCGGGCGACCACGGAAAGACGTTCGTCGGCCGAATCCGGAGATACCAGGAATATGCGGTCCAATCCATACCTGTCGGAAGCCTCGATCCATTCACCGGCCTCATCGGGGATCAGATCCGGTGTGATCAGGCCTGCGCCGCCGGCGTTCGACAGGTCGCGTGAGAAACGTTCGACGCCATAGTGGTAAATCAGATTCCAATAGCTCATGATCAGCGGCACGCCACCGGCTTCGGCCACGGCCTCGACCGCCCGGAATACGCCGGCGATGCGTTCGCCTGCGTTCAATGCAATCTGCGAAGCCGCCTGGATGACGGGACCGTCCATGACCGGATCGGAATACGGCAGACCGATTTCCACCATATCCACGCCATGTTTGACCATCGTGGCCAACGCGGCCGCAGAGGAATCCGGATCGGGGAGCCCATATGGCAGGTAGCCGATGAAAGCGGGCCTGTCATCTGCCTTGAAGCGGGAGAGCAAAGCCTCCGTGCGGCGTTCCGCGTTGCGCTCGACGCGGGTCATCGTTGTGTCGTTCATGCGATTCGTCCCTTTCCGCCCCATGCCTATCGTCCGCAGGTTTCGCTGCCCGGCACGCCGTTGGCTTCCAACGCGGCCGCCTGTTCGTCGGTCAGGTATCCGAACCACTTGCCGGCGGTGTTCATGTCCTTGTCTCCACGGCCGGAGACGTTGATGATCATCACCGGATGCTCGTAGCCTTTGGCCTTCAGATCGGCGCACGCCTTATAGGCGCCGGCCAAAGCGTGCGAGCTTTCGATTGCGGGGATGATGCCTTCCGTTTCGCACAGATCCTTGAACGCGGACATGGCCTCCTCATCGGTGGCCCATGAATACCGGACTCGTCCCATCTCCTTGAGCCATGCATGCTCGGGGCCGACGGACGCGTAGTCGAGGCCCGCGGAAATCGAATACGTGTCGAGGGTCTGGCCTTCCTCGTTTTCCAGCAGATAGCTCTTCGCACCCTGGAACATGCCGAGCTCGCCGGTGCCGGGCGCGAAGCGGATCGCGTGGCGCCCGCTGTCCGGGCCGTGGCCGCCGGCTTCGTAGCCGTAAAGATTCACACGCTCGTCGTCAAGGAAGGCGTTCATGACGCCAATGGCGTTCGAACCGCCGCCGACGCAGGCGCACACCGCGTCCGGATGGTCGATGCCATACCAATCCCGCAGCTGCCGCTTCGCCTCCTCGCCGATGATCTTCTGGAAATCGCGCACCATCGTCGGGAATGGGTGCGGCCCGGCGACGGTTCCCAACAGGTAATGCGTATCGGCGACGTTCGTCACCCAGTCACGCAGCGCCTCGTTGATCGCATCCTTCAGGATGCGATCGCCCAGCGTCACTTCCACGACTTCGGCGCCGAGCATGCGCATGCGGGCCACGTTCAGCGCCTGACGCCGGGCGTCGATCTGGCCCATGTAGATACGGCATTTCAAGCCCATCATCGCGCACACGGTCGCGGTGGCCACGCCGTGCTGGCCCGCACCGGTTTCGGCGATGACGCGCGTCTTGCCCATGCGCTTGACCAGCAGCGCCTGTCCGAGCGCATTGTTGATCTTATGGGCGCCGGTATGGTTGAGGTCCTCACGTTTCAGGAACACGCGCGGCCGGATGCCGGTTTTTTCGGCCAGACGCTGCGCGAAACGCGGCGCTTCGGTCAATGGCGATTGGCGTCCGACATACTGACGGTTCAGCCTGTCCAATTCCTTCCGGAATTCCGGATCGGCCTTCGCCTCGTCATACACGCGCTCGAGTTCGTCCAGCGCTCCGATCAGCGCTTCAGGCACGTAGCGTCCTCCGAAACGGCCGAAGTACGGGCCTTCATGTTCGCTCAACGGCATGCGCTCGGACGCTTTGACCGTTTTCCCGGCCGCGACCAGGCGCCGCACCGCCAACGCATGGTCGCGGGCCGTGGCCACGCCTTCGCCGACGAGCACGGCGTCCGCGCCCGCACGGGCGTATTCGTCGATTTCGCACGAGCCGAAGACACCGGATTCGGCGACTTTAATGACGTCTTCCGGCAGGTCGTCGCACAGCTGACGATATACGGCGACGTCCACCTCAAGGTCGTGCAGGTTGCGGGCGTTGACGCCGATGATCCGCGCGCCGGCGGCCACCGCGCGCCGGATTTCGTCCCGGTCATGCGTTTCGACGAGCGCATGCATGCCCAATTGATGCGTCAGATCAAGCAGATTGCGCAATCGCCCGTCATCCAACGCGGCGGCGATCAGCAGCACCAGATCGGCGCCGTGGGCGCGGGCTTCCCAGATCTGGTATTCGGTGACGATGAAGTCCTTGCGCAATACGGGGATCCGCACAGCCGACCGCACCTTATCCAGGTCGTCAAGGCTTCCTTCGAAACGACGGCCTTCGGTAAGCACGGAAATCGCGCTGGCTCCGCCCTCCTCGTATTCACGGGCGAGTCCTGCCGGGTCCGAGATATCGGCAAGATGGCCTTTGGACGGAGAGGAACGCTTGATTTCGGCTATCACCGGAACGGAGTCGGGCTGGCGAAGCCATCGTGTCGCGTCGAGCGCCGCAGGAGCCGCGATTGCGGTCCGCTTGAGCGATTCGAGCGACAGGATGCGTTCACGGGCCTGCTGGTCTTCCAGCGCGCCCGCTACGAGTTCGTCCAGTACCGACATGATTCTCCTCAGTGGGTTGGCGATCGTTGACTATGATCACTCACCACTGTATGCCGCACGAACAGTCCCGAACCGGGCATATCCTACATTGTGGGCACGTTTTTGGAACGGAACGGCGTTTACGGGCGTACGCCTTCCACCGCCGGCAACGGGCCGCCCTCAAGGAAGCACGACCGCTTTCCGGTATGGCAGGCGGCGCCGACCTGATCGACTTCGACCAGCAGCGCATCGCCATCGCAATCCAACGATACGGATTTGACATACTGCGCATGGCCGGAGGTATCGCCCTTGCGCCAATACTCCTGACGGGAACGCGACCAGAAGGTCACGCGGCCTTCGGTCAGCGTGCGCCGCAGCGCTTCAGCGTTCATATAGCCGACCATCAGCACGTCCTTCGAATCGTACTGCTGGATCACGGCCGCCACCAAGCCCTTGTCGTCAAGCTTCAACCGCCCGGCGATGCGCGGGTCGAGAACGGTGGAATTATCGTATTGATCCGTCATCATGCTTTGCCTCTCCCCCAGACACATTCAGCGTACGGCATGACCGGCGGCGCGGATGGCGTCCTTGACCTCGCCGATGGTCACCTTGCCGTAATGGAAAATCGATGCGGCGAGCACCGCGTCGGCGCCCGCTTCGATCGCGGGCGGAAAATCAGCGGCCTTGCCTGCGCCGCCGGAGGCGATTATCGGAATCTTCACTTCACGGCGGACGGCCCTGATCATTTCCAGGTCGAAGCCCTGCTGAGTGCCATCGGCGTCCATCGAATTGAGCAGGATCTCCCCGGCGCCCAGCTCTTCAGCGCGTTTCACCCACCAGATGGCGTCGATGCCGGTCGATTTGCGACCGCCCATCGTAGTCACTTCAAAACCGGATTCGGTATGCCGCTCCCCCCGCTCACGGCGGGCGTCCACCGACAACACCAGCACCTGGTTGCCGAAACGTTGGGCGACGCGGCTGATCAACGTCGGATCGTTGATCGCCGCGGTGTTCACGCCGACCTTGTCTGCGCCGCAGCGCAGCAGAGAGTCCACATCCTCCGGCGTGCGCACTCCGCCACCGACCGTCAATGGTATGAACACCTGTTCGGCCGTACGGGAGACGACGTCCACCATCGTGCGGCGATGCGAGCTGGAGGCGGTCACGTCAAGGAACGTCAGTTCATCGGCGCCCTGCCGGTAGTATTCGCGGGCCAGCTCGACCGGGTCGCCGGCGTCGCGCAGGTTCTCGAAATGCACGCCTTTGACCACCCGGCCCGCATCGACGTCAAGACACGGTATGACTCGTACCGCCAGCGACATGATTCCCTCCCGATCTCTGATCTCGCATATTCGCCCCGGCGGGGCCGTTCGTTGCCTATTGTTCGCGAGAGACGCTTCGGCCCATGTTTTCAGTCCATATTCTGGACCGGCTTCTCCTTGGCCGCCAACTGCCCGCAGGCACCGTCGATATCCTGGCCTCGAGTGTCGCGCAAGGTGGCGGTGATGCCCGCATTGTGCAGGATTTCAAGGAATCGCCGCTCATCCTCCGGCTTGGAGGCCGTCCACTTCGAGCCTTCGATCGGATTAAGCGGAATCGGATTGACATGCGCCCAATTGTCGCCGTAATGGTTCAGGCGCTTGGCCAGCAGGCGGGCGTGTTCCTCCTGATCGTTGATGCCACGCATCAACGCGTATTCGATGCTGACGCGGCGCTTGGACGACAGGAAATAGTCGTGCGCGGCGTCCAATACCTGCGTGGTGTTGAAACGTTTGTTCATCGGCACAAGCTCATCGCGCAGCTCGTCGCTCGGCGCATGCAGAGACACCGCAAGACGCACCGGAATGCCTTCGTCGGTCAGCTTTCTGATTCCTGGAACGACGCCGACCGTCGACACGGTGATGTTGCGTGCGGAGATGCCGAAGCCCTCCGGCGGCATCGCGCTGATCTGGCGTACCGCCGAAAGCACGGACTTGTAATTGCCCATCGGCTCGCCCATGCCCATGAACACGATGTTGCTCAAGCGGCCCGGACCGCCGGCGACCTCGCCGTCACGCATCATCTTGGCCGCCACACGCACCTGCTCAAGGATTTCGCCGGTCGACATGTTGCGGGTGAGCCCCAGTTTGCCGGTTGCGCAGAACGGACAGCCCATGCCGCAGCCGACCTGGCTGGAAATGCACAATGTGGTGCGCGTCGGATAGCGCATCAGCACGGATTCGATCAGGGAGCCGTCGAACAGCCGCCACAATGTCTTGACGGTGGTGCCCTGGTCGGCGATCTGGCGCGTCACTTCGGTGATCAGCGTCGGGAAGAACGTCGCAGCGGCCTCGGCGCGCTTCGCCGCAGGGAAATCGGTGAATTCCTCGGCGTTGACGTCGAAATGGCCGTAATAATGATTGGCGAGCTGCTTGACGCGGAATTTCGGCAATCCCAATCCCGCGGCGCATTCGATGCGTTCCGCTTCGCTCATATCGGCGAAGTGAACGGGCGGTTTGCCGCGACGGGCGTGGTCCTTCGACAGCACGTCGCGAAACGCACCGGAAGTGCCGCCCGGGGTGATGCCGCTTTCCGGTGCGTCATTGGAGATGTCATTGGATGCGACTGATCTGAATTCGCTCATTGATTCTTTCCGATGGGGATTGGTTATATTCGGTTCCGGCCGTTGCCGGTCGCGCATTACAAGCCGGTGGACCACAGCAGCAGGCAGAGGAACGGCGCGGACAGCAGAATGGAATCGACGCGGTCCATCACGCCGCCATGGCCTTTGAGCAGATGCCCCATATCCTTGATGCCGATATCGCGTTTGAGCATCGAAGCGCACAGGTCGCCGAAAGTGCCGACGATGCCGGTCACTATGCCGGCGACGATCGGAGTCCACCAGTAGGCCGCGAATTGCGTTGCGTCATAGGTCGCGGCGAAGATCGCGAAGGCGCCGACCATGGCGAACAGCACCGAGCCGATCAGTCCTTCCACCGATTTCTTCGGGGAGATGCGCGGCGACAGCTTGTGCTTGCCCAGCCATGCGCCAGCGATAAGGCCGCCGGTATCGCTCAATGCCGGCAGGAATACCAGCATGATGGCATGGGCGACGGGATGACCGTTGAAGGTCAGAGCAATCACCAAGCATGATGCCAGAAGAGGAATGTAGAGCACGGTGAACATCGAAACCGCGACGTGGCTCAGTCGGCTGTGGCGCCGTTCGCCTTCCTCGTGGTTGAAGGAGGATTCCAGACGCGCGTTGGCGTCGGTATGCGACAGCTTGTCGGCCACGGCAAGGCTCAGGCGGCTGCCGAAGGAGATTTTCGCGCTGGCCGCGACAGCCACCAGCAGCAGCGATACCAGCACGCATACGGACATGGCCACGATATGGTGCGGTGAGTAGTACGTGGTCAGCAATGTGACCGCGGAGCACAGCCACAGCATGACGACCGGAATATGCAATCCCGCTGTGGCGAAATCGACGCGCAGCTCCCACAACGCCAGTATCATGAACGCGACGATCAATATGACGAACAGATCGATGCTGATCAGCAGACATGCGAGAATGACCGCTACAAGCAACACACCCGTGGCGATGGCCTGAGGCATGTTGCGCCCGGTTTTCCTGTTGATATCGGCCAGAGTCTGCTCGGCTTCCCGTTCACGCTGTTCGAGCTGCCCCAATTCACGCTCCTTCGTTGACGCATAGACCGCGTTCGACATGATAACTGCGCCCGTCAAACGCTCCTACGGTTGCAAGGTCAAATGACGGACGCAGCACTCGACATGGAAGCCTCAGACCTCCATGATCTCCTTCTGCTTGGATTCCAGCAGGGCATCGAGCTCGTCGGTCGTCGTCTTGGTGACCTTGTCGAGCTCCTTGAGCAGACGATCGCCCTCGTCCTCACCCATCTCGCCGTCCTTGACGGCCTTGTCGATGCTTTCCTTGGCCTTGCGGCGGATATTGCGCACGGCGACCTTGCCGTCCTCCGCCTTGCCCTTGGCGAGCTTGACGTATTCCTTGCGGCGTTCCTCGGTCAGCTCCGGCATGGTCAAGCGGATCACGTTGCCGTCACGGCGCGGGGATGCGCCGAGGTCGGAATCGCGAAGAGCCTTTTCGACGGCGTTGACCTGGGAGGCGTCGAACGGGGTGACGGCCAGCGTGCGCGGCTCCGGCACGCCGATGGTGGCGACGGCCTTCAGCGGCGTCGGGGCGCCGTAGTAGTCCACGGTGATGCCGTTCAGCAGGGCCGGATTGGCGCGGCCGGTGCGGATGCCGGAGAAGTTCTCCTTCGTCGATTCGATGGTCTTGGCCATCTGTTCCTTGGCCTGGTCTACAAGATTCGCCATTGGTTGCTCCTTTGATAGGTGGTTGGGTTTGATTGTACTTGCTGATTCGCCTTTGAATGCTCTTGACAGCCGTCGCCGGCCGCCATCCAGCGTGTTCAGGCAAGCGTCGCGTCGGCTTGGGAGACCAAAGTGCCGATGTTCTCGCCGAGCAGGGCGCGGGTCACGTTGCCTTTCTCCTCCAGGCCGAACACGCGGATGCACTGCTTGTTGTCGCGCGCCATCGACAGTGCGGACGCATCCATCACGGCAAGATTGTCGACAAGCGCACGGTTGTAGTCCAACGTCTTGAACAGCTTGGCCTGCGGATCCTTGCGCGGGTCGGCGGTGTACACGCCGTCGACGCCGTTCTTGCCCATCAGCACTTCGTCGCAGTGGATTTCGAGGGAACGCTGGATGGACACCGTGTCCGTGGAGAAGTACGGCATGCCCGCACCGGCGCCGAAGATCACGACGCGTCCCTTTTCCAGATGGCGAATGGCCTTGAGCGGAATATACGGCTCGGCGACCTGCCCCATCGTGATGGCGGTCTGCACGCGGGTCGCCTGTCCCTCCTGCTCCAGGAAGTCCTGCAATGCCAGACAGTTCATCACCGTACCGAGCATGCCCATGTAATCGCCGCGGGACCTGTCGATGCCCGCCTGCTGCAGTTCGGCGCCACGGAAGAAATTACCGCCGCCGGTCACAACGGCGACCTGCACGCCCTGCTGGACAGCCGGCACGATTTCCTCCGCGATACGACGAATCACCTTTGTGTCGATGCCGACGCGACCGCCGCCGAATGCTTCACCGGACAGCTTCAGCAGCACCCTACGGGGCTTGACGGATGCGTTTTCGCCAGTCATATACAGCCTTTCTTGCCTGAAAAACCACGAAAATTACCGTCTTCCAGACTATCTGTTAACGAAGACAGTGGCGTTATGCCCGCAATGGCCGCGCCGCATCGATCGGACACTTCCGCGAACCCCATGGAGTCGATCGTTGGAGGAAACGGTCATTGACCGAAATCCTCGCCGTAATCGTTCGGATCGCCGTCGATGAATTCGCGTGCAGACATGCCGTTCGCGTTTCGGGACTCGTCAACCGCATCCTGCAGCAATTGCCGAACGGCGAAGCCGTCGATGACATTCGTCAAACGTATGATGCCGTCCTGCGAGGAACGGTCATGCGTGTTCAGGACCAAAGTCGACATGCCGAATATGCGCTGCAGAAGAGTGCGTTCGATGCTGATGTCGACGATGCGGAACAGTTTGACCAGATTGAAACGCTCGTTGAGGATGCCGCTTTTCACAGACAGTTCCTGATCGGTCAACGTGTATACGGTGAACGTGAACGGTGTGCGGCACCAGTTGCGCTTGCGCTGGCGCCACAGTATATTGCCATCTGCCAATGTGGACATTGCCTGTCCCTCCCGTCGTCTGATACGGAGATTTTCATTCCAGATTACCCGTCGGCGAAGCGGTTTTCGTTCATTCGCTTTCGGCGTGTGACGATCGCGGGCCCGCGGCATGCCGTCGATGGCAGCAAAAAGGTCGGCCGTGCATCGCAATGATGCGCGGCCGACCTTCATTCAATCGTCAGATCGGACGAATCGGTGAACCGTCGGTTCACTCGGCTTCGCCCTTGCCGACCTCGACGCGGGCGAAGGCCACTGCCTGGCCGCCCACTTCCTTGAACAGGTCGCCGATGGTCTTGGACGGGTCCTTGACGTAGGCCTGCTCCAGCAGCACGTTCTCCTTGTAGAAGGCGTTCAGACGGCCTTCGACGATCTTCGGAACGATCTTCTCCGGCTTGCCTTCGGCAAGGGACTTCTCGGTGGCGACGCGGGTTTCGGATTCGACGACATCGGCCGGAACGTCTTCGCGGGTCAGCCACTGGGCGCCCATTGCGGAGATCTGCAGAGCGGCTTCATGGGCCACGGCGGCACCGGCTTCGTCGGTGGCGATCATGGCGACGATGCTCGGCGGCATTTCCGCGGACTTCTTGTGGGCGTAGACCTCGACATGCGGGCCTTCGACCTTGGCGAACTGGCCGACCTTGACATGCTCGCCGAACAGAGCGGCGGCTTCTTCGATGGCTTCCTTCACAGTGCCGTTCTCGGCGGCGGCTGCGAGCAGTTCGTCGGCGCTGTTGGCTTCGGCCTTGACGGCGTAGCCCAGCACTTCGTTGGCGAAATCGACGAACTTCGGGGTCTTGGCCACGAAGTCGGTCTCGGAGTTCAGTTCGACGGCGTAACCGGTCTGGCCGGCTGCGGACTCGACGACGGTGGAGGCGATGGTGCCTTCCTGAGCCTTGCGGCCTTCACGCTTGCCGGCGGCCTGGATGCCCTTGGCGCGGATGATTTCCTTGGCGCGTGCGACGTCGCCTTCGGCTTCGGTCAGAGCCTTCTTCACGTCCATCATGCCGGCGCCGGTCTCTTCGCGCACCTGCTTGATCAGAGCTGCAGTGATTGCTGCCATTGGTTTGTCTCCTCTAAAGAATCTACTTATCCCAGACAGATGGGAGGCTTGTCACCTCCCATCGTATCCAAGGTCTCACTCAGCCTTGGCTTCGCCTTCGGCTTCAGCGGCCGGAGCGCCTTCCGTCAGCAGCTCCTTCTCCCAAGCGGCCATCGGCTGCTCGGTTTCGCCTTCGGCCTTGGCGCCCTTGCCGGAACGTTCCAGCAGGCCCTCGGCCACTGCGTCAGCCATGAGGCTGGTCAGCAGTTCGATGCCGCGGATGGCGTCATCGTTGGCCGCGATCGGGTATTCGACGGCTTCCGGATCGGCGTTGGTGTCGACCAGGGCGATGACCGGGATGCCCAGCTTGTGGGCTTCTTCAACGGCCAGGGCTTCCTTGTTGATGTCGACGACGAACATCGCGGAAGGGGTGCGGGTCATGTTGCGGATGCCGCCCAGCTGCTTGGCCAGCTTGTCCTTTTCGCGCTCGAGGAGCAGCAGCTCCTTCTTGGTCAGGCCGGAGCCACGGACATCGCTGAAGTCCATCTCTTCGAGTTCCTTCAGACGGTTCACGCGCTTGGACACGGTCTGGAAGTTGGTCAGCATGCCGCCGAGCCAGCGCTCGGAGACATACGGCATGTTCACGCGGGTGGCCTGAGCGGACACGGCTTCCTGGGCCTGCTTCTTGGTGCCGACGAACAGCACGGTGCCGTTGTGGGCGACGGTGGCCTTGATGAAGTCATAAGCCTTGTCGATCTGCTCAAGGGACTTGAACAGGTTGATGATGTGGATGCCGTTGCGCTGGGTGAGGATGAACTGCTTCATCTTCGGGTTCCAGCGGCGGGTCTGGTGGCCGAAGTGCAGGCCGGCCTTCAGCATATCGCTCATATTGATCTGAGCCATGGTATCGCTACCTCTTTCTTGTCGGTTCTTGCCTGGCCATGCGTACCTGCGTGCAGTCCATCCGTACGGGATGTGACCGACCGACACAGGTCGTCGCGAGCATGGCGCGAATTTTGTGCGTCGGTTGACGATAATGGTTGGCTTCGAACGGTTGCGACTCCGTTTTCCACCGGGGTGACACACAAGCCTCTACGATAGCATATGGCCCTGCCATATCGCATCCGATAACGGCGGGGCCACGGTATCGCCTTATTAGGGGACGGATCAGCGACCGGAACGCATCATGCGCATCGCGGCGCGGCGTTCTTCCTTCTCCAGACGGTCAAGGTAGACATGGCCGTCCAGATGGTCGCATTCATGCTGCAGCATGCGGCCCATCAGGCCGGAGCCTTCAAGTACGACTTCCCTGCCTTCCAGATCGATGCCGCGCACGCGGGCGTAGTCGGCCCGACGGGTCTTGTACCACAGTCCGGGCACGGACAGGCAGCCTTCATCACCGTACTGTTCGCCGCTTTTCTCTTCCAGCACCGGATTGAGCACATAGCCGGTCTTGCCGTCGATGTTGTAGGAGAACGCACGCAGGTTGACGCCGATCTGATTGGCCGACAGGCCCGCACGCCCCGGATCGTCCACCGTATCCAGCAGATCCCGCACCAGACGCTCCACCGCCGGCGTGATCTTGGTGATCGGATCGCACGGGGTGCGCAGAACGGGATCCGGTACGACGCGAATCTCACGAATTGCCACTGTTTTTCTCCTCACTGCTGTTCCAGACGCGGCGCCGCGGCGTCGGTCGCATCCGATTCGTCTTCATCGGATTGCTTCTTGATTTTCTCCTGCATGCTGTCAAGCGCATGACGGACCTTGGGCGTGACGCTTTCGGACGCCTGCTTGACGTTTTCCGAAGCCTGCTGCAGCCGCTCCGCGGTCTTGTCGAGCAGCTGCACGGTTTTGGGCAGCGGCTTGGCGGGATCCTTCGGCGCGTACAGCACGTTTTCGATCACATCGGCATAGCGTTGCAGCACCTTAGGACGAACCATCTTCATGCTGGCCGTCAACGTTCCCTCGTCCTGAGTGAATTCGTCGCCGAGCACGACGAACTTCCTCACCGATTCCGCACGGGAGACCGTCGCGTTGGCCTTGTCGACGTATTGCTGGATGAACGCGCGCAACGCATCGTTCTGCGCCGCCTCCTGCATCGGCATCCGCGAGTCCAGTCCCTGATTGGACAGCCACGAACGCGTCATTTCCGGGTCGAGTTCGATCAGCGCCGCGATGAACGGCTTGTCGTCGCCCACGACGACCGTATGCGATACGACCGGGCATGTGTTGATGATGTCTTCCATCGGAGCCGGGCTGACGTTTTTGCCGCCTGCGGTGATGATGATGTCCTTCTTGCGGCCGGTGATGTAGACGAATCCATCGTCGTCGAGGCTCGCCAGATCACCGGTGTGCAGCCATCCGTCCGCCGTTTTGACCTCATCGGTCATCTGCGGATTGCGGTAATAGCCGAGGAACACATTGGGGCCGCGCACCAGCAATTCATCGTCGTCGGCGAGCTTCGCGCCCATGCCCGGACCGGGCTTGCCGACGGAGCCGACCCGATTGTCGTCCTGCCAGTTGACCACCATCGGAGCGGCGGTTTCGGTCATGCCATAGCCCTGGATGAAGGTGATGTCGTCCATGCCGTTGAAGAAATGCGCCAGGTCCACGTTCAGCGGAGCCCCTCCGCATGCGAGATAATGCAGGTTGGGACCGAGCGCGGAGCGGATGGACTTGCCGACCGTTTTCATGAAGAACAT
The DNA here is from genome assembly GCF_056356755.1 of Bifidobacterium sp. LH_449. Lineage (NCBI taxonomy): Bacteria > Bacillati > Actinomycetota > Actinomycetes > Bifidobacteriales > Bifidobacteriaceae > Bifidobacterium > Bifidobacterium sp. LH_449. The sequence goes on from NZ_JBKEUV010000002.1 coordinate 265,216, forward strand.
ATGCAGCAGACGCTCCTGGAACGGATGGCGCACACCGTTCTGCCCATCCTTCGACCATCGCACGAAATGATCCACCGCCTTGGCGAAGACACGTCCCTGCAAGCCTGCGCCCGCTTTCTGGGAGGCGGCGTTATAGACCTTTTCGAACACGCGAGGCACGCCAAGCAGATATGTGGGTTTGAAGCTGCGCAGGTCGGCCAACAGGTGCTTGGCGCTGGGGACATAGCCGATCACGCCGTGCCCGCCGATGGCGACGTACTGAATATAGCGTGCGAAGCAATGCGCCAACGGCAGGAACAGCAGCAGACGATTCGGCTGATACAGCATTTCGTCGAGGATCTCGTAACCGTTGAGCACGATATGGGTGAAATTACGGTTCGACAGCATCGCGCCCTTCGGGCGTCCGGTGGATCCCGATGTGTACACGATCGTCAGCATGTCGTCGGCATGAACGGCGCCGATCGCCGCATCGAGCTCCGCCGTAGCCACGGAATGGCCGAAATCGGCGACGGCGTCCAGGCCGTCGGCCTGGAAATTGAATACGTATTTCAGACCTGGATGGTCGTCGCGAATCTGTTCCAGCGTCTGCGCATGCGCGGCGTCCCCCGCGAAGGCGATCACCGGGTCGATTTCGTCGATGATCGAATCGGCCTGGGCCGGGGAATCGGTTTCGTAGATCGGCACGCTGACCGCGCCGATGGCGGCGCATGCGAAATCGACGACGCCCCACTCGTAGCATGTGGCCGAATAGATGACGACCATGTTGCCGGCCTTCACCCCAAGGCCGAGCAGCCCCCTGGCGACGTCCTGCACGCGTCGGAGCATCTCCTGCGCGGTCACCGTATGCCATTGGGCCCGTTCGTCCCGCCACTGGGCGATGGGATCGTTCGGCGCGCTTTCGGCGCGCTTGGCCAGCAAAGAGTAGACCGTATCGTTTTCGGTGGTCTCATATCCAGGATCTGGTATGTATTCTCTCAACGTCATAGGTCCAACTATAGCCCGGCGCGTCGCCTCGCACGCCGGCGCCGGTATGCCGGCGCGACGTCCGTGCCGGCGCGACGTCCGGCCCTATCCGACATCGGCGAACGTGCACATCCACCGGCTTCCTATGCGTTTGAACACGATGTTCGCCCAGTACTCGTCCGGGCCGATGGATAGGTACACCGTCATTTCCAGCGTGCTGGCGCTGACCAGCATGCCGTGGATCAGATGCGGGATGACCGGCAGATAGTGCAGCCTCACCTTAAGGTCGGGGCGTTCCCGCATTTCCGTATCCATCAGATAGGTCATCGTTTCCAGCCTTTTGACGCATGGCGCGGTCATCACCTGCGTGATGCGGCCGAACTGCATGCGCCCTCGCACGATATCGGTCGTATTGCACGCCATACGGCAGGTGCTCAGCATCAATGCGCGGCAGTCTTCAGGATTCCAGTCGCTTTCGAAGCAGCAGGCGACATGGTACGGCACCGGCTCCTTGGACAATTCCACGACGATGAAACCGTCATAGCAGGGCAACTGGCGTCTGGTCGTCGAAAGGAAGGGCACGCGAAAGCCCGTTTCCTCATCCGGCTTGATCAATATATCGTCGATCCGATCCTCGGAATATCCGTTCGCCATCACTGTCTCCTTAACTCTCTTCATGCCAGCATTGACATATCGCACGTCATTGTAAACGTGCATGATTCCAGTAATACGAAAAGGAGCGCCTATCGTCAAACACGAAAGACGCTCCTGTGGATAAGTGGAAAACTCGATTATGCGAATCGGCCGTCACACGCGGCGACGAATCCCGACGAACCCATTGAAAGCAGCTGTTTTCAGCGGTTATACGGAGTCACCGCAACACCGCAGCGCTGGAAGCTCTTGATGTCCACATAGCCGGTGGACGCCATGGCCCGACGCAGCGCTCCGATGAAATTCGTCGTACCGTCGGCCATGTGGCTTGGTCCGAACAGAATCTCCTGCAGCGAGGCGACCGTGCCGACATCCGTGCGGAAGCCACGCGGCAACGTCTGATGGCGCGCTTCGGCCCCCCAATGCTTGCCATGTCCGGGCGCCTCCGTGGCGCGGGCCAGCGGAACGCCCAACATCACGGCGTCCGCGCCCAAAGCCAAAGCCTTGATGAAGTTGCCTGACGTGCCCATGCCGCCATCGGCGATGACCTGCACGTAACGGCCGCCGGATTCGTCCATGTAATCGCGACGAGCTTCGGCCACATCGGCGATGGCCGTCGCCATCGGGGCGTGCACGCCGAGCGTGGCGCGCGTGGCGGACACGGCACCGCCGCCGAAGCCGACCAGCACGCCGGCGGCGCCGGTGCGCATCAGATGCAGGGCGGCCGTATAGTTCGCGGCGCCGCCGACGATGACAGGCACATCGAGGTCGTAGATGAACCTCTTCAGATTCAACGGCTCATGGTCGGTGGAGACATGTTCCGCGGACACCACCGTGCCTCGGATGACGAACAGGTCGACGCCGGCGTCGACGACCGTCGAATAGAACTGCTGCGTACGCTGCGGCGACAACGCACCGGCAACGGTCACGCCGGCGTCGCGGATCTCATGCAGACGCTGCGTGATCAGCTCCGGCCTGATCGGCTCCGCATAGATCTCCTGAATGCGACGGGTGGCCTCCTCGCTCGGCAGCTGGGCGATTTCGTCCAGCATCGGCTGGGGATCCTCATAACGCGTCCACACGCCTTCCAGATCCAGCACGCCCAACGCGCCCATACGGCCCATCGCGATGGCCGTTGCCGGACTCGTCACCGAATCCATAGGCGCCGCGATCACCGGCACATCGAACTCATAGGCATCGACCTGCCAATTGGTGCGCACGTCCTGCGGGTCGCGCGTACGGCGTGAGGGGACGATGGAAACATCATCCAAGGAGTAGGCCATACGACCCTTTTTACCCAAACCGATTTCAATTTCCTGAGACATGCCTTCAAGGCTAATGCCGAGTGATGACAGCGGATGGCGACGCCGCCCTCCGCGTCGGAGACGATTTTGGACAAATGCCGCTGGACGAAACAATCATCCGCTAATACTTGAAGCCGGTAATCTTCAAAAAACGCGAGGAGTGCATTCCATGGCCAAAATCAAAGTCGAGGGCAAGGTCGTCGAGCTCGACGGCGACGAGATGACGCGCGTCATCTGGAAAGACATCAAGGACCGCCTGATCCTGCCGTATCTCGACGTGGATCTCGAATACTATGATCTGGGCATCGAAAACCGCGACGCCACCGACGATCAGGTCACGATCGACGCCGCCGAAGCCATCAAGCGAGAACATGTCGGCGTCAAATGCGCGACGATCACGCCCGACGAGGCCCGTGTGGAGGAATTCGGCCTCAAGCGCATGTGGAAGTCCCCCAATGGCACGATCCGCAACATTCTGGGCGGCACCATCTTCCGCGAGCCGATCGTGATCTCCAACATCCCGCGTCTGGTTCCCGGCTGGACCAAGCCGATCGTCGTCGCCCGCCACGCATTCGGCGACCAGTACAAGGCGACGGATTTCAAGGTCCCCTCGGCAGGACGCCTGACCATCACCTTCCAGCCGGAAGACGGCGGCGAGCCGATCGAACACGTCGTATTCGACTATCCCGGCGCCGGCGTGGCCCAAGTGCAGTACAACCTGGACGAGTCCATCCGCGGATTCGCGCGCGCCTGCTTCAACTACGGCCTGCTGCGCGGATACCCTGTATATCTGTCCACCAAGAACACGATCCTGAAGGCGTATGACGGCCGTTTCAAGGACATCTTCGCCGAGGTCTTCGAAACCGAATACAAGGCGCAATACGAAGAAGCCGGACTGACGTACGAGCATCGTCTGATCGACGACATGGTCGCCAGCTCGCTCAAATGGCATGGCGGCTATGTGTGGGCCTGCAAGAACTATGACGGCGACGTGCAGTCCGACACCGTCGCGCAGGGCTTCGGATCCCTTGGCCTGATGACCTCCGTGCTGATGACGCCGGACGGCCGGACCGTCGAGGCCGAGGCCGCGCACGGCACGGTGACACGCCATTATCGCCGCTGGCAGAAGGGCGAGAAGACCTCCACGAATCCGATCGCCTCGATCTACGCCTGGACCGGCGGCCTGCGTCACCGCGCAAAGCTCGATGGCACACCGGAAGTGGCGCATTTCGCCGACACCTTGGAAAAGACCATCATCGAAACCGTTGAATCCGGTGTGATGACCAAGGATCTGGCCATGCTGATCGGACCGGACCAGCCGTGGCGGGATACCGAGGGCTTCATGAACGCCTTGGACGAAGGACTGGCACGCCGCCTGAACGCCTGAACCCGTTTCGGCATTCGTCAAAACAGCCGGCATACAGACGCAAAAAGGCCCGACAATCGCGTTCCACACGCAGGAATCGGGCCTTTTGCCATGTCCGCTACTACAATCGGTCTGCATCCGATGTCCATACACTTACAGCAGAGGTCGATAATGGCATTGCACAACGCGGCGACATTCAGACGATTGATTGCGTTAATCGTTGGCATGGGTCTGATCACGGCATCTGGTGCCTGCCGGAATCCGAATGACGCGTCCATCGGCGACGATGGGCAGGCATCGACTTCCTCCGAAGGCAAGCAGCATGGCGAAGTCGCGATTTTCATGCCTTCGGATGGTCTCACTTTCTCTCAGCACACTCCCATCAACAGATGGGATACGTTTACGTCCGAACTGACGGCGGCGCTGGAGGCCGGCGGCGTCAAACGGGCTTCCATCAGCGCGCACACCGATGATTCGTTGGAGAAGCAGAGCCAGACGATTCAGGATTACGTCGTCGAACGCATGGCCGACGAGACGCGGCAGGACAAGGGCGACGCGCAGGACGGCGACGGCGCACGGACGGACGATGTGACATTGGTGGTGACGCCCGTGTATGAAGCCGATGATGCGGCGCAGCAGTACGGCGATTGCGTCGGTCGCCATATCGATTGGGATTCCGCCGACGATGAGCCCGACGGCGATGCGCAAGACGGCGACGGCGCCGCGGATTCGGGCGATGCGGGCGCCGCCGACGGAACAGCATCGGATGACGACGCATCCGCAAACGGCGCCTCCGATGACGACGACTATGCGGATGCGGCCTCGCGCCTGGTATCCGCCCTGAATCTGGCTCAGAATTCAGGCATGCACGTCGTTCTGGTGTCCAACACCATCGACGGTTTCGTTCCGGACGCATTCGTCGAATTGTCCACACCGCAGCAGGTCGGCACGCTGCAGGCCGAACAGCTGGTCAGCAAGCTCGCCTTGGACAAGGCCAGCAGGGATAATCCCAAATCGATCGAAGTGCTGCTCCCCTACAGCGGAGACGAAGAGACCGATCTGGATTCGGATACGTTCGCGCAGGAGGCTTTCCACGGCATCTGGCAAGTATTGCAACCGTATTTCGCCGACGGGAGGGCGTACAGCCCTTCCGGACTGTTGGACGCGGACAGCACCGATGAGGATTGGCGTTCCGTCGTCTTCGATGCGACCGATTCCGCTGCTGTGGAGCGAGAGCTCGGCATCAGACTTGACGCCGACGCCGAAGGCAGAACCTCCCATACCGCGATCGACGGAGTCATCGCATTGAACGACTACGTGGCCGATGGCGTGATCGACGCGCTGCATGACATGGGATATGTCGGCTCCTCCGCGGACATCAACCCTTCCATCAGCATTTCCGGCATCGTCGACAACATCACCGGCAAGCCCGATCTCAATAAATCCGCCGTCCCCGATCCGATCAAAGCACCGGCCGACGGCGACGACGCGGGCGGAGCCGATTCCGGGGCCTCCGGCATCGGCTCCGACGAGCAGGATGACGCCAATGCGCAATGGCCCATCGTCACCGGCTACGGCGCATATCTCGACTCCATGCCGGACATCGTCAACGGCAATCTGTGGATGACCGCATTGGAGGACCGCAAGCAGATCGCCGACGACACCGCGCAAACCTGCATGTCGTTGAATAACGGGATCCCGCTGGAGGGCCTGCCGTTTATCGGCAAAACAACCGTCAACGGCAGGAAGAACGTGGCTCTCGTTTCCGAAGATCCGCTGACGGTCAGCGCGTCCAATCTTAAAGACGCATTGATCGAACCCGGATATATTTCGCTGGCCGACGCCGGATTGTAGCAGGGCGGATCAGGGCAGGCGTATGACGACTGTGGGCGGCATCGGATGATTCGATGCCGCCCACAGTCGTCATACGCCTCTACAGCGTGGCCGCACTTGCATCAGCGCTTCGCCGGCGTATAGATCACATTGTCGATCAGACTGCGATAATGCTCGTTCACCGCCTGGCGGCGGGCCTTCATGCTTGGGGTGACCAGACCGTTCTCTTCGGTGAATTCATCGGCGACGATTTCGAATTTGCGGATCGATTCGGCGCGGGACACCAGCTCGTTGGCCTTGTTCACCGCACGGTCGACCTCTGCGCGAACGATCGGGCTCTTTGCCGCTTCCTCCAAAGAAGACAGGGTTTCGGCACCTTGCGCGGTGAGCCACAGATTCGTTTCGGCAAGATCCAAGGAGATGATCGCCGCGATGAACGGCTTTCGGTCGCCGATGACGACGCACTGGCTGACCACCGGCGAGGTCATGATCGACGCTTCCATGGCTCCAGGCGACACGTTCTTGCCGCCTGCGGTGATGATCAGGTCCTTCTTGCGTCCGGTGATGGTGACGAAACCGTCCTCGTCCAGCGAGCCCAGGTCGCCGGTGTGCAGCCATCCGTCAACGATCTGTGATTGCGTGGTCTCAGGATGGTTGTGATAGCCGACGCAGACCGCGGCGCTCTTGATGCACAGTTCGCCGTCTTCGTCGACACCCATGGACACGCCTTGCAGGGGCAGGCCGATGGTGCCGATCTTGTATCCTTCCGTCGGATTCACACATGCCGGCGCACAGGTTTCGGTCATGCCGTAGCCTTCCAGCAGCGGCAGGCCCACGCCGTTGAAGAAGTGGGCGATGGAGGCATCGAGAGGAGCGCCGCCGGAAACCGCGTATTCCACGCTGCCGCCGAATACCTCCATGATGCTCGAATACACCAGCTTGTCGTACAGGGCATGCTTGATCTTCAGCATTGCGGGGATGCCGTCACCGGACTGCTGCGCATACGACCAGTCGCGGGCGACCTGCGTGGCTCCGGCGAAGATGCGTCCCTTGAGGCCGGTGCCGGCCTTCTGGGATGCGGCGTTGTAGATCTTTTCGAAAATCCTCGGCACGGCCAGGATGAAGGTCGGTTTGAACGCGGCGAAATCCGCCAGAATGGTTTTGAGATTGCTGGACAGGCCCAGCGTCACATTGCCCGCGAAGCAGAAGAACTGCATGTAGCGGGCGAAAACGTGCGCGAGCGGCAGGAACAGCAGCAGACGGCGATTCGGCTTCAACGCGATGTCCGGCATGGACTGGACGCCGGAATACGTGATGAAGATGAAGTTGCCGTGGCTCAGCTCAATGCCTTTCGGCGTTCCCGTGGAGCCGGACGTGTATACGATGGTCGCCAGGTCGGTACCGCGCACGGATTTTTCACGCTCGTAGAATTCCGCGTCGCTTACGCTCTTGCCGTATTCGATAAGGGTGTCGATGGCGTCCAGCTGAATGACATAGACGTCGCCGAGCGACGGGCAGTCCTCACGGATCAGTTCGATCTTGTCTCGTTGGGCGTCATCTTCGGCGAACGCCATCACGACGGAGGCATCGTTGAAGATCATTTTGATCTGCGCCGGCGAATTCGTCTCGTACACGGGCACGGTCAATGCGCCGATGGACATGATGGCCATGTCCAAGGCGGTCCACTGCCAGCAGGTGTGCGCGATCACCGAGACGGAATCGCCGGGCATGATGCCCCGTGCGATCAGGCCTTTGGCGATGGCGATGACCTTGTCGTGGAATTCGGCGGCGCTGAAGGACCGCCACGCGCCATGCGCGTCCTTATATTCGACCAGGGGACCGTCCGGCGAGCGCTGCGCTCGTTCTTCGAGGATGGAGAACAGGTTGTTGTCGGTGTCGATGGAGTGTTCCAGTGGACGCGTGTATTCGTTGCGCATATGCTGCTCCTTCATTGTGTTCACGTCGGCGTCGGCAGATGGCGGGCGACGTGTTGCTATGCGGGATTATAGGCATGCACGGGTTGGGTTTTCCGGACATACACGCTTATGGCGCAGCGGTTTGGCGTGGCTTGCGGTGCAGCCGCGTGGTTCATGGGCTGTCTGTGGTCGGTTTGAGCGCTATGCGTTGTGGTGTGGCGAGCGTTTCCGGGTTGAGGTATTGGTCGGCTGCCTGTTTGACGCCCCAGTGCAGGCAGGTGTCGCCGCAATGGTCTGAGAGGCCTTCGACTTGTGCGATGTGTTGGCCTCGCGTGACGGCGGCTCCGGTTTGCAGTCGTGTGACGGCCGGTTCGAATGTTGAGGTGGTGTTGCCGTGTTTGATGCTGACGACTGATTTTCCTGCGACTTTTCCCGCGAAGGAGATGATGCCGTCGTCTGGGGCGTAGATGGCGTCGTCGGGGCTGGTTTTGAGGTCCATTCCCCTGTGCCCGGCCAGCCATGGTTGTTCCGGCCCGTCGAATGCGCGTGTTATGCGCGGTGTGGATACGGGCCATGCGAGTGTTGCCTTGCAGCCTCTGTTTTCGCTGGATGTGGCCGCCCATGTGGTTGTCGCGGCGGATGGGATGATGGCCGTTGCCGTCAGCATGCCGACGAGTATCAGGCAGATTGCGGCCAGTGTCTGCAGGCTGCGCCTATTGCGTTGTCTTCGTTCTTGCTGCCTGTACTGGTATGTTCTGCGGCGGCGTGTGGTTTCGTCCACGTTCAGCTCCTTTGCCGGACTGTTTGCGGTCGGCCCCGTCACACGCTTCTATCATGCGGGTCGTTGTTGTCCGCGTCCAGTCGGACTGGCTATTGTGGACGGATGGACGAAGTTATCCACAGGCTTCGGGAGTGTCGCGGGATGTGTGCGGGAGTTGCATATGTTTGACAATACGTCCGACCGTAAGGCGTTGCAGGCGCTTGAGGGTGAGGATATGCAGGAGCAGATCATGTATTACAGCAAACCGTTCATGGTGCTGTGGGCGGCGGTCCAGGAGGCTGCGAGCGAGGTCGCCGAGGATTACGGGCTTTCGTCTGAATTGAGTCAGGTGTGGGTCGCGGAGAGGCTGCGTCAGGTTTCCGACTCCTTGGTGGATCGTTTGGCGGAGAATGCCGTGAATCATGGTGCGAGCAAGTCCAATGTCGCCCGCGCCGCGGACGCGAGTCCCGCCAATGCGCTTCGTCGTTTCCCTCGCCTTCGTAAGAACGGTGATCATGGGCGTCTGCTTATCGACGATATTTTGGATACGTTGGAATAATCGGACGCCGGTCTGCGGGGAGGATACGCAAAGGCCGCCGGCATCCGATCAACAGATCCGTGATGGATCGGTTTCGGATGCGGCGGCCTTGCGATCGTGGCCGTGGATATTCGCTTCTCGGCCTATGCCTTCGTCACCGCGTCAATGCAGGCGATGGCGTTCAACGTGCGGGGGAAGCCAATCAGCGGCAGGCATTGGATCATGGCCGCGATCAGCATTTCACGGGTGTTGCCCACGCTGATGTTCGCCCCTGCATGCGCCTTCGCCTGTGGCTCGCAGCCGCCGAGACAGCAGATCGCGCAGAACGTGACCAGTTCGCGCATGCGCACGTCCAGAACGGTCCTCGTGTAGAAGTCGCCGAAACAGTAGGCGGACAGATGGTCCTGCATCGTCTTCAACTCCTCCGGGGCGGCTTCGCGCATGCCGTTGATGTTGTCCGCGCCGAAAATGCCCTGCTGCACCGCGAGACCGTCCACGAAACGCGTGTCTTCCGTCACCGTGCCGCGAGGCTGCGGATCTTCCTCGACGCCGGCCTGTCGGAACGCCTTGTTCGCTTCCGTCAATGCGCACCGCACTTTTTCCAAACCGATGTATGGCGCGCACTGGTACAGCGCCTCCTTGATCTCCTCCGGCTTGGCCCCCACTTTCAACGCGGCCAGCGTGTAGGAGGCGATCGAAGCGGTCGTCTGGCAGGCGGTCAACGACACCAGCATGATCAGCGCCTTCTGGACGTCGCTGAGCACCGATTCGCCCAACACTTCCCCGCACAGAAAACGCTGCGCGATCCGCTGGAATTCCGGGTCGGCCGTGCAGTCGCCGAAAGCGTTGCCGTCGAACCATCGTTCGTTGTTCTGTTGCGCGATTTCTTCCCTATTCATCGCTGAGCCTCCCATCAAATAGAATTCGCCCGTTTCAGTCGGACAGGGTGTTGTAGTATTCGTCTTCCACCGGTTCAAGCCACTCATTGCTGGCGTCGGTGCCGGGAATCATGAAGGCGATGTGGGAGAACCAGCTGTCCGCCTTGGCGCCGTGCCAATGCTTCGCGTTGGCCGGCACGACGACGACCGTTCCCGGCGTCATGCTGACCGGCTTCTCCCCTTCGATCTGGCACCAGCCTTCACCGGCCGTGCAGATCAGCACCTGGCCGCCGCCGGTCGTCGCATGGTGGATATGCCAGTTGTTGCGGCATCCCGGCTCAAACGTCACATTGGAGATGGGCAGGGAGCAGGTATCCGGCGTAAGGGCGTTCAGATACGAATTGCCGATGAAATATTGGGCGTATCCCGTATTGGGCATGCCTTGGCCGAACACGTTTTCCTTGTCGAACTCCTCTTTATCGACGGTCTTCATAATATGCATCTCCTTTTGGCGACGTGGAATCAATTCCACGACAGAGGCTACAATGTAAACCTCACTTTAAGTCAAGATAGCTTTCGAAACACGGGAAAAGGAAACGCATCATGGCCTATACGATCGGCGAAATGGCGCAGCTGATGGGCATTACGGCATCCACGCTCCGCTACTACGACAAGGAGGGGCTCCTGCCGTTCGTCAAACGCTCCCCCGGCGGCAAACGCATATTCGACCAGACGGACTATGAATGGCTGCAGATCATCGAATGCCTGAAAAAGACCGGCATGCCGATCAAAGACATCAAGGAATACATCGACATGTCCCTGCAAGGCGACGACACCATCGAAGGCCGGCTTCATCTGATTCAGAAGCGTCGCGAAGCGGCGCAGGCGCAGATGGACGAGCTGCGGGCGATGATGGACGTGCTGGATTTCAAATGCTGGTTCTATGAGACCGCGCAACAGGCCGGCAGCGTCGAAGTCCCTACGAACATGCCGCTGGAGGAGATCCCGGAACGGTATCGCGGCGTATGGCACAAGCTCAAGTCGCTTCCCTCCAAGGATTGAAGGGATGGTCGAAACCGGATCCCTGGTCCGCGATATTGCCGGACACGTCATCTGAATACGGTGCCGTCGGAAGGAAAAGCAAAAGGCCACCGACGCCATGCCGGTGGCCTTTTCGAAAAAGCTCCTGCGACTGGGCTTGAACCAGTGACCGTCCGATTAACAGTCGGATGCTCTGCCAACTGAGCTACGCAGGAATGTTCAATTTTTCATCTCCGCTCCGGACTCCCCCAAAAGGAAACCCGAACCGAATCCGAGCTCCTGCGACTGGGCTTGAACCAGTGACCGTCCGATTAACAGTCGGATGCTCTGCCAACTGAGCTACGCAGGAATGTTTTGCGTTCAGGGGCTGTGCCCTGCGCACAAGTCACATATATTACATAAATCATCACACAATGCAACTTACGGCGCGTCGCGCGTGCCGCGCGTCTTCCGCCGCCGCCCGCCGCATTCGAACGGCGCACGCGCGAGACACGTCCGCAGCGGCACCGTCACATGCAGATCTTCGTCAGCGGCATCGCCGAATCGATCGGGAAATCCGGCGCGGACGGCGCGACCGAGGCTTCAACCAGGTTGACGCCCAGCATGGCCACCATCGCACCGTTGTCGGTGCACAGCTTCAATTGCGGGATGCGTACGTCCACGCCATGTTCGGCGCCGAACTCCAGCAGTTTCGCCCGCAGCTGCGAATTGGCGGAGAAACCGCCGCCGACGATCAGCGTGTGCGAGCCGTGCTCCTCGCACCCGTGCATGGCCTTGCGCGCGAGCACGGTCGCCACGGAGTCGGCCAACGACGCGCACACGTCGTCGACCGGGATCCGCGCCCCCTGCGCGTTTTGTTCCTCGATCCAGCGGGCGACGGCGGTTTTCACGCCGGAGAAGCTGAAATCGTACGGATGTTCGCGGCCGGCCTTGCCTTGAGTCAGCCCCTGCGGCACTTTGATGGCCTTCGGGTCTCCCTGCCGGGCATGACGGTCGATATGGGGACCTCCCGGGTAGGGGAAGCCGAGCAGGCGCGCGACCTTGTCGAAGCACTCCCCTGCCGCGTCGTCCAAGGTCGTGCCGACGACGTCGATGCGGCGGGCCACGTCCGCCACATGCAGCAGCGAGGTATGCCCGCCGGAGACGATCAGCGCCATCGTATCGGGCGGGAACGGCCCGAACTGCAGCTGGGTGACCGCGATATGCCCGATGACATGATTGATGCCGTAGATCGGCTTGTTCGCCGCCCATGCGAGCGCTTTCGCACCGGATACGCCGACGGCGAGGCATCCCGCGAGGCCTGGGCCTGCGGATACGGCGATGGCGTCCACGTCGTCCAATGTCATGTTCGCGTCGGCGAGCGCTTTCGACACGCATGGCACGAATGCCTGGGCGTGTGCGCGGGAGGCGATTTCGGGGATGACGCCGCCATAGCGTGCGTGTTCGTCCATGGATGAGGCGACGACGTTGGAGATGAGCGTGCGGCCTTGGACGATGGCCGCTGCGGTTTCGTCGCAGGTTGATTCGATGCCGAGTACGATTGGTTCGCTCATTGTTGCTGCTCCGTGGGCTGGGTTGTGTTGCTGTTTGCGGTATTGGCCGCGGCGACGTCGGCCGCTGCGGTGTTGGTTGCGCCAAAGCCTACGATGCGTGGTTCAAGGTCGAGGCTCATGGTGTATGCGTCGATGCCTTCGGGCTGGTAGTAGCGTTTGCGCAGGCCCATGCGGGTGAAGCCGAGGTTGTTGTAGAGCGCGAGCGCGGGAGTGTTTTCGACGCTGACTTCGAGGAGCATGCGTCGTGCGCCTTGTTCGCGCGCGTTTTCGATCATGTGTTCGAAGAGCGTGCGGCCTATGCCTCGCCTCTGGTGGTCGAGTGCGACGTCGATGTTCATGACTTCCGCGTCGTCGCCGTCATACCAGTAGCCTGCATAGGCGATGATGCCGTCGGGGGTCGTGGTTTCCGCCGTATCGTCGTCTATGGCGAGCAGGTAGGTGCGTGCCGGGGCGTCGAGCTCTTCGCGGATGGCGTGTTCGCTCCATGCGCGTTTGCCCCAGACTTCCTGTTCGAGTCGCAGCATCGCCTGTATGACGGTGTCCCGGTTGAGCTGGTCGGCGTTGATGATGATCATCGTTCCGCCTTGGTCGCGCCGGAGTGTCCGAGCACGTGTTTGAGCGGGTTGGGTACGGATACGTCCGGGCGTCGCAGGTAGAGCGGTTCGACCGATGTGTTGCCGTCGGCATGTTCGCATAGTTGCGCGAACGCTTCGAGGCCTGTTTTGCCGGTGTCGAGCAGTGATGCGTCGACGATGGCGCCGCGGCCGTCCAACGCTTCCCATGCGGCGGCGTATTTTTGGGCGCCGTGGCCGGCGACGTCGACGACGTATCGGGTGTTCGGATCGGCGGTCTGCAGGCGTTGCGTGACGGCGTTGACGCGTTGCGCGATATGGTCGGGATAGTCGATGTCCATGTCGATAAGCGTCGTCGGACCGCCGTAGAGGTCGCTGCCGTCGGCATAGTCGTAGAGCGCGAAGTACAGCTGTTTGCGGCGTGCGTCGTTGACCGCCACCGTCAGATGATGCGTCCGTTCGGTTTTTTCGGCGGGATCGCGGATGTTCGTGAGAAGATCGCATTCGGCAAGCGGGCCGTCCGGCCGCAAAGCGAGGCGCATCATCAGCGCCTGGGGTGCGAGGATGTCCTGCCCCGCCAATGTGGCGCCGGTGGCGAAGGCGAGCGCTTTGGCCGCGACGATGCCTGCGCGCAGTCCGGTGAATGGCGCCGGGCCGGTACCGACGATGATGCGTTCGATGTCGCCGGGTTTGAGGCCGGCCTGTTCCGTTGCGGCCGCGATGTTGCCTTGCAGTCGTTCCACGTGGGTGCGCGAGTCGGTTTCGCTGATGGGATCGTGGCCGACGATGCCGACCGTGGAACCGTATGAGGTGTCGATTACCAGCGTATGCATGTGAAGGCTCCTTGATTGGTGTGGTCTGCTAGTCAGGGTACATCCACGGGGTCATCGTGTGCCGTTGTCGTAGTCGAAATCGTTCCAGGCGGCGCCCACGCCGATGAGGGTGACGGTGCGTTCGCCGTCTCCGGTCAGTTCCCCGTTGCCGTCGACGGCGCTTTGCTCGTGCGGGCGGTCGATGTGGATTTCGAGACGTTCCGGGGCGAGCGCGGCGGCCATCTGTTCGCCCCATTCCATGAGGATGACGGTGTTGGCGCCCGGATCGTCGAGCTCTTCGTCCAATCCCAAGGATTCGAGTTCGTCGAGCAGCCGTCCGATGGCGTCCTGTCCTGGCGCGTAGTCGTTGCCGCCCAATCGGTATGCGTCGACGTGCACGAGATGGGCGGGCCGGCCGTCCGGGAAACGCCCGTCGAGTTCGCGTGCGATGGTGAAGGTCGGCGACACGATGGGCTCGTCGATGCCCAATCCTGCGCCGAAGCCTTGCGCGAATGTGGTTTTGCCCGCGCCGAGCGGACCGGACAGCAGCAGCACGTCGCCTCCGTGGGCCATATGCGCGATGCGTTCGCCGATGGCGCGCATGTCTTCTGCGGTGGCTGCGATGATGGTGTGTTTCACTGGTATTCCTTGATGCTCGCTTGGTGTATGTCGGCTCAGCCGACGCGTCCTTTTCGGCTGATGAGCGTGATGGAGCGTTCCAACGCGTAGATGGGGTCCCCGCCGTTGGTTTTGCACTGTTCGTCGGCCCATGCCAAGGTCTGGACGCATCGGGACATTCCGTCCGAGGTCCATCCGGAGAGTTGCTTCATGGCGTTTTTCAGCACCCACGGATTGGTTTTCGCCTCCGCCTGGGAGATTTTCCCGGAGCGCACCGCGGAGGCTTTGGCGAGTGTGCGCAGTTTCATGGCGAGCGCGCCGATCAGCGCGATGGGCTCGTTGCCTTGTTCGATTGCGGAGCGCATGCCGATGATCGCTTCCGCGGTGCGTCCTTCAAGCGCTTTGTCGGCCACGAAGAATCCGGTGACCTGCGGGTTTGCGGTCAGATACTGGTTGACTCGCTCCAAGCCGATCGGATCGTCGTCGAAGTCGAAGCAGAGCTGTCTGACCATGGCGGCGAGTTCGCCTGTTTTGTCGCCGAGCACGGCGACCAGCTGTTGGGCGGCCAAAGGTTCGACGCGTCGATGTTCGCGTTCGAAGCATTGCATGGTGAAGTTGAGTTTCGCTTCCGGCTTTTTCAGGTCGGGTACGTCCTCTTTGCCGGCGCCGGCTTTGACGAGCCGGTCGATGAGGCGTTTTCCTTTGACGCCGCCTTCATGCTTGCAGATGACGATGCTTGAGTCCGCCGGATGCCGTACGGCCTGCCGACAGTATGCGACCATGGCGTCGCCGAGCTTGTCGTCGGCGTTCTGCAGATTGTCGACGATGACGATGGCCGTATCGCTGAGCAGGGATGGGCTGACCGCTTCGTCGAACGCGTAGCCGTCGGCGGCGCCTGCATCCAATTCGATGATCTCCGCGTCAGGATGCTTGTCTCTGGCCTTGTCGCATAGGTCGCGGGCCGTCGTATCGCGAAGATACGCGTCCGCGCCGGATACGATACGTACCGGCGGATTCGTCGAGGCTGTTCTTGGCATGTACTCAATTTCGCCGTATCGGTGGACAAGCCCAATCCAACTCGTGCAGCCAGTGCATGGTGTGCCGCCACCATTGGCGCAGGCGCGTCATGGGGGCGTCGACCCATGCTTCGCCGACGACATCGACGTTCCCCTCAGCAGTGCTTTCCGCGAATGATCCGGCGGCATGCCGTCGCATCATCATGCGCAGTCGCCTGCCTGTTACGCGGCATGCGAACCAGATGCAGATTTCGGCCAGGATCATGGCGGCCGCGCCCTGCCACCCGCCGGGCCATGGCAGGGTGGCATGGTTCGGCGAGCCCAACAGGTTCGCGCAGTATTCCATTACCGCCGTGCCCAACGAGGCGATGCGCGCGAGCGCGTATCCGATGTCGGCGTTCGCCCATGAGACGGCCAGCGATCCCAATCCGCATACGGTGGCGAATCCCACGAATGGGGATACGAGCAGGTTGGCCGCAACGGACAGGATCGGCAGTTCGGGCTCCATCAGCACCTGTATCGGCAGGGTCGTCGTCTGGGCGGCGATGGTCATGCCCGCGGCCTGCGCGACTGCGGATGGCAGGAGTCCCTCAAGCCGTTTCGCGATCGGTTCCGTGAAGAATACGATGCCGGATACGGCCGCGCATGACAATGCGAATCCGTAACTGTACGCCATGCTTGGATTCAGGATCAATGTGCCGATGATGGTCCAGCCCAGCGTGGCGCAGACCTGCTGCCGTCGCCCTATCCACAGGCATGCCGCGCCGAACAGGCTGGACGTCAGCGCACGGTGGACCGAATCCGCCGGATACATGCAGGCCGACAGCAGAACCGCCCCGATCGCCGTCAGTATGGCCGTCGGCTGCCGTGGCAGCAGTATGCGGGCGCACATGCGGCGTATGCCTGCGACGATGAGTACGAAATGCCCTCCGGAAACGGCCATCAGATGCATGATGCCGGATCTGCGGAATCGTGTTTCCAACGATTTCGCATACGTATCGTCAATGGGCTGCGTGTCGTCTTCTTCCCGCGCGGCCGTCACATGGTCCTGCCCGAGTATGCCCAGCGTAAGGCCCGGGACCAGTACGCGCCCCTGTTCGGGGAGTCGTTCGGTGACGGTGAAGAACGATTCCTGCATCGCCGCGATCATGCGGCGCGGCGGATCCGCCGGTTCGATGGTCCGTATGCCGGTTTCCTCGTATGCGAGCAGCCATAGTGGTTCGGCGCCGTAGTCGGCTGGCTGGAGTCTGCCGGTTATG
This sequence comes from Bifidobacterium sp. LH_449, assembly GCF_056356755.1. Taxonomy (NCBI): domain Bacteria; kingdom Bacillati; phylum Actinomycetota; class Actinomycetes; order Bifidobacteriales; family Bifidobacteriaceae; genus Bifidobacterium; species Bifidobacterium sp. LH_449. The sequence continues at coordinate 282,296 of NZ_JBKEUV010000002.1, forward strand.
GTCTGCGTCGCGCCGTATTCGATCGCGGCGCAATCGTCGCCGCCCAGATATATGCGGATGCCGGCTTGTGACGGACGAGTCGTCGACCCGTCGGAGACGGTATGCAATACGGCGTCCGCCTGGCAGTCACGCTGTCTGTTGTCCGATGCGACGGCCGGCGTCGTGATGCTGGCCGTGACGATCGCATAGCCGGCGTTGTCATGTGCTTGGATCGTCGCCGCATCATGCCGCTGCCGCAGATCATACGCCATGGTCGCGCCCATGCCGACCAGCATCACGCCGATCATCATCGCGATCCCCGCAAGCATGCGTTGCCGTCCGGCGCCGGCATCCGCGGCATCGCGCGCATGCCGGCGTCCATGCATGCGGCGGTCGTACGGACGTCGCCTTCGCCTATGGCGTCCGGCCGACATGATTCCTATCGCCGCCGCCAACAGCATCGCGACGAGCACGGCCGCGATGCACACCGCGATATGCGAGGCCAGATGCGCAGTCAGACATGCCGCCCACAGCATCGCGGCGACGGGCAGCATACGCAGGTCACGGCTCCCCCGCTCACGCTGCAGGTATTGCGTCGGGAACAATCGCCCGCTCATCGGACCGTCACCTGCGCTCGCATCTTGTCCAGGGTTTTCTCGCCGATGCCTTTGACGTCAAGCAGTTGTTCGACGCTGACGAAGCGTCCGATTTTCGTGCGATGGTCGACGATGCGCTGCGCGATCACGGGCCCCACGCCTTTGATCGCGTCCAATTCCGCCACGCCGGCCGCGTTCAGATCGATTTGCCGCGGTTGCGCCGTTGCCTCACCGTCGGATGATGCGCTTTGCGACGGCGGCGTCAACGATGCGGATGTGTCCGATGATGCCGAGGATCCCGCAGACGACTGCACGTCATCCCGCGATGCCGTGCCGGTGGCGTCTGGCTCCTGCTCGCCCTCGACGACCGCTTTCGAATCATCTTCCGATACGGCATCCCGCCTGATCGGATCCGAGGCCTCGCCCTCCGTTTCATCCGCCGGCCCATTCCCGGCATCGACAGCGTTGGTTTCGGGCCCGCCGGCCAGCATCGCATAATTGGAGGCCTGCCGCACCAGCATGGTCAGGCTGGCGCATAGCGCGGCGACAAGCAGCAGCATCGCCGCTATCGCATGTACGGGCTGGAACAGGAGACGAGGCTTGTCTCGACGCGGACGCCCATCCCGCTGCAATCGTGATTCCGCGGTGTCATCGGCGTGGACGCCGGCCAGATCCGACAGCGTCGCCTTGCCGTCGTGCCTCCGCCGTCCGGCGGGCGCGGCTTCGGATACGAACGCGGACGGATCCGCCTCCGCCGCCTCCGCCGCGGCGCCAACGGACCGCGGCGGAGGCGGCGGAGGCGGCATGCCCCGATACACGTCGTCCTGCGGTGAGAAGGACGACGCGCTACCGAAGTGTCCCATACCGGCCCGCGCATCCATCACACCACTATGGGCGACGGCCGCGTAGCGTGTCCAGCCGGACCGGCGTATGTGGACGAAGAGACGCGGTTATCCACATGCTCCGGGCGTGTCGCGATACAGCAGCAGACGCATATGAAAAGGCGGGCGTCATCATATGATGACGCCCGCCTCAGGCGCCGCCGGTCAGGCGATGCCGAAAATCACCGCAGCCTATTCGGCCGGCACGATGGACACGATCTTCGGGGCCTTGACGATGACCTTGCGCGGAGCCTTGCCGCCGAGACGGTCGGCGACGGCCTCCAAAGCCATCCTCTCCAATTCGGCCGGGTCGATGTCCGGGGAGACTTCGAGCTTGGCGCGGACCTTGCCCTTGATCTGCACGACGGCGGTGACGGTGTCCTGGCCGACGTAGCGTTCGTCGGCGACCGGCCACGGCTCGTGCGCCAGGGATTCGGCGTGGCCGAGACGGTTCCACAGTTCCTCGCAGATGTGCGGCGCGATCGGCGAAAGCATCAGGATCAGCGGTTCGACTGCGGCGCGCGGCACCGCATCGAGGCCGGTCAGATGGTTGTTGAGCACGATGAGCTTGGCGATCGCGGTGTTCGGACGCATGCCTTCCATCTCCACGGTCACGTCGGCGATCGTGTTGTTGACCAGCTTCAGCGTCTTCTCATCCATATCGGCGTCGACGACGCGAACCTCGCCGGTGGTTTCGTCGATGACGTTACGCCACAGACGCTGCAGGAAACGCATGCTGCCCACGACGTTGCGCGTGTTCCACGGGCGGGATTCGGCCAGGGGACCCATGCCCATCTCGTATAGGCGGAACGTGTCGGCGCCGTAGTTCTCGTACATATCGTCCGGCGTGATGATGTTCTTCAGGCTCTTGCCCATCTTGCCGAATTCACGGTTGGCATGCTCGCCGTTCCAGGTGAACGTCGGTTCGCCGTTCTCGTCCGGGGCGCCTTCGACGACTTCGGCGGCCGGCACGTACTGGCCGCGGTCGTCGGTGTAGGCGTAGGCCTGGATCATGCCCTGGTTGAACAGCTTGTGGAACGGTTCGGCGGAATCCACATAGCCCAGGTCGAACAGCACCTTATGCCAGAAGCGCGAGTACAGCAGGTGCAGCACCGCGTGTTCGACGCCGCCGATGTACAGGTCGACGCCGCCGGACTTGCCTGCGGTCGCGTTATGGTTCGGCCCCATCCAATAGTCGAATTCGTCGGATTCGACCATGTGCTCGGCGTCGCCCGGATCGATGTAGCGCATGTAGTACCAGCAGGAGCCGGCCCAGTTCGGCATCGTGTTCGTGTCACGATAGTAGGTCTTGACGCCGTCGCCCAGATCGAGTTCGACCTTGACCCAGTCCTCGTTGCGGCTCAGCGGCGCTTCCGGATTGGACTCGGCGTCCATCGGGTCGAAGGTACGCGGGCTGTAGTCCGGCACGTCCGGCAGGTTGATCGGCAGCATGGAATCCGGCAGCAGGTGCGGGGCGCCGTCCTCGTCGTAGACGATCGGGAACGGTTCGCCCCAATAGCGCTGGCGGCTGAACAGCCAGTCGCGCAGACGGTAGCTGACGGTGCCCTTGCCGACGCCGGCCTGTTCCAGCCATGCGTTGACCGCGTCGATGGCGTCGTCCACGCGAAGGCCGTTGATGGACAGCGCGTCGCCCTTGGCGTGGGTGGCTTCGACGGAAGAGTTGATGACGATGCCGTCATGCGAGACGAACGGGGCCTTGCCCTCATAGTCGGCAAGATCGTCGTCGGATTCAGGCAGCGGCTTGACGGTGTAGATGACCGGCAGACCGAATTTGACGGCGAAGTCGTAGTCACGCTGGTCGCCGCCCGGCACGGCCATGATGGCGCCGGTGCCGTAGTCCATCAGCACGTAGTCCGCGGTGAACAGCGGCAGCTTCGCGCCGGTGATCGGGTTGACCGCATACAGGCCGGTGAACAGGCCTGTCTTTTCGCCGGCTTCTTCGACGCGGTCCTTGGCGGTTTTCGCTTCGGCGGCCTTGCGGTATGCGGCGACGGCTTCGACCGGATCGGCATAGCCGCCCTTCCAGGATTCCGGCACGTCTTCAGGCCATTCGGCCGGCACGTTCTCCAGCAGATGGTGCTCCGGGGAGACGACCGCGAACGTGGTGCCGAACAGGGTGTCGGGGCGGGTGGTATACACCTCCATGTCCTTGACGCCGTTCGGGGTCTCGACTTCGAAATGCACGGAGGCGCCGTGGGATTCGCCGATCCAGTTGCGCTGCATCAGCTTGACCTTGTCCGGCCAGTCGATGCCGTCGAGGTCTTCGATCAGACGATGGCCGTATGCGGTGATGCGCATCGACCACTGGCGCAGCTCACGCTGGAACACCGGGAAGTTGCCGCGTTCGGACTTGCCTTCGGCGGTGACCTCCTCGTTGGCAAGCACGGTTCCCAGGCCCGGGCACCAGTTGACCGGGGACTTGGAGATGTAGGCGAGACGGAAATCGTTGAGCACGTCGGACTGTTCGACGGCGGTCAGATCACGCCAGACCTTGCCTTCGAAACCGGGGATGGCGCGTTCGCCGGATTCGAACTGGGCGACCAGCTCGCCGATCGGGCGCGCGGAACCCTTGGTGCCGGACGGGTTGACGGCTTCCGGATCGTACCAGGCGTCGTAGATGCGGGAGAAGATCCACTGGGTCCAACGCACATAGCCCGGGTCGATGGTGGCGAAGGAACGACGGTTGTCGAAGCTCAGGCCCATGCGATGCAGCTGACGGCGCATGTTGGCGATGTTCTGTTCGGTGGTGATGCGCGGATGCTGGCCGGTCTGCACCGCATACTGCTCAGCCGGCAGGCCGAAGGCGTCATAGCCCATGGCGTGCAGCACGTTTTCGCCCTTCATGCGATGGTAGCGGCTTACCACGTCGGTGGCGAGATAGCCCAGCGGATGGCCGACATGCAGGCCCTTGCCCGACGGGTACGGGAACATGTCCATCGCGAAATAGGACGGGCGGCCTTCGGCGTTGCGGCCCTTGCCGTCCTTCAGATCGCCGTGGACGTTGGCGGCCCAGAACGTGCCCTCATCGTCCCACGTCTTCTGCCATTTGGTTTCGATGCCCTGCGCCATCGCCGCATTGTAGCGGAACGACGGTTCGGCAGGTTCGGTCGACTGCGCCTGCGCGCTCTTCTCAATGTCACTCATAAACATGCAAACTAGCCGCGCAACTGGACACGGCACAAGCGGGTATCCGCATACCGGGAAGCCCCGTGCATCCCGCCCTCCCGGCATACGGACACCATGCGGACGTCAGGCCGCGTTCCGCGCTGCGGGTCGGACGGGCGTCATGCCGGCATCGGCGTGCCGCCCCCGTCCAACGCATCATCCGTCATCATGGCGTGCAATCCGTCGACGATGTCCGTGAACCGTTCGGAACGCATGTCGCGTGGACGCCGCCCTTCAATCGTCATGTCGGCGACGATCCTGCCGGGATTCGCCCCGAGCACGATGATCCGGTCCGCCATTTCGACGGCTTCGGCGATGTTGTGCGTGACGATCACCACCGAACGCACGCCGCCCGGCTCTTCGCAGACGCGCAGCACCTCGCCGCGCAGGCTTTCCGCGGTCATCACGTCAAGCGCGGAGAACGGCTCGTCCATGAACAGCGCCTTCGGCTTCAGCACCATCGCCCGCGCGATGCCGACCCTTTGGCGCATGCCGCCGGACAATTCGCGCGGATACGCCTGCTCGAAGCCGCCCAGTCCGATCGCGTCGATCGCTTCCGAGGCCAGGCGACGGCGTTCCGCACGCGGCACTCCCCTCGCCTCCAGCCCCAATTCGACATTGGACCGCACCGTAAGCCACGGCATCAGAGCGAAGGACTGGAACACCATGGCCACATCCGGATTCGGACCGTCAAGCGGACGCCCCCGGTACAGCGCTTCGCCGCGGTCCGGGGCGGCCAGTCCCGCAAGCACGCGCAGAAACGTGCTTTTACCGCTTCCCGAACGCCCCAGAATCGCCACGATCTGACCTTCCTGCAATGTCAGGCTCATGTCGGCGAACACCGTCTTGCTTTCGCCCGAATCGGTGCGGAACGTCTTGGATACGTGACGGGCTTCAATAAAATTCATCATCTTCGTTCTTCCTTTACGACAACATCAAAAAAAAAGACTGCATGTCCGGCGGCGGTCAGGCGAGCGCGAAACGCTTCGACGCGAAGCGCTGCAACGGCTGCCATAGCAGGCGGTTCAGCGCCACAACGAACAGGGCCATCACCAGCACTCCGATCAGGATGCGCCCGGAATCCCCCGTCTCCGTCGCTTCGGCGATGTAGGCGCCGAGCCCGTGCGCGGTGAATGTCGTGGAGCCGTAGGTGACGATCTCCGACACGATGGAGGCGTTCCATGCGCCGCCGGCCGCGGTGATCGCGCCTGTGCACCATGCGCCGAATACAGAGGGCAGAATCAGCGTGCGCCACTGCTGCCATCGGCTTAATGCCAAGCTGCGGCAGGCTTCGCGCAGGTCGTCGGGGATGGCGGATGCGCCTGCGATCACGTTGAACAGGATGTACCATTGCGTGCCGAGCGCCATTAGCAGGACACTGCCCCAATCGAGGTCGATATGCCAGGCGATGAACCACAATGTCACGAACGGGAAGGTGAAGTTCGCGGGGAAGCTTGCGCATACCTGCACCAACGGCTGCATGATACGCGCCAGTTTCGCGTTCATGCCGATACGCACGCCGACCGGCACCCAGATGATCGAGCAGCCCAACGTCAGCGCGAGCACGCGCGTGAAGGTGAGCAATCCCAAGGCCATCACGTTTCGTACTTCCGTCAGCCCTCCGTCCGCGCGGATATCCGTCACCGCCAAGAAAGCTCCCCATGCGAGCGCCGCGGCGAGCGTCATGCCGAACAGCAGGTCTCCTATGCGACGTCGCCTTGCGGATGCGCTGCGCACCGTTCCGGTGACGCCCAACAGGCGCGTGCACCGGTCAAGCAGATCGGCGATCGGCCTTGCACAGACCGACAACCATTCGTTGAGGTGCGAGCGGCGGATGATGGCCAATACGAGGCTGCGTCGCGGCTGCACATCACCGGCCGCGACAGTGGTGATGCGGAATTTGTCGGCCCATACGGTGACCGGCTTGAACAGGAGCGTGTCGACGAGGATGATGATGACGATCATGGCGCCGATGGCGTATGTGACGTTGTGCAGTTCCTCGTTTTGAATGGCGGCCCCGACGAAGCTGCCGATGCCAGGCAACACGTAGGTTTCGTTATTGACGGAGATCATTTCGGATGCGGTCAGGAAGAACCAGCCGCCGCCGACGCTCATCATAGTGTTCCACAGCAGTGGAATCATGGCGTGGGGCACATCGAGTTTCCAGAAACGCTGCCATTTGGTCAGGCGCAGGGAAATAGCCGCTTCCACAAGGTCGTCGGGTTCTTCGATCAGCGACTGGTAGAACGAGAACGCCATGTTCCAGGCCTGCGAGGTGAAGATCGCGAAAATCGAGGCCGCTTCCACGCCCAGCATGCTTCCTGGGAACAGTACCATCCAGATGGTGATGGTCGCCGACAGGAAACCGAGGATCGGCACTGATTGCAGCACGTCCAACAAGGGCAGAAGCACGAGGCGCAGACGGCGCGAGCGTGCTGCGGCCAAGCCATAGATGAGGCTGAAGATCAGCGAGAACAGCAGCGCCGCCAGCATGCGCAGTGTGGAGCACAGCGCGTAGTACGGCAGGCATGCCGGATCGGTGGCGATGCTTGTCGGCACGCCGTCGGCGCTGATGGGTGCGATGAATTCGGGAATCAGCCACGTTAGCAGGCCGAATATCGCGATGGCGCCGCCGACGACGATGGCGTCGCAGATCATGCGCGTATGCGGCTTTGCCGCTGAATGCCACGACGTCACCGGAATGGCGGCCTGAGTGTGCGACGACGGCTTTCCGCCGCCGATGGTACGCATCAACGTGTTGAGGGTATGGATGGTCAGCGTCATATTCGGGTTGCCCCCTGTACGAATCGGGCGCGACGATGAGACCGATCATCATGTGAGTACTTGATGTGGTCGCATGATGTGGTTTCTCGCGCGCGACGAACGATGTCAGGCGACCGCAATAATCACAAATATCAGGAACGCTTCACCCCTGTTGAAAACCGGCGATGCCGCATATCAGCAGAATCGCAAGCAGACAATGCCGAAAAACCGATGTCAGCAATGCATATCGCAATATCCAGGGGAAGCGCCCGTCATGGGTCGCCGTTGGCGTCGGGCATGCGCGGCCCGACGCGTAAGCCGCCGCTCATCGGCGGCGCAACGTAACACGCCTGTACTACAACAATCGTCGCCCATGACGTTCACCTCCTTACATCACATGAAAAACAGCGAAAAATACAGCTGAGCATAGCGTAACCATCCGCGTCACATACGCGAACAAGACGCCATCGATTTACTTGAACATTCGGGTACGTGTCAGGAACCACGTGACGACGGCCGCCAACGCCACCGACACAATCACAACGAACGCGAAGCCCCACGACTGGCCCGTCAACGGCATCACGTCGAAATTCATGCCGTACAGGGAGAAGATCAACGTCGGAATCGAAATCGAAATCGAAATGATCGTGAAGATGCGCATTACGTTATTCAGATTATTCGATACGATCGAAGCGAACGCGTCCGTCATATTCGCCAAAACGCCGGAGTAGATGTTGGCCATCTCGATGGCCTGCTTGTTTTCGATGATGACGTCTTCCAGCAGGTCCTCGTCTTCCGGATACTGTTTGATGCGCGGCAACGTGGTGAGCTTTTCCATCACGATTTCATTCGATTTGAGCGACGTCGTGAAATAGACCAAGGTCTTGCTCAGCTCAAGCAGCATCAGGATTTCGCGATTCTGCATGGAATGGCGCAGTTTCATTTCCAGTCGGTCGCTTTCGCGGTCGATGATACGCAGGTAACGCAAATACATGGTGGCGTTGCGATACAGAATCTGCAGAATGAAACGCGTTTTCATGAACGTGTTGAAACCGCGGATGGTGCCTTCCATGAACGGATGCAGTACAGGCGTATCCTGCATGCACACGGTGATGATCAGGCTTTGCGTGATGATGATCGACAACGGGATCGTCTCATACCAGTTGCGGCCGTCACGCTCCTCGACCGTCGGAATGTCGACGATGATCATCGTGTAATCATCTTCGACGTCGACGCGCGAACGTTCCTCATCGTCCAAAGGCGCACGCAAATCGGCGAGCTCAACGCCCGTCTCTTGGGCGACCGTCGCCAATTCCACGTCGGTAGGTTGGGAAAGACATAGCCATGATCCGTTTTCCGGTTTTTCGATCTGCTCCACCTGGCTATTGATGGTTCGGAACATCCTCAACATGACTGTCACCCGCCTTCCGCGCTGTCTTACGTTCTATCGCTGTACGGTATTGATCGGCGGCGTCTGTGCTCGTAAAACATTGCCCGAACCTTACTTGGCCGGGGCATGCCAGACATACCGCGCGTGTAAACCTTACCTAGGATAATCCCAGGCTAGGAATTCGGCCAGCGGCGAGTCATGAAGGAATCCCGAACACATGGTGAACGCGGCTTGAACGCGATTTGAATCCTTCACACAAACGCCGCAGGACTCCATCCTGCAACCCCTCAGCCTTGCAATACACGCCACTTCGGCATATCCGGATTACGCAGATAATCCGGACCGTTCTCCCAATCGGTCATCGCCGCCGCTTGCGGCCTGTGATTGAACTCCTCCAACAGCCATTGCACGCCGTCATCCTTATATACAGGAATCAGACGCGACCAGCAGGCGTTGCCTACCGCGCCCAAGTTGCTCAAGGAATCAGGGTCCATGTTCAACAGCGTTTCAATCGTAGCGACGATCCACGAGCCATGGCCGACGAGCATCAGAGTCTGCGGCGCTGGATCAGACTGCGCGCAAGCGATCATGTCATGCACCGCAGCAGCACCGCGCGTACCAACCTCCACACGTGTTTCCACACCATGCCGCGTTTCACCGCCCGCATGTGCACGCCAAGACGCATAATCTTCAGGCCAACGCTCGCACACCTCTTCACGAGTCATGCCCTCCCATTCACCGAAACTGCGCTCACGCAAACGCGCATCCAATTCCACGGGAAGTCCCATAATATCCGCGAACGCATGCGCGGTCTGCTGTGCGCGATACAAATCGGACGACACAATACGCATCACGCGCTTTGCCGCAGGACATTCGCTCACATCCGCAATGCCACGCTCACGCAGTTGTTCCGTGCAATCTTTGGCCTGCATATCCTGCAGCATTTCAGGATGCGCCGCAATATGCGACGCCTTCGCCCAATAATATCGACCTGCCAATTCGTAAGCGCTCTGGTCCACCTGCCAACGGCCGATGATATCGAGTGGAATATCAATCTGCCCCTGCAGACGCCTTGCCAAATTGTATGTCGTACGCCCGTGACGCAGCATCACCACTTCATCAATCATGTTGTCCTCCCCACATTTCCCGCATCACACTTCAACGCATTCATTGTATCGACACAACACATACAAACGGCGCTCCGCGGTATGTAAGAAGTTGCATGCCGCGGAGCGCCGTCAAACGATGTACAAAGACGAGACTCAATCCTTTTCGATGGTCTTGCCGGCGGTGGCGCCGGAAGTCAGATCCTGGATTTCGGTGATTTCCATGACCGGAATGGCGGCCGGCTTCTTCGTGCCCTTTTCTTCGGCGATCTTGACCTGCTCGTCGTAGATGGCGTCATCGGTGTGCAGGGTCACGGTGCCGCGGAAACGGTAGCCCTTCTTTTCGGCCAGGTTTGCGACGGCGATGACCAGCGGGCTGCCGTCGACCAGGTTGCGGTAGTGCTGGCCTGCGGTGCGCTCGTGGTACGCGAGATGGTTGTCGTCCAACACGAACATCGACATCTTCGGGCCGAGGTCGAGTTCGCCGTCCTTGTTGATGGTGGTAATCCAAGCGAGATTGTTTTCGATGAAGGTCTTCATCTCAGCGGTGAGTGTTGCCATTGCGTCCATCCTTTCAAATTGATGCTGTTTCAAGGGTACTTCACTTTCGCTGTGTTCACGCGCGGACTCGCTGTGAGCAATGTCACTGCCTGTGCTGATGCGAGCAACATACAGGAGACCGACTGCAGGTCCTACTGGTAAGGTGCCGTCAGTGTTTCTGCAACATATCCGATCATTATCGCCCCCAGAACATACCCGCAATCCCATGTTTGGAAAATGTCATCGTCATAGTGCAGGACCGGATGCTTGAATACGACGCCCGACCCGATTCCGATATCGAACGTTTCAAACGCATCGGCATCAGGCGCTCCGACTGCTATGGATTCGGGAAAGTCCTTACCGAAAAGATCTTCGCCGGCATAAAGGCCCTTTTGGAATTGCGTCAACGCCAATATCCTCCCCCGCATCAGAAAATGAACCAGCATCAGGCATCTCTTGGACATCTGGCCGTCCTCGTCTTGAGAGAGATAACAGTGCTTTCTGTCGACTTCGATTCTCATCGGATCCACGCCCAACGAGTCAAAGAAATGGAGCTGCTTCTCAGACAGCATCGCGACGAATTCCTCATTAGCTGCCTTGTCCGTGGAATAATCGGACTGCGCATAGAGCCGTCTGGTCGCATCGACGTCGATGTCCAAACGCCACGGTTCGAAGTTGAAAATCATAATCCCTCTCCTCTGCCGCACATTCGGCGACGTGAGCTGTCAAAGGAAGCCGTCCACCTCAGTCTATGTCACTCAGGCCATCAAAGCCAGACTCACGTCATCGCGATGACGCGCCACGACTTTCACCACGTATACTGCGATTGACATAAATCGAAAGATGTGTCTTCCCCTCGCGTGTTTTTACAGGCGTCATGTATGGCGATGATACAGTCGGGTCTTATGACCGTTTTGACTACCGAACGCTTGATTCTGCGCCCTTGGCATGTTGACGATGACGCCGATGCGCGCGCACTGTTCCGCTATGCCAGCAATCCGAATGTCGGCCCGGCCGCCGCTTGGCCGGTGCACCGCAGCGTTGCGGATAGCGCGCAGATCATTCGCAATGTGTTAAGCGCGCCGGAAACGTATGCCGTTGTATTGAAGGAGAGCGGCGAGCCCGTTGGCAGTGTTGGATTGAAACCGCTGTCGTCGGATATTTTGGATGATCGCTCCGGTGATGGGGCCCGTGCCCAAACCGGCCACGCGTTGGAGCTTGGATATTGGATTGGCGAACCTTATTGGGGACAGGGACTGATCCCTGAAGCGTGCCGGGAACTGCTGAGGCATGGCTTTGAGGACTTGGATCTTGCTGAAGTCTGGGGCACTCATGACATTGCCAACGCCAAGTCTTCCCGGGTGATGGACAAACTTGGCCTGAAACGAATCGGAATCGCCGAACATGTGCATATGGAACGGCTCGGCGATGTCTACCGGGACGAGGTCATCCGCCGCATCACCCGTGACGAATAGAAGGCTTCCGTATAAATCGGAATCCCAACGACATACGGGAATCCCCCTCTTTAGGAATCAGGCAGGCCGTATCAGCGCCATTCCCTCCGCAGGATGGCGTACTGATACGTATTTTCATACAGTGGATCGCCATTCGAATCGTTCACGAAAGAGATGAATTCCAGAAACAGTCCTTCCCTGCGCATGCCCAGCCTTTCGCACAACCGTTGGGACGGAATGTTGTAGTCCTCGGTGTAGGCGTATATGCGCCGCGCGCCCTTTTCCTTGAAGAGGTATTCGAAAAACGCGCGGGCGGCCTCATATGCGTATCCCTCGCCTTGATATGTCTCATTCAACATCCAGCATGGGCTGAACGTGTCCATCTCTGCATCATTCCGGTCAGGCGAGGCGGACTCCGGTGCCGCATCGATTTCGCCGATGACCTTTCCCGTCTCCTTAAGCACGATGGCGAATGTATATTCCTCATCTTTGCCGCGTTCCAGAGCCGCCGCCCTCGCTTCTTCCAACGAATTCAGCCTCATGCAGGCAAAGCAGTTCACGACGGGCTCCCTCAGATACTCATATATGTCCGCCGCGTCGGATTCTTGAAATGGGCGAAGGATCAACCGCTGTGTTTCGATCATTTGTTTATGGCTCCTTTATCCGCAACAATTGCGACGCTTCATGGCATCCGGACCGTTACGTTACAGATCCCCTTAAGACCGCATCTGCCAACTTCGAGAGACATTATCCCGTCCCATCCGTTCGGCAAAAGCTTACCGCCTTTCAACGCCCGCTCGCGAATCCAGTTCCAACCATCACTCATACGATAATTCACGGATGATGATATGCGATAAAGTCCGCTATAAAAACCAGACCCGACGCCGGGAACGGTTTGTTCAGGATGTCATGAAACGCACCAATCGCGTACCCGGATGAAATGCACTTCTGTTTTCTATCCCAGAATGCCGGGGTCTCCCTTAACAAAAAAGCCTTGGACAGTGTCCAAGGCTTAACACGTGGAGCTAAGGGGATTCGAACCCCTGACCCCCTCCATGCCATGGAGGTGCGCTACCAGCTGCGCTATAGCCCCGATTAGCTACCAGCGTTCGTCGTCGCCATAAGGTCACACGACCAACAACAACGACTATCGCCGTAAAGACTTCCGAAAGCCGGAATGCCTTCGTGGAGCTAAGGGGATTCGAACCCCTGACCCCCTCCATGCCATGGAGGTGCGCTACCAGCTGCGCTATAGCCCCGTTACAACACTTCCGTGTCGAACCTGAGACAGGTTACAACGGGACCCTGATTTACGCAAGTTCCGGCATGTCGCGACACGCAGCCAGCGAACGCACTACCATCCACATCGCCTTATTGTCCGGTGCCTGAGCCGCTTGTGGAAGATGACGAAGAGCTGCCCGAACCGCCGCTGCCGGCGGATCCCGTAGTGCTTGAACCGGTTCCGCCGCCACTGGTTCCGCTGCTGGCACTGCTGTCTGTTGTTCCGGAAGACGCATCGTTCCCGTCACCGGTCGATCCGCTTGGCAGTGAACCGTCCGTGCTATCTCCAGTGTTTCCGGTCCCGTTATTCGCCGCGCCTGAATTATCGGTTGTTGAATCCGAACCATCCGTGCCGGTGCTTCCCGAGGTGTTGCCTTGTGTTGCATCGTCTGTGGAATCCGCCGACTCCCCCGTGCCGTCGGAATTGTTGCCCGAGTCCTTAGATGCGTCCTGATTGGCATTGTCGGCATTCTCGTCACTGGTGCTGGACGGATCTTCCTCTGATGGAGACGACGGATATCCCGTTCCTGACATATCCTCCGATCCAGGCGCCGGCACGACCACGCTGGTGTTTGGATGAACAATATCGCGCACCACACTGTCGGTGCCTTCACCACCGGTGACAAGCAGAATCACTCCCGCCGTGGCGCCGACAGCGACCAAGGCGCTGACGACGGCAACGATAATCGCAAGACGCTTGCTGCGACGCTCCACCGCCAGTTGGGCTGAAGTCGGGCTCATATGTGCGCGGGCACTGTTCTTCGACACCTTCGAAACCTTTGGCGACGCCCCCGCCGAGGCCCCCGTCGTTTCATCCGCGCGTCCGACGGTCGAACGAATGCTTCTACCTTCTACGTCGCGAATCACACTTGTCTCATCGGATGCAGGCATAGCGACCGTATCATCAGACAGCCCGTCCTTATTCGAATCCGCATTCGCCACATCGTCATTGGCGATGGCGTCAGCGCCAATGACGACGCTCTCATCCACCGCGGCGTCCCGCGTCTTCTGCGCACCGTCCGAATTGGCTTCGGCCTTGGCGTCCGACCCATCCAGACCGCCAATTGACAGCGGCGATGTTTCCCGCAGTTTCGCTTTCGACGCTTCCAACATATTCTTATAGATCTGCGACGCCGCCGCGGATACGACAGAACCGACGGCAACGCCAATCACAGATCCCGCTATGCCGATTTTCGCAGACAGCAGGAATGATGTGACGGCCGCCAACGCGCCGGCACACAACTGCGAAAATGATAATCCCTTGAAAAAATTCCTCACATGTCCGAACTTAGCGGCAATCGTTGTACCTCAGCTGTGCTGACAGTGAAAATTGCTTAATCCGCACATCTTCGTCAAATATCGCCCTGCAATGACGTCTCTTCATAGGATTCCGCCAAACGCCATGCCAACGAGTATCGCGATATGCTTATGGCGGTACGCGAGCGAGAGGATATCCAATGAACGATTTTCCAACGCGGGATGGCTCTGCAAGAAATAATGCGGCGCGGCATGCCACGACGCGAATTCGCCGTCGCCGTTATCCGCTTGTTATCATCGTCGCAGTGGCTGCGGTGATGATTGCGTCGATTATTGCTGTCGTCGTCGTTGCGCCGTATCTGCAATCATCCGGCGTTGTTTCCGGCCCGTCGCCGTCGGAGGAAACAAGCCAAACGTATCCGAAAGTCACGAGTGCGATTGATTTCGACGGCGACGGCATCGATGATTACACGGATTTGCTGGAGGGCGCGCGCAAGGATGCCGAGAATCATCCGACGTATGATGACGGCTATTATCAGGGCGGCTACCCGCCGGAAGATCGCGGCGCCTGTACGGATGTGATTTGGCGGGCTTTTCGCAACGCCGGATACGATTTGAAGGCGATGGTGGATGCCGATATCGCCGCCGACCCCGTCTCATATGCGCAAGTCGTTTCAGTGCCCGATCCGAATATTGATTTTCGCCGCACAGGCGTGTTGAACGTGTTCTTTTCAAAGTATGCGACATCGCTGACGACGGACACTTCAGCCAAGGAGGAATGGCAGCGCGGCGATATCGTCGTGTTCGAGTCGACGCGACATATCGGCATGGTGTCGGATAAGCGCGACGCGGACGGCAACGCGTTTATCATTCACAATATGGGCCAGAAGGAGCGCGAAAACGACTATCTGGCATTCAAAACGCATATGACGGTGACCGCGCATTATCGATTTGACGCGTCGAAGATCGACCCGAATATTCTGATCAAGTGGACGGATTAATCTGCCGTCATTCGAGATTGTTCAATAGCAGATTACTGCAATCAACGCGCCATGCATGCTGCGATTTCGCCGCGGAATAGCATGAAAATATTTGCCGCTGGCGATTAATGCGATTCCTGTGAACGCGCGGACAATATCATGGCGACGAAGATCATGGCGAAGCCGATAAGCGCGTTCCATCCGGGGATTTCGCCCCAGAAGATTGCGGCGAAGACGACGGAGAACAGGCTTTCCGTGCACATGATGATTGACGCGCTGTCGGCGGGCACGTGCGCGAGTCCGATGTTCTGCATGATTTGCGCGGCCGTTGTGGCGCCGAACAGCAAATACAGGAAGCTGGCGATGACGCCCGGCTCAAGCCATGCGGCGGTCGGTGCGGGTTCCGTCAGCAATGCGCCGGCGAAGAACAGGACACCGGCGGCGGCGAATTGCACGAAGGTTACGGCGATTGGACTGTGCGTACGCGAATAGACGCCGAGCAACGTCAGGTTGAAGGAGAACACCACCGCACACAGCAAGGTCAGCCAATCCCCCGACGACAATGTCAATCCGCCGGAACCCGGCTTCAACGCGACGAAGCCGACGCCGGCCAGACAGATGACGCCGGCGATCAGATTGATGGCGCGCGGCTTGGTTCTGGAAATGATCCATGCCGCAAACGGTGTCAACACGCAGTATGCGGCGGTCAGGAAGGCGCTTCGGCCCGGGTCGATGGTTTGCAGACCGATGTTCTGCGGCACCAACGTACCCCAATAGGTGACACCCGTCAGCAATGCCGGCACAATGATGGAACGATTCAGGCTCGGCAGAATGCTTTTGCGAAACAGCATCAGCATCACGACGCAGGCGCCGAACATGCGTAGGGCCATCAGCGATTGCGGCGCGATGGTGCGCATCGCCATTTTGGATACCAGATAGCTGCCGCCCCATAATGCGGCGCAGCATAGCAGCATCAGGCGTGCAAGATTGGGTGGAAACGAACGGGAAGCCTTGCTTCGCAAATTTTGAAAGAAACGCATTCGGCGGCCTACTGCTCCCACTGCGGGGTGTCCGATTCGGCCGGGCCATGATTGTAATCCGTCAAACGCCAACGCAGCGTGCCATCATCCATTTCCAACGGCGCCAAACGCGACCAATGCGCGTTGCGCATCGACATCATCGATGCATAATCCGAATGCGCCAGATTCATGCCAAGCAACGTCTGCAAGGTCAGTGAAATCCACGCGCCATGCGAAAACACATACAGGTCAACGTCGGTGTCGAAGCGGGTCGACCAATCGTTCAAAGCCTCCACGCCGCGACGCCCGACTTCCGAAGCCGGTTCGGCGCCGTATTTGAGCTCGCCGCCCATGAACTGCGTCCAAGAATGGTAATCCTCCGGATACCGTTCGGCCAATTCCTCTACGGAAACGCCTTCCCATTCGCCGAAGCTGCGTTCGCGCACGCGTTCATCGGTGGTCACATCCAGCGAAAGCCTGTCTGCGAATGCGTGAGCAGTGGCCAATGCACGTCCCAGATCCGAGCTGACGACAACCGGATGCGTGTCGGGCCTTTGGTCGACATATAACGTTTTCAGGGCTTCGCCTGTGCGGGCGACCTGCCACTGGCCTGTCTGGTCAAGCGGAATGTCAATCTGACCTTGCAGACGATGTGCGGCGTTATATGCGGTACGGCCGTGACGAACCAGCGTCATCGAACGGACGTGCATTGGCATGGGCTCCTTTTCTTCGAGTCTGTAGTGATTTGCCGTTACTCTTGTTCGGCCTGCGACGCACTGGTTTCCGGATGTTCCAGCTGCAGGTCGATGGTCGGGCAATCGCGCCACAGGCGTTCAATGCCATAGAAATCACGGGATTCCTGATGCATGACGTGGATGAGGAAATCACCATAGTCAAGCAGCACCCACTGGCCTTCGGCCAAGCCGTCGCGCGAACGCGGCTGACGCTTGTTGTCCTTCAGATACAGGTCCTTTTCGATTTCCTCGGCCACTGCGAGCACCTGACGCTCGTTCGAAGCGGAGGCGATCAGCATGATGTCGGTGATGGCGAGCGGTTCGCTCACATCGATGGCGACGATGTCGGTGGCCTTGACACGATCGGCCGCCGCGGCGGCGATGCGGACGGAATCGATGGATTCTTGCAATGCGGTCATATTTCAGCGCTCCCAGGCGGGCTTCCAGCCCTCGATATTGTGCTGCGTGTTTTCGGAATACACCATGGTATCAGCAGGCACGTCGTGACGAACCACGGATCCGGCACCGGTGGTGACGCCGTCACCGACGGTGACGGGTGCGACGAACAGGTTCCCGGCTCCCACATGCACGTTGGAGCCGACGGTGGTGTGATGCTTGTGCACACCGTCATAGTTGGCGGTGATGGTGCCGCCGCCGATATTCGTATGCTCTCCCAGATCGGCGTCGCCGACATAGCTCAAATGCGGCACCTTGGTGCCATTGCCGATATGCGCCTTCTTCATTTCCACGAAGGCGCCGGCCTTGCTCCCCTCGCCCAAGTCGTTGCCGGGGCGCAGATACGTCCACGGGCCGATATTCGCGGCGCGTCCGATATGCGTTTCCTGTACGCGGGAGCGTTCCACGACGGCTTCTTCGTCGATGACGGCGTCGATAAGCGTCGTGTACGGGCCGATGACGGCGTTTTCGCCGATGACGGTATGTCCCTGCAGGAAGCAGCCCGGCAGAATCGTCGCGTCACGGGCGATTTCCACTTCGTCTTCGATCCACGTGGTGGCGGGGTCGAGAATGGTGACGCCCTCACGCATCCAATATTCACAGATACGCGTGTTGTGGGCTTTGGCGAGGGCCGCAAGCTGTACGCGGTCGTTGACGCCTTCCACGCTCAACGGATCGGGAGCGGCGAACGCACCGACCTTGCCGGTGGCCTTGGCCATCTCCAACGCATCGGTCAGATAGAATTCACCCTGCGCATTATTGGATTTCAGATTGCGGATTGCGGCGGTCAACACCTTCGCGTCGAACACGTATACGGACGTGTTCACTTCCTGCACCGCCAATTCGCTGCGATTGGCGTCCTTCTGTTCGACGATGCGCAGCACGTCGCCGTCACGGTCGCGAATGATGCGTCCGTAACCGGTGGGGTCATCCAACACGGTGGTCAGCACGGTGGCGCCGTTGCCGCTGTTGTTATGGAATTCAAGCAACTTGCTCAACGTGTCGCCGTCAAGCAGCGGCATGTCGGAAGCCACGATCAATACAGCACCTTCCGCTTCGCCCTGCCCCTGCAGCTGTGCCATCGCGCACTGTACGGCGCGGCCGGTGCCCGGAATGTCGTCCTGGTTGACGATGATGGCCTGTGGATTGTATGACAGAGCAGCCTTCGCGACGCGTTCCGCCTGATAATGCACGACCACTGCAAGCGTCTGCGGGT
Source organism: Bifidobacterium sp. LH_449 (assembly GCF_056356755.1). Lineage (NCBI taxonomy): Bacteria > Bacillati > Actinomycetota > Actinomycetes > Bifidobacteriales > Bifidobacteriaceae > Bifidobacterium > Bifidobacterium sp. LH_449. The sequence goes on from NZ_JBKEUV010000002.1 coordinate 301,134, forward strand.
TCAGGGACACCACGGAACGCATCACGCGTTCAAGAAAAGTATGTCCGGCGAATGTATGCAGGACCTTCGGCTTCGAAGAACGCATGCGCGTGCCTTCACCTGCAGCAAGAACGATTGCGGCTGATAATGCCATGGACTGTTCTCCAATTCGTTTCTTGGGATAACACAGAAGCTGTTCGCCGCAGATTGTACTCCACAAGCGCAGACATCAGCGGCTTTTGCGCAAACGACGCCATACCTCAAACACAATGTCTGCCCACCGATTCCTTTTCGATCAGCTTACAGTGTATTTTCGCTTGCGTCTCGTCAAGTCCCGGCAGCAAAGCCGTCATTTCGTTCACGGGCATCGCCACCGCATTCGAAGACAACATCGAAACAAGCTTGTATACGGCCCAATAGCCCATTTCATAGTGAGGCAGCTCTATGGTTGTCAACGAGGGCACGAGCATTTCAGAAACAACCGGATGGTTGTCCACTCCGATCACCGATATATCGCGTCCTATCGCTAGATTTCGCTTTGCAGCCTCGTTATAAACGTACCAAGCTCGCACATCGTTGAAACAAAATACCCCATCCGGGATGTCGCAACTGAAAAGTGCCGCGGTCTTGTCCATGCCGTCATGCCCCATTTGCATATTGATGATTGCCAAGTCGTCAACCGGATAGCCAGCCGCTTTCATCGCATCGATGAATCCCTGCAAACGTCCCTGCTGTGCCTGAATCAGATCAGGAGCTCCGAAAAAAACAATCCTCCGGCATCCGGCGTCAAGCAATCTACGAGTGCCATCGAGGCCAATCAGATATTCATCGGGAACAATCGAGGGGACATCACGACTTTCACCTGTTCCTATAGCATTGACGATGACGGCAGGAACATCATCAAGATTATGAGGCAACACCGTCACCTGGTTATACATACAAGTGAAGAGAAAACCTTCCACGCCGTATTGCCGAAGCGCCACTATATCGTCGGCCTGCGTCGCCGGATCCCCGTTAGTGTCGACTGTCAGCAACACATATCCGAGTTCTTTGGCCGCGCACTGTGCGCCGACGATCACACGTCCCGCATACGGGGTTGTCGCGACTTCGTTACTGATGAATCCGAGGATTCTCGTCTTTTTCGTTCGCAGGCTGCTTGCAAGAGGATTGCGTACATATCCCATATGCTCTGCCTGTTCGCGGATTTTCGTCGATAGGCCGGCGTTCACACGCCCTTGGGATTTTCCGCTTAAAACCAACGAAACCGTTGATCTAGAAATGCCCAAACTATCGGCTATGTCCTGCATGGTAGCCATCGGTGCGTTTCTCTGCTTTCCTATGTTTCCCGCTCAATATTGTCAGATATATCTATGTCTCTTTGTTCTCATCCGGATTTTACAGACATCGAATAGCATCGAGAATACGCAGTTCTCCGCTTATTCGCATCCAAACATCAATGCCGGCAGTCGCAAGCGGCTCCATCATAGGCCACCATGCGATTCTGCCGGCATAATCGATACCCGTCCGGATGATTGCGCTATCGCCATATGGTGCGCAAGGCATGCACGCTGACGGTTTGAACGTTTCCATCGGCATTGAGGCGGAAAGCGCCATCCCCTGCTGCAGGCTGGAAGAGCATGCTGCCGGCGGCTTCGCCGTCATTGAGGAAGACTTCGGCGATATTGCGATCGAAGAAGATCTCCACATGACGTACATGATCGATGCCACTGTCGAAATCGACGTCATCGACCTTGAGACCATGGGTGACGATGCGAGTGACGCCGTTCGTACGAACCAGCTTCAAGCTTGAGGGCTTGCCGTCAGAACACTGCTCACCCGTGGCAAGAATCGCCTCGAAGTCTTCGTCGTCGTTCAAACGGAAGTCGGCATAGTATGCGTTGCCCGGCACTCGGGCCGTCACCTTATTCATGCCGCCGTCAGCGTTCGAATGCAGTTCAAGCGCATCGCCGATCAGCTCGTCATAGACTTCCTGCACCGGCTTGGAATACAGACGCCCGTCACGCATGTGGAGTTCACGCGGCAGCGACATGGCACCGTTGGCGATACAAGGACGTTCGGTACGGGCACCAGGGAAATCGGTATACCAAGCGATGATGATACGCCTGCCTTCATCGTCACGGAAGCTTTGCGTCGCGTAATATCCGCTGCCGAAATCGCACCAGTCGCTGGAAGTCACGTTCAGGCGCGGACCATCCGGCGTGGCGACAAGGTCACCCGCATACCAGCGCACCGGCTGGAAGCGGCCTTGCTTGTCGCGGTAATGCATGAGGGCACCGACCGCCACGGTCGTTCCGTCAAGCTCGAACAGATCCGGGCATTCGAAGGTACGCGAGATCCCATGTCCGGCGTCGACCAATACCGGACCTTCGTAACGCCAAGCACTTGTACGGGCCAATGGCTTGCGTGCCGAGAACAGCACCATCGATGGCGCATGGGTCGGATTGGAGGGGACGAATTGGCCTGGTTTGCCATCCGACGCGGTCGTAAACCACCCATCCGTCGTCACTGTTGACACGCCAGGCTTGGCCGTGTCGGCATTTTCCGGCACCGGAAGATTGGTGGCCAGCACCATATAGGCACGGTCGGGATCGATGCCCTCACCGTTCAGTCCGCATTCGACCTTGGGATCGCGGAAATCAAGACCGAAATCGTCGTTCGGACGTACGACGATCGGGGATTCGACGCGCACATGGATGCCGTCTTCGCACAGGCAGGTGGACTGATATTCAACGACGCTGTTCTCGTCGCCGCGCGTTTCCACATGGCGGGTCAGGAACAGGCGAATCGCCGCCGCCTTGTCACCGTCACAAGGCATGCCGTGCTCGTCTACGGTGATTGCGGACCCGGAGAACGCGCCGCCCGTCATCGTGGGATCGGTGGCGAAATCCGCCTGCGGCTCCAGTACAATCGGCAAATGCGTCCAATGCACGAGATCATGGCTTACCGCATGGCCCCAGTGCATGGTGTCCCATCCCCATCCGTATGGATTGAATTGATAGAACATGTGATACCGGCCTTGGAAACGGCATAGACCGTTCGGATCGTTCATCCAATGGGTGAACGGCTCGAAATGCGCACCGGAGCGTCCTTCACGATGATAGATTTCCTCGGTGGACGGCACCGTCGGCCAATCCTGCTCCGCCGGATCCAGGCTGACGAAACGTACGCCGCGTTCCAGCAGATCGTCGCAGCCGGTCAGATATGCATAGCGGCAGATGCCGCCTTCGATGCACACAGTGATTTCAGCGTGCGCGTCCACTTCAATGCGGAAATGATGACGGCGCTCCCCTACCGGCATGGTGTGAACGTGTTCACCGGTCGGCGTGGAGATACGGATGACCGTTTCGTCGTCACCATGACGTTCCACAAACAATTCCAACAGCGTATAGACATCGGTGCCAAATGTCGCGGTGGTTGCCGATGCATGATTATTCGTTGACACGATAGCCTTTCTTTATGAATATAAGCGAAATACATACCGCGAAGGGTATGCGGGCGAAACACCCGAAGTAGGAACTAGAAAACAGAGACAAAATGTAACGATTTCAAAAAGTCTCAAACGCATAGCCACAAGAATCGGCATGACATCCGAAACAGGCCCAATGCATCGTCATCGAATTGTCGGCAGTCGGACCTCACTGCGATGCGGAATCGCCATTCCGCCCATGTGCGCGACCGACGCGTATTCTGCATTCATCAGATCCCATGCCCGGCAATCTGCCGAATAATGCTACGGCATACATCGTCAGCAGTATCGGAATCGAAATGCCGAAGGCCATGAATATGCCCGGCCATTCGATCCACGCACAGAAAGTGATGAAGAACAATGCCGCCACGGTTATGCTGCACAGTGGACGGGCGATGATCATCTGGGCGGTCATACGGACCGCCCAGCGATTCGTTTCGGCATAATTCGAGCGGACCGCCCAGACCAGCAGGGAGAACAGTCCCAGTCCGATGATGAACAGCAACAGAACACCTGAAGCGGCGTACCCCATAGTGCCGGTGTCATTGGATATCAGCAGCCAGTAGTCGTAGATCACCACCAGCCATACGCAGGCGATGGGCCATCCAAGCAGATTGGCTGACTTCAATTCCGTTTTCCACGCAGCATGAAACAATTTCCAGGTTTCACGAACCGTCCAGCCGCGATCATCGGACAACAACCATGTACGGTATACGGAATAGGCCGAGGCGATTGCAGGGAACAGCCCGACGACAATCAAGCCCAGCAGCGCATGTACGATAATCGCCACGTTGATGACGAACACGGTGAGAATCGCACGGCAAAAACGCTCATATCCTACTGCAAACGCCCCCATGATGACCTTTCGAATATGCCGGTTTAATATATATCTGGGTCAGCCCTTGACGGCTCCGAGCATCACGCCCTTGTTGAAGTACTTCTGCAGGAACGGATACAACACGAGCAGAGGCAGGGTCGACACAATGATGATGCCGAACTTGATCTGATCGGCGGCCTGCTGTTGAGCGGCGGCGTTGACGCTTGTCGTGCTCTGTGCGACAAGCAGCAGCTGCTGAAGCACAACCTGCAAAGGCTGCTTCGTGCTGTCGGTGATATAGATAAGGCCTGTCATGTAATCGTTCCAGTGGCCGACGAAGTAGTACAGGCCGATCACCGCAAGAATGGCGGAGCTCAACGGCAGCACGATCTTGAAGAAGTAACCGAAATAGCTCAGACCATCGATCTGCGCTGCATCGTGCAGTTCTTCAGGAATCGAAGAGTCGAAGAAGGAGCGGGCCACGATGACGTTGTAGACGCTTACCGCACCCGGCAGGATGAACACCCACATCGTATTGTTGATGCCCAGGGACTTGAACAGCAAGTAGTTCGGGATCAGGCCGCCGCTGATGAACATCGTCACGGTGAACAGGAACAGAATCACGCGACGCGGCTTGAATTCCCTGCGGCTCAGCGCGAAGGCGCACGGAATCGTAACCGCCATGTTGACGGCGGTGCCGACCACCGAATAAATGATGGTGTTCAGATAGCCCTGCCAGATCTGCGCATTCGCGAACACTTTCTGGTATCCGACGAAGGTGATGTCCTTGGGCAGCAATACCACGCTGCCTCCGGCCACGGCGTTCGGATCGGAGAACGATGCGATGACGACGAACCAAAGCGGATACAGGACGGCCACCACGACCAAAGCGATCAAAGCGAATATGATGATCGACACCACCAGATCGCCCGGCTTCTGCTTCTGATGGACATGCTTGTTCCAGGGGATGTCTTCCCCGGAGGATTTCGGTGCGATTGCCTGCATATTCACAGCGGACATGCTTACCTCCTAGAAAATGCTCGTTTCGGAAACCCTCTTCGCGATCGCGTTGGCCGTGATCAGGAACAGGAAATTGACGACGGTGTTGAACAGGCCGATAGCCGTCGAATACGAATATTGGCCGTTAAGAATACCGATCTTGTAGGTATATGTCGAGATGACCTCGGTGGCCGGAAGATTCAAGGAATTCTGCATCAGGTAGATCTTGTCGAAACCAACGTTCAACACCGATCCCATACTCATAATCAAAAGAATCGAGCAAGTCGGCAAAATCGCGGGAACATCGACATACCGAATCAGCTGGAGACGGCCGGCACCATCGATTTTTGCAGCCTCATACAGTGAAGTGTCCACGGAGCTCAGCGCAGCCAGATAGATGATCGAGTTCCAGCCGACATGCTGCCAGACTTCGGAAATCCAATATACGGCGGTGATGGCGGTAGTGCTGCCCATCAGGCTTTCGTCGCCCAGAAAACGGCCGATCATGCCCGTGCCCGGGGACAGGAAGATGTTCAGCATCGAGACGATCACCACAACCGAAATGAAGTGGGGCATGTAGGTGACGGTCTGCACGAAGCCCTTGACCTTCGACGAATGAATCTGGTTGATCAGCAGCGCAAGAATGATCGGGAAAATGAAGCCCATGACCAGAGTCCACAGCGATATGCGGACCGTGTTGATCATGATCTCGCCGAACAAAGGATTATGGATGAATTCGGAGAAAAATTCCATTCCGACGAATTTGCCGCCGGTCAATCCCTTGCTGGGATCGAATTCGCGGAAAGCCAGTTGGATACCCCACATCGGCACGTAGGCGAACAATGCGACGAAAAACAGCGCCGGCGCACACAGAATCCAAAGCTGCCAACATTTCACGAAATGATTGGCGATGCGATTGAGCAGACCGGTTTTTTTCTTGGCGGAATCCGCCATCGGAACGGAGGCGGATGCCACAGCGGTTTCACCGCTGCGGGATTTACGTAAAGACATGATGTTCTCTCCAAGTCGTAAGAGTAATCACCGGATGCGGTCACGACGGCCGTAATGTAATGGCTCACGCAATCGCATGGACTCAAAAAAAGGGGTGCCGGACGACGGCCGGCGGCAATCGCCCGGCACCCCTTTTTAAGGAATGAACTGAGGGACTACTTGGTGTACTTGTCGTACCACTTCTGCCAGATGGCGATGTTGTCCTTCAGACCAAGGCTGGGCTCGTTGATCTTCTGCAGATAGTCATCCCATTCCTCGTCAATGCCGCCCTTCTGCACCCACTTCGCATACTGGTTGTTGGCGTAATTGAAGATGGAGGTGTTGTTGTTCTGCAGCGTGTCCATGTCGTCGGAGCTTGGACGCACATAAATCGGCACGACGTCCTTGATTGGATCGACGTTAGCGCGAGCATCACGCACGGCCAAGTCGGAGGCGGTCACCTGATCGGCGTTGGTGTCGTTGATCATCGTCACATCGTCGCGAATCCAGCCACCGAAGCGGTCCTGCAATGCGACTGCACGGGTGTCCGGGTACTCGGCGTAGGCCTTGTCCTTGTTGATGGTGTACTGATGGTTGCCGTCATCGGAGACGATATCCGGAATCGAGCCGAAGTAGCCGGCCACAGACAGCTTCTCGCTGTACATGGCATTAAGAATCTTCCAGATGGCGGGCTTGTTGGCCGCCTTGGAGCTGACGCTCACACCGGAACCTGCGTAGGCCCAGCGTGCCGCATCCTGGGAGTAATCCCACTTGACGTCTTCATCCGGAGTAGAGGCGTCTTTCTTCAGCGGCGGCAACGTAATGTACTGGTCGGCGAGGTCATCGCCGTATTCGGATACGTTGGACCAGCCAAAGGAGACACCGGTCAGCGCGGTCTTACCGTCGCTCACCGTCTGTGCCGCATACTGGGAGCTATCACGAGTCAGGGTATCCTTCGGAATCAGACCCTGGCTCATCAGTTCATGCAGATAGGACAGCACATCCTTCAAGGCATCCGAGGTCATGTAGGATTTGACTTCACCGTTATCCACGTAATATCCCTGCTCGGAAGCACCACCGCCCATAAAGGAGGTGACGACGCCTTCGGAGTTCATCAAAGTGAGCGGGCTCCACAGATCGAATCCGAGGTCACGGATATTCATCGGAATCTCATCCTGCTTGCCATTGCCGTTGGGGTCTTCGGTCTTGAAGGCCTTAAGCACGTTCTCCAGTTCATCCCACGTGGTCGGAACCTGTAGTCCCAGCTTGTCCAGCCAGGTCTTGTTGATGAACATATGCGTACCGGATACCTCGTACCCCTTGCCGCGATCGGACGGCAATTCCAGAATCGCATCCCCATCTTGTACGTACTTTTCCGCACCCGGCTGGGCTTCGAAGAATTCCTTCACATTCGGCATCTTATCCAGATGCGGGGCAAGGTCTTCAAAATAATCGGCGTACTTTGCCGCATCGGACATACTGAACAAAGACAATCCGATATCCGGGAATTCGCCAGCGGCCATCTTGGCGCTCTTCTGCTGGCCCCAAGCGTTATCGTCAACCTCCTGCCATTTGATCGTGCAGTCGCAAGCCGCCTCAAGATCCTTGGAATATTGCGTATCCGCCATTGGATTATCAGTGACGTTACGGCGAACCATAATGTTCACGATCGGCTTGCCGTTCTCGTCCACGGTCGCCTCATCATTGCCGCCACATGCAGCAAGTGGAGCAAGCATGGCGATCGCCGCGGCTGCCGATACAGCAATCTTTACACTTCCTCGTGCCATCGTTCTCCTTCGATCTTCTTACCGAATCAGTTCCAAAACATTTGGAACACCCCACAATATAAGAGGTCAACCGCGTGATGTCAACCGGTTGACGCAAATCGATTGACATTGTAAAGAACAAAAATGGCCATATACAAGCCTTTTCCGACCATCGTTACGTCAATCGATTAACGCCAATCGGCGTGTCGCACCTCTGCACCAATCGTGACCGGGAGAATCACTGGAAAAACGACTCCATTGCTCGGGAATATACGCCGCAAGGATCGTATGCCATTATTCTCATCGTCTGAGCAGCATCGACTCACATATGAAAACGGGTCCTGCGGAATACCGCAGGACCCACCTCAGCAAAGCTCCCCCACCTGGACTCGAACCAAGACAAAGGGTTCCAAAGACCCGTGTGCTGCCATTACACCATGGGGGAACGGCGGAGCGAACTCCGCCAAGAGTTAATTATGCCATAGGTCGGGACTTTACGCTCCCGCCGTGTCGCCGGAGCATGCCGACGTCAGGCGAACAGGAATCCCTGGCCGTGATGTTCCGGATACGTGTCGAACAATTCAGCCACCGAACCATCTTCAAATACCGCACGGATGGCACTGGCCAGCAGCGGAGCAATCGACAGCACAGTCAGACCGTTCCAACGCTTCGATTCCGGAATCGGCACGGTGTCGGTCAGCACGACTTCCTTCGCACCGCAGGCACGCAGACGCTCGACCGCCGGGTCGGACAACACGCCATGCGTGGCGACAACGGTAACGGACTTCGCGCCGGAATTCTTCAGCACGGTACATGCGCCGGCGATCGTGCCGGCGGTATCGATCAAATCGTCGACCAGCACGCAGTCCTTGCCTTCGACGTCGCCGACGACACGGTTGGCTACAGCCTGGTTCGGACGGGTGATGTCGCGCGTCTTGTGCACGAAGGCCAGGGGGCCGCCGCCGAGACGCTGCGCCCACTGTTCGGCCACGCGAATACGGCCGGCATCCGGGGAGACGACGGTGACATTATCGAGCTGATTGGAGAAACGGTCACGAATGTAGTCGACCAGCACCGGCATGGCGATCAGATGATCGACCGGGCCGTCGAAGAATCCTTGGGACTGAGCGGCGTGCAGATCGACGCTCATGATACGGTCGGCGCCTGCGGTTTTCAGCAGGTCAAAAACCAGGCGGCAGGAGATGGGCTCGCGGCCGCGGTGCTTCTTATCCTGACGAGAATAGCCGAGCAACGGGCAGACGGCGGTGATGGATCGCGCGGAAGCGCGCTTCAACGCATCAATCATAATCAGCTGTTCCATGATCGCCTGATTAATCGGATTGCTGTGGCTTTGCAGGACGAACACGTCTGCGCCACGCACCGATTCGGTGTAGCGCACGTACATCTCGCCGTTGGCGAAGTCGTACGCCGTCGTTTCCAACACATCAATGCCGAGCTGCTTTGCAACGTCCTCGGCCAGCTTGGGGTGTGCCCTGCCGGTGACGAGGATGAGGTTCTTATCTGGCTTTCCTTCAAGGATTGCGCTCACCGTGTCTCCAAACGTTGTTACGCCAAAGTGGACTGATTCATCATAACCGTTTACGAAGACCGTCCAACACGTATCGGCGTCGATCAGCGATATAGGCCGTGCTTGCCGATATACTGCACGACGCCGTCGGGGACCAGGTACCAGACCGGCTCCCCCCGGCCGGCTCGACGGCGCACATCCGTCGAGGAGATCGCCAATGCCGGGATCTCCAACGTGTCCACCTTGCCTTCAGGCAGACGCACCCCGTTGGGTGACGAATAGCCGGGACGCGTGACGGCGACGAAATGCGCCAGGTCCCACATCAGATCGGCGTCCTTCCATTCCATGATTTCAGCCACCGCGTCGGCGCCGGTGATGAAGAACAGTTCGGCGTCCGGGTTCTGCCCGCGGATGTCGCGCAGCGTATCGATGGTGTATGTCACGCCGGGACGGTCGATGTCGACGCGCGACACGGTGAATTTCGGATTCGAAGCCGTGGCGATCACCGTCATCAGGTAACGGTCTTCGGCGTTGGTGACTTTCTTGTCCAATTTGAATACCGGCCGGCCGGTCGGCACGAAAACCACCTCGTCAAGGTCATACACCCACGCCACTTCGGAAGCGGCCACCAGATGGCCGTTATGAATCGGGTCGAAGGTGCCGCCCATGATGCCGATACGCGGACGGCTATGCCAGTTGCCGCGCGCGGAACGCCTGCCGTTGCTTACGGCGTCCGAAGGCGCCTCGTCCAACGACAGATCGGACATGCGACGTTCCGCGTCGATCATGCGGCCCTCCCCTGCTGCGCGGCATCGCCGGCGTCATCCGCATCCGTGCCGTACTGGTCCGCCGCGACCGCCATCGCGACATCCGTATCGGCGTCGCGCGGATCGATCTCATCCATATCGGCGTCCCATTCGTCCTGCACGACCCTGCGGATTTCGGCGAAGGTGGGCAGCGGGAAGTCCGGCTGGTACATGCGGCGCACCTCGGCGACCCGTTCGGTGACGCGAATCAGCGTATCGGTCATGCCGTCGATGTCATGATCGCTTTCCATGGCGGAAAAACGGGCGATGTACTGCTCCATCATCGCGATCTGCCCGCGCACCTGCCTGCACTGGTCCTCCTGCAGATCAACGGCCTCATCGGAATCGTTGTCCGGCCAGCCGATCAGCACGGCGTCGGCATATTCAAGCGAGGCTCGCTGCGCCGCCGACGCGATGCCGTCTTCGACCTGTACGAGGAACACATATCGCACGATGCTCAGACGTTCGGCGGCGATTTTGAGCCAGACGCGCTCGTCATCCAGATCCACGTTCCAAGGATTGGCCTCATAGTCGATGCCGCACGCGGTGCCGCCGTCCGCCTGAACGTCCTCGGCGCGCCCGTCGACGGCGGAATCGGCCGCGGCTTCGCAGGCGGGGGCATCGTCATTCATCTCATTCATATCGTTCATTCTCGCACCTGACCCATTCCATAGCCAACCCATTTCGTCGTGGTCATTTCACGCAGTCCCATCGGGCCGCGGGCATGCATTTTCTGCGTCGAGATGCCGAGCTCGGCGCCGAAGCCGAACACCCCGCCATCCGTGAAACGAGTGGACGCGTTGACCATGACGACCGCCGAATCCACCTGCGAGGTGAACTTTTCGACACGCGAATAGTTTTCCGCGATGATCGATTCGGTGTGCCCGGTGGAATGCCTGTTGATATGCGCGATGGCGTCGTTGATCGAATCGACGACCATGATGCCGATCCGCAGCGCAAGATACTCGGTGTCCCAGTCCTCGGGCTCCGCCAGGCGCATGCGCAGATTCTGGATGTTCGCTCCGGAGATGATCGAGCGCGCGCGTTCGTCGACGATCAGCTCCACGCCGGCGGTGGTCAGCGCCTGCGCGATGATCGGCAGGAACGCTTCGGCCACGTCGCGATGCACGATCAGCTTTTCGGCGGCGTTGCACACACCGACGCGCTGCGTCTTGGAGTTGAGGATGATCGGGATCGCCTTTTCCGGGTCTCCCGTGCGGTCGACATAGATATGCACGTTGCCGGCGCCGGTTTCGATGACGGGCACCATCGATTCACGTACGACAGCCTGGATCAGGCCGGCGCCGCCGCGCGGAACCAGCACGTCGATATGGCCGCGGGCGCGCATCATCGCCGTGGCGCCTTCACGTCCGAATTCGTCGACCGATGCGACCAGCTCGCGCGCGAAGCCCTGTTCCTCCAAAACGTCGCCGATGACGCCGAGCGTCGCCGTATTGGTGCGTTCGGCCGCGTGTCCGCCGCGCAGGATCGCGCCGTTGCCGGACTTCAGGCACAATGACGCCACGTCGACCGTCACGTTCGGACGGGCTTCGTAGATCATGCCGATGACGCCGAGCGGCACGCGCGTCTGCTGCAGTCGCAGACCGTTGGGCAGCGTGTATCCGCGGACGATTTCGCCGACCGGATCGGGCAGCGATGCCACATGCCGCACGCCTTGCGCGCAGGCGACCACTCGAGGCCCGTCGAAACGAAGGCGGTCGAGTTTGCCGGCGTCCATGCCGTCGTGTTCCGCCTGCGCCATGTCCTGCGCATTCGCGGCGGCGATTTCCTGCGCACGGTCCTCCAGTGCCTGGGCGATGGCCTGCAGCAGCTCGTTCTTGGCTTGGGTGTTGGCTTGGGCGAGATCGTGTTGCGCCCGGGCGCAGGCGTCGGCCTTCCCGCATACCGCTTCGAACGCGGTGGCGCTGAGGGCTTCCTGCGGCATCTCGGTATTCGTCATAGTTGTTCAGCGTACCATCAGGAAAGCCTCGATATGCGTTTCGTCCATGGTCATGTCGCAACCGCGTTCCGCCGGATCGTCCGCCCGGACGTTCCGTTGCTTGGACGGCTGCGGACATCGATGCGCGCGGCCGCTACACTGGTAAGGGCAGACATCATTCGTTTCAAGCTTTCAAAGGATGTTCCCGTGATCACATTCCATAGCACGCGCGGCACCGCCGATTCCCTGACGTCCAAGCAGGCCATCCGCAAGGGCATCGCCGATGACGGCGGACTGTTCGTCACCGATGCGCTGGGTGAGGCGAAAGTCGATATCGCGCAGCTGGCGGGCAAATCGTATCAGCAGATCGCCTATGACGTGCTCGCCGTATTGCTGCCGGATTTCAGCGAAGACGAATTGAAGGCCTGCATCGCCGAAGCGTATGGCGATCAGTGGTCGGACGGGCGAATCACCCCGTTGAAGCCGCTTGGCGATGATTATGTGCTGGAATTGTTCAACGGCCCGACTTCCGCGTTCAAGGACGTCGCATTGCAGATCCTGCCGCGTTTCATGGCGCGCACGACGCCTGCGGACGGCGCCGAAGACGAGACGATCATGATTCTGACGGCTACGTCGGGAGATACCGGCAAGGCGGCGTTGGCCGGCTTCGCCGACGCCCCGGGCACCGCCATCACGGTGTTCTATCCGGAAGGCAAGGTCAGTCAGGTGCAGGAACTGCAGATGACGACCCAGCGGGGCTCCAATGTGCAGGTGTGCGCGGTGAGGGGCAACTTCGATGACGCGCAGTCCGCCGTCAAGGAGATCTTCGCCGACCGTGAGCTTGCCGAACGCCTGGCCGGCGACGAACACGTGACGCTGTCTTCGGCGAATTCGATCAATGTGGGTCGTCTGGTGCCGCAGGTCGTCTACTATTTCTCCGCCTACGCGCAGCTTGTCGAACGTCAGGCCATCAACGTCGGCGACGAGGTGGAGTTCTGCGTGCCGACCGGAAACTTCGGAGACATCCTCGCCGGCTACTACGCGAAGCTGCTGGGATTGCCGGTCAAGCATCTGATCGTCGCCTCCGACAGGAACAACGTGCTGTTCGACTTCCTCAACACGGGCACCTATAACCGTCAGCGCCCGTTCTTCCAGACGATTTCCCCTTCGATGGACATTCTGATCTCCTCGAACCTGGAACGCATGCTGTACTACATGTCCGACAAGGACACGCGTCTGATCGCCATGCTGATGAACGACCTCAAGCAGTGGGGCGCGTATGAGGTCCCGGAGGCCATGCTGGCGAAGATCCGCGCGCTGTTCGGATGCGGCTGGGCCGATGAGGACCAGGTGCGCGAGATGATCGCCGACTGCTGGCGGCGCAACCGTTATGTGATCGACCCGCACACGGCCTGCGGCTATTTCGTGATGCAGCAGATGCCGCGCGACCCGCAGACCCCGCGCGTGCTGCTGTCGACCGCCAGCCCGTACAAGTTCCCGCGCGTCGTGAACGAATCGTTGGGCCTTGATGCGACCGGCACGGATTTCCAATGCATGGACGTGCTATCCGAAGCGACCGGCACGACCGCTCCCGCCGCGCTGCGAGGCCTGGAATCGGCCGACGTGCGTTTCGACGACGTCATCGGCATCGACGACATGACGGACTTCGTGGAGCAGGCGGCCCGCAACGTCTGACGCGGACCCCTGCGATGGGTGGGGGCGTCCTGCAACCGCAGGACGCCCCCACCCATCGCGCCGCGACGAATCCTAGAATTCCTTCGCGATCCAGATCCGCATCGACAGCAGATACGACACGGCCACCGCCAGGACGGCCGCGGCGGCGCCGCCGGCATATCCCGCCGCGGGCGGCAGCGACGTCACCGCAGCCGCGATGCGCCGCACCACCTCGTCCGGCAATATGATTCCGATGCAGCTGGCGGCGCAGACCACCATACTGCAGGAGACGACGAACACCTGCGTGGCCCACGTATATTCATGGGCGAAGTAGAACGGGATTTCGAAGGCCATGATGACGCATAGCGCCACGGCCGAACCGAACAGCAACGTCGCGAGCGCATCGGACTGCAGGCCTTCGAAGCCGAACAGCAACGTCGCCAGCATGATTTCGCATGCCAATTCCGCGACGGCAAGCAGTATGAACAGTCCGGCGGCCGCATAGCGCGCCGTCACCTGCGTGCGCCTGCGGACCGGTATCACCGAGATCAGCCTGCCCGCCGATTCACCGCCGCCCGACACGAACAGGGCTCCCACCGACAGCACCCAATATCCCAGGGTGAACGCCACCATCAGGCCGAAGGCCACCGGTCGGATCGCTTCGGCCCACATGATCAGGACGAAGAACATCGGCAGCAGGAAGCCGATCAGGGTTCCCATCGGCCCGTTGCCGCTGACCAGCTCGAATTCGAAACGGAGGCAGCGCAGCCATTCACGGCGGCGGTTTCCTTCCTGCAGGCCCATCACAGCTCCTTCCCTTCGACGATACGAGTCGAGACCAACGCCGACAGGACGAGGACCAGGACGAATACGGCCGCCTCGAGGCCGATGGCGAGCGGAACGGTGCCCATCACTCCGGATACCGCCCCGATGACGCTGTCCACGATGGATTCCGGCAGCGTCGTCGCCAGTCCGATTCCGCCGAACACCAGCAGGAACATGACCGTCAGCACGACCATCATGGCCTTGCGTGCCGGGAAACGGTACAGCAGCGGGAAATACAGCGATTCGGCCATTCCGACGCCGAACATCAGCGAAGCCACCTTCGCGCTGTCGCTCCACGACCATGGCGCATCGCCCGACGCGATGTTGGCGATCAGCGTGCACGCGACCAGTTCCGCCATGATCACCGCCAGGAAGACCAGCAGGAAGGCATATCTTCCCATCACCTGATGCCGGCGGCTGAGCGGCACCATGCCTCCGAGCCAATGACCGGCAGGCTGGTCCTCATAGGCGAACAGGTTCATCGGCAGCACGGCGAGCCCTCCGACCAGGCCTCCCTGGATGCCGGCCATCATCGCCCGCGTATCCGCGGAAAACGCCATCAGCAACGTCAGCGCCGGAAAGAACGCCAGCATGAACGCCATATACCCGTTGCCGCGGCCTGTTATCCGATGCCAGTCAAGACGAAATGCGCTAAGCGTCCGCATCATGCCACCTCCGGAACGTCGCCGCGCATGGCCGCCGGGCCGTGATGCGCGTTGGTCAGGCGCACGATGTCGTCGATCGAGGCCGGTTCCACGGCCAGCGCGGCGCCCGTGCCGCCTCCGTCGTCCATGGAGCGTCCGGAGAGGATTCCCGGCACCTCTTCGCTGCGGACCAATGCGTCGAAGCCCGTCGCATAACGATGCACGCCCAACGCCGCATGTTCCAGCGCAGGGGTCAGGTCGTCGGGACCGCCTTTGACCAGGCGGAAGGAGTCCTCGAATTCGTCCTTCGGACCGGTGAAATACAGGCTGCCGTGGGTGATGTAGGTGATGAAGTCGGCGGCGCGTTCCAGATCGGCGGTGATATGCGTCGAAAACAGCACGCTATGTTCGCCGTCCTCGATGTATTCGGACAGCAGGTCCATCAACTCGTCACGAGCCAGCACGTCCAGGCCGCTGGTCGGCTCATCGAGGATCAGCAGCTTCGCGTCATGGCTCAGCGCCACGGCGAGCATCAGCTTCATCTGCATGCCTCGGGACAGCTCCTTGACCTGCTTGTTGCGGTCCAGGCAGAAGCGGGCGAGATAGGAATCGAACAACGCATGATCCCATCGCCCGTACATCGGCGCCATCACACGCTCGACCTTGCCCACGCTCCAGGTCTCGACGAGATAGCTGGTGTCGAACACCACGCCAAGCTGCTCTTTCACAGTCTCCTCCGCGGCGAGGATGTCGCGACCCAGGATCCGGATATCCCCCGCATCCCGATGGAGCATGTTGAGCATCAGCTTGATCAGCGTCGACTTGCCTGCGCCGTTCGGCCCGATCAGGCCCATGATGTATCCGACCGGCAGGTCGAACGTGATGTCGTCAAGCCTGAATCCGGAATCATAGTGTTTGGTCAGACCGGTGACGGACAGCGCCGTCGCCGTCTCCTGCATTGTGTTCATCGTTGCCCTCCTGGCAGACGCCCGGACATGACGGCCTATAGGGCCGCTTCGTCGGCGTCGCCATACGCTTCCTCGAGCAGAGCGTGCAATTCGTCCAGGGGGATGTCGGCGGCCTTGGCCGCGACCGACGTCTGTACGAAAAGCTCCCGTATGCGACCGCGGGCGCGCCGTTTCATCAGCTCGTTGCCGCGGTTCATCACGAAAGTGCCCTTGCCTTGGATGTTCTGCACGATGCCTTCCTCGGCAAGCTCGTTGTACGCTCTCGTGATCGTCAGCACGGACACGCGCAGCTCCTTGGCGAGCCTGCGCAGGGAAGGCAGCGCCTCCCCCGGCGCGAGTTCGCCGGAAAGCACGGCCGCGCGGATCTGGTTTTTGATCTGCTCGTAGATTGGTTCTCCGGACACGGACGAGATGATCAGTCTCATACCGTTGCCCCTTTCTGTTTTATAGCGCTAGAACAGCTGTATAACTGTTCTATATAACAGTAACACAGTGAGGACCCGACTGTACTGGTGTGTCGCATAACAGTTCATAATATTCGCGGCGCGTCATGGAAATCGAACAGCACGCCGTCCGCGACCTCGCAGATCGCCGGCCAATCGCGCGCCGAGGAATCATCGTGCATCGCCCACACACGCATGCCGACCGACCTCGCCGACCGCATGGCGACCAGCAGATCCTCGAACACCGTGCAGCGCTCCGGTTCGACGCCCAGTCGGGAGGCGGCCAGCAGATACACATCCGGCCTGTCCTTGCCGACATCGCCGGCGTCGTCCACGCTGACCACCTGATCGAAATACGCGTCGATGCCGACATGCCGCATCGCGGGCCCGCGCAGGCGCGGGGGCAGCGACGTGGCGACGGCCAGCGCCGCGCCCGACTCCTTCAAAGCCTGCAGATACCCGTGCGCGTACGGCTTCGCCTCGACCACCGTGCCGTAGGCGACGGCCGCCATCGAATCCCACTCCTCCATCAGATCCTCCGGGGTGTCGTCCAGCCCGAAGCGGGCGATCGTGTATTCCGCGATCTGACGGAACTGCATCGACGCGACCTTGCCCATATAGTCGTCCGGCACCTCGATGCCGCGTTTGGCGAGAAAATCGATGTCGACCTGATCCCACACGCCCATGGAATCCAGCAATGTGCCGTCAAGATCGAAAATGGCGGCCTTACCGGTGTTGACGCCCATCATATGCTCCTATTCGCAAACCATCCGCCGGTCGGATCATCTGCCTCTCACAGATGCGATTCCTCCAGCAATTCACGCGCATGGCCAAGCGAGGCTTCGGATTCCGTGCCCGACAGCATGCGCGCGATCTCATTGACGCGTTCTTCGCCGGCGACCGGCGTCACCGTCGTCTCCACGGTTTCACCGTCGCCCGACTCATGTTTACTGACGACGAATTGGCTGTCCGCCCAAGAGGCCACCTGCGGCAGATGCGTCACGACGATCACCTGAGCGCTTTGCGCAAGACGCGCAAGACGGCGGCCCAATTCCGCCGCAGCCTTGCCTCCGACGCCGGCATCGACCTCATCGAAGATAAACGTCATCGACGGCGCGCCTCCACCCGCTTCGGCGTCCATGCGCCGGCCGGCCGTGCACAATTCCAAAGCCAGCATCAAACGGCTCAACTCGCCGCCCGACGCGCTTTTGCCCATCGGCATCGGCACGGAGCCGGGGAAAGGCGTGAACAGGAATTCAATATCGTCGATTCCGTTCGCATCCAACGCGCCGCCGCCTTCGCGCGGCGTCACGCCGATGCGCAACGACGAACCGGCCATGGCAAGCGATTCCAATTCGGCGGTGACGCTGCCGGCCAATTCGTCGGCGGCGGATTGGCGTCGACGGCTCAATGCCGAGGCTTGTTTCAGGGCTTCGGCCTGGAGGCCGTCGCGTTGCGCGCGCAATTCGCCGATGCGGTCGTCCGAGGCGTCAAGATCCTCCAAATCGAAAACGGCCTTGTCTCGCCATGCGATCACATCGGCCAGAGTCGGCCCCCAACGGCGGGTCAGCTCATTGAGCTCATGGATGCGATCGTTGATGGCGTCCAGGTTTTCGTTTTCAAAACCGTCGCCAAGCTGCTGCGACAGCGTGAACACGACGTCTTCAAGATCGGCGTTCAACGATTCAAGACGGTCCGCCGCCTGGTCGAACACGCCGTCCATATGGATGGCGCGCAGCGAACGCGCGGCGGATTCGAGCAGCGCGATCGCCCCCACGCCGCCATCCTGTTCGCCCATCTGGGAAGCGTCCAACGCCGACAATGCGGCGCCCACGCCTCCGACGATCTTCGCCGAATTCTCGATGCGGTCGCGACGTTCCTTCAGTTCGTCGTCCTCCCCCGGCTTCGGATCGACGCGCGCGATGCGTTCGATGGACTCGCGCAGATAATCGGCCTGCTGCCGCGCCGACGCCTCCTGATTGGTGGCGCGTCGGATCCGATCCTCCACCGCCTGCAGCCTGTTCCAGACGGAACGATACGCCTGCAGGGCCTCCTCATCCCCGGCATAGGCGTCCAGCAGCTCACGCTGGCGACCTGCGGACGCGATGCGCAGCTGGTCGGCCTGACCGTGAATGGTCACCAGATGTTCGGCCACCGCGCCCAGCACCGAACGGGGGACGCCACGCCCGCATAGGGTCGCACGCGACCGCCCGGACACGGGAATCGTGCGGGACAGAAACAGCTCATCGTCTTGCGGATCGGCGCCGGCCTCGTCCACAGCGGCCAATGCGGCACCGTCACGGGACGCCTCGACATGGAAAACGCCTTGCGCCCACGCCTTGTCCGCCCCGGGCGCCACACGGCCGGAATCCGCGGAGCCGCCGGAGATCAGGCGAATCGCACTGAGCAGCATCGACTTGCCGGCACCCGTTTCGCCGGTGATCGCGGTCATGCCGCGTGCAGGCTCCAGCACAGCGGAACGGATAGGGCCCAAATCATGGATTTCAAGCTCTTCAAGCATCATTCACCCGTCAGCGGCGTTCGTCTTCGGTCGTCGAGGCTGCATCGTCCCGCCGTCCATGGCGCAGCTGGTCCCGCCGCGCATGTTCGCGCCAGCCGACGACGGGCAGGTCGAATTTCGTGACCAGCCGATGCGTGAACGGCACGCCGGACAGGCGCGCCAACTGCAATGTATCCTTCGACTGGCGCACTTCCACGCGGGTGCCCTTCGGCAACGCGCACTGGCGGCGGCCATCGCAGCAGATCCAGCCGTCCGACATGGAATCGTCCAGAATGTCCACGGCGAACGTGGAGCCGGCGCCGATGATCAGGGGGCGGGCGAACAGCGCATGCGCCGCCAACGGCACCAACTGCAGCGCCTTGACGTTCGGCCACATGACGGGGCCTCCGGCCGAAAACGCGTATGCCGTCGACCCCGTCGGCGTGGAGACGATGACGCCGTCGGCGGCGAACGAGCTCATTTCAACGCCGTCGACCTGGATCGCAAGCTCGATCATCTTGCCGCGGTCGACACGTTCCAGTGTGATGTCGTTCAGCGCCCAATCCTCGACCGGCGCGTCCGCTCCGGGCAGCCACACGTCGGCATGCGCGATCATGCGTTCGTCGATGTAATAGTCATGTTCGGCGATGCGTCGAATCGCCTCGCTCATCTGGAAGCTTTCGAATTCGGCCAGGAATCCCACATGCCCCAGGTTGACGCCGAGAATCGGCACGCGCGTGCAATGCACCAGCTCCGCGGCGCGCAGGATCGTGCCGTCCCCGCCCAAGACGACGACGATTTCCGTATCGTCCGGCACCAGCGGGGAGGGCCTGCCGAACTCAGGGGCTTCGGCATTGTCGATGATCGACACGGTGAAGCCGGCGTGACGCAGCTGCTCCACGGCCTCATTCACGATGGTGCCGCCCTGGCGAATCTTGCTATGCGTCACCACCACCGCGTGACGAGCGTTTGCCATCCGTCAACCTCCTGGTCGAATCAACTCACCGATTACAGTGTAATCGAACAAATGAACGAATGACGAAACGCCGCGAATTCCGCCGATATCGCGAATTATCGCCGCCGATGCGACGACTCCTGAAATCTGCACATTCCAATACCCCCTTCCACAGGTGGTCCCCTTGAAAATAGGGGTAAAGGGAGGAAACACAGGGAGAAGGGCGAAAACGATGGATATCACGATTCATTCCGGCTGCGTGCATGCCGGGCAATACGAAACGGTTCATGTCGAAGGCGACGTGGAATTCGAGCATGACGTCAGATTTCACACGCTCGAAGTGAAGGGTTCGCTGCATGCGCCAGATCTCGTCGGCGCCGAACTGCGCTGCGGGGGCGACATCATCTGCAACGGCGATCTTCGCGTCTCGCATGTCCGCGGCCACGGATCGCTGCAGATCAACGGCAACGGCTGGTGCGACGCGATGACGTTCACCGGCCTGCTCGACATCTCCGGAACGCTGCGATGCAGCGATCGGCTCGAGGTCAACGGAAAGCTGATCAGCGAACGGCTGATCAGCGCGGACACCGCACAGCTGAACGGGGTTCTGTATGGCGAAAGGCTGCAGGCGCGCAATCTTCGTCTCAGACCTTTGGATTCACCGCTGCTCGAACGCCTGTCGATGCATCGATACACCGATGGCAGCAGGGCTTCCAGCGTTCAAGGCGAATCGGTGGAGGTGCATCGGCTGAGCTGCCACAGCATCGACGCGTCTACCGTATATCTCGGCGCGGAATGCAAGGTGGAGCAGATCAGCTACGACAAGGAACTGGACATCTCCTCCACCGCCCAGGTGGGGATCGTCAAGGATCAGGGCAGAATGCACGGCTGATTCGGCGCCGTCGCGTACAGCAGGAATTCCACGTTGCCGTATGTGCCTTCGATCGGGGAGACGCAGGTCGCCTGAACGCCGAGGCCATGGTCGCGCGCGCACTGCGTTACAGTCCGCAACGCCTGTTCCCGCATGTCGGGATCATCGACGACGCCGTTACGGTTGAGATGCGCCCGCCCCACTTCGAATTGCGGTTTGACCAGCAGCACGACATGCGCACCGCAGGCCGCGATGCGCGCGATGACGGGAATGACATAGGTCAGTGAGATGAAGGATACGTCGGAGACGATCATCTGCGGCGCGAACGGCAGGTCGGAGGATTCGACGTCACGAATGTTGACGCCGCTCATCTCGATGACGTGTTCGTCGTCGGCGATGCGCGGATCGAGCTGGCCATGCCCGACGTCCAACGCGATGACCTGTGCGGCTCCACGGCGCAGCAGCACTTCGGTGAAGCCGCCCGTCGACGCTCCGATGTCCAAGCATCCAAGGCCTTGCGGGGACGGCAGGCCGTTCTTTTCGAATTCGTCGAATGCGCCTACCAGTTTGTATGCGCCGCGGGAGACGTAATCGTCGCCTTTGTCGACGGCGATGGCGTCCGCGTCGCATACCGGCGTCGCCGGCTTGGTGACGGCGACGCCGTTGACCAGGACATGCCCGGATCTGATGAGACGCTGCGCTTTCGATCGGGTCGCGACGATGCCGTTTTCCGACAGATATGCGTCCAGACGCGCGGTATGCCGGCCGGGATCATTCATGCCGGCGCCCATCAAGATCGTGCTGCAGTGTGCGCAGGATGTCGGAGAACAGCTCGACGCATTGCGCGTCATCCAATTCGTCGATGCGCCGCAACGGCGTGAAGCGTTCGCGTATGGCCACATGCTCCGTTTCCTGCGGCTGATGCGAGGCCTGCTCCATCATGTCCTCCTTCTTCCCAATGCGTGTGGGCATGCGAAACCCGCATATCCCTTCGGAAGATATGCGGGTCGGATCGATCAGTCGGCTTCGATTTCGAAACGAGGCAGTTCCAGACCCCGCATGTCGACGCCGCGATCCGCCGCATCCCACAGCATGCAGCAGGCCGCGCGCAGGGCGTTCATCGAATGTGTGCCGCTGACCTGCACCTGGGTGTCCGTGATGCGCGCGAAGTCTTCGCCGCAGACCCAGGTTCCGGCCTTTCGGACCGTTGCGGGATGAGCCTTGTTCAGTCCGCGCAGGTCCTTGGCGATGAAGCTCGGACGCAGGTGGGCGGGCGCGGTCATCAGCTCGTGCGGATTCGTCACGCCCGTCAGCACGGCCAGGGAATCGTAGCCGCCACGGGTGCCGGCCTCGATATCGGTGTCGAGACGGTCTCCGATGGCCAGACACAGCCCCTTGGCCACCGGCGTGGTCCCATCATGGGCCGCCAGCAGGCGGGCTTCGTCATACATGGCGGATTCCGGCTTGCCCGCCGAAGAGGCCGGCTCGACGCCGGTCGCGTTGACGACGGCCTGGATCATCGAGCCGCAGCCGGGGGCGATGCCGAGTTCGCGGGGAATCGTCAGATCGCGATTGGTGACGAAATACACGGCACCATGTTCGACCGCGTACGCCGCCTGCGCCATCTGATTCCACATCATTTCGGGATACCAGCCTTGAATGACCGCGGCGGGCTCGTCCTGCGCCGAATCGACGACGACGAGCCCCTGTTTGGCGACTTCCTCGCGAAGATGCTCGGCGCCCACCACCAGCACTTTGGCGCCTTCGGGAACGGCGCGGGCCACCATACGGGCGGCCACGACGGACGATGTGATGACCTGCCACGGCTCGACGTCCAGACCGAATCCACGCAGCTGCTCGGCCACCACGGACTGCGGACGGGACGAATTATTCGTCGTGTATTCCACCGTCATGCCGGCCGACTCCGCGGCCCGAATGCTGTCGGAGGCGTGCTCGACCGGATTCTTGCCGCGGTATACCACGCCGTCAAGGTCAAGCAGCGCAAGGCGGTACGCCTCGCTTAGCGGCTTATCGGTGGATTTGAGCATGCCCGTCATCGTCTGTGGTCCATTCCCTTCCAAAATCGGCGTGCGAATGCTTCAGTCCTGGGACGTCACTGCGCGGATTGCGCATCCGCTTCGGACTGTTCCTCGGCCGGATCATGCGTCGTCGGTTCGCCTTCGTCGAACGACTCGGCAGGCTCCTCGTCGGACTGCACGCCGGCTTCGGCTTCCTCGGCCGGCAGTTCCGTCTCGTCGTCGCCGGCTTCGGCTTCTTCGTCATCCTCTTGCGGGTCCTCAGGAGCGTATTGGGCGTCCTCTTCGGTGATGCCAAGCTCGTCCATCAGCTCTTCGGACATGTGATACATGTCGTATTCGATGACCAGATCGTCGGAGGTCTCGTCCTCTTCGGCATCGGCATACTGCAGTTCAAGGCGGTCGAGCATCACATCGAGGTCGACGGCCTCATCGGTACGTCCGGCCTCTTCCAGGAAATACTGTTCCGCCTGGATGGCACGCATGCGGTAGGCGCCGGCCAGACCCTTGGAACGGCCCAGCATATGCACGATCTCAATGGCCTTGTCCCACAGTTCCAGATCGCCCAATGCGCCGGCGTACACCAGAAGCATTTCGGCCTTGGCTTCGCCGCGCAGCTCGCGCGCCTGTTCGGACATCGCCAATTCGATGGCCTTCTTCGGATTGCCCACGCCACGCTCGCAGTCCGCGATGAACGGCAGGTAGTCGAGGAAGCCGTTCATACGGTACGCGGTGCGGAATTCGCGCATGGCCAGCTTATAGTCGCCCTGACGGTATGCGACGAACGCCAGCGTCTCGCGCGCGAAATCGATCCGGGAGGCCTGATGGGCGACCCACTTCGCATGTTCGAGGGCGGCCTTCGGGTCGCTTTCCTCCAATGTGTATGCGGCAAGGATGTGATAGGCGATGTTGTCGGCATGCTCCTTGCTCAGACCGCGCAGACGTTCCTTCTCGTCCTTGCTGAGCATCTTCAGGTCGATGCCGCGAGGCATCTTCGGCTCGTTCGGACGACGGTCGGTATACGGGTTCTGCGACGGATAGCTGATCGTGCCGTCGGAATTGCGATGCGGCTTCGACAGATAGTCGCGACGCTTCTCCTCGCGATATGCGGCCTTTTCCTCACGGGTGAATTCGCGATGCTCGTCATGGCCACGGCGGTCGTCACGATGGAAATCACGGCGATCGGCATGACGGTCGTCACGGCGGAAACCGCGTTGGCCGCCGCGACGGTCATCGCCACGGAAGCCGCGACGGTCGTCACGGCGATCATCACGGCGGAAACCGCCGGAGCGACGGTCGCCATCCTTGCGGAACGGACGGTCGCCGTCCTGACGACGGCCGCGATTGTCGTCGTGGCGGAATCCATCCTTATGGGAATCGTCACGGTCGCGACGCTGGTAGCGCGGATTGTCGGAACGGCCACCGCGGAAATCGCCCGATTCCCCGTCCTTGCGGAAGCCGCCACGACGATCGCCGTTGAAGCCGCGGTTCTGGAATCTACGATCGCCGCCACGATGGTCGCGATGCTGTCCGCCTTCGCCGCTGCGGCGGAATTCACCGTCACGGCGCGCTTCACCGTCACGGCGTGATCCGCCTTCGTGGCGGAACTCGCCGTTGTTCTTGCGGTAGCCGTCGCGACGATCGCCGTCGTTATGGAAACCGCCGGACTTATGCCCGTAGGACTTGCCGCCGTTGCCGGAACGCGGCTTGAATCCCTTGCCGCCACGGGATCCCGGCTTGCCGGAATTATAGGACCTGCGGTCGCCGTAGGATTTGCCGCGCGAAGCGTGTTCTTCTGCCATGGATGTCCTTTTGCTATGCGTGCCGGCCGCATCGGCGGCCCGGCATCGTTGTTTGTATGAGGAAATAGGTATTGGGTCGGTCAGCCTTACGGCTTTGCGGGCACGGCCGGGGCGTCGCCGCGGCCGTGCCGTGAAATCAATGCTTTTCCACGACGCCAAGCGCCTTCTTGCCGCGACGGATCAGTGCGAACCGTCCGTGCAGGAAGTCATCGTCGCCCAAAAGCCGCTCTTCGTCTTCAACGCGGATATTGTTCACATACACGCCGCCGGATTTGATGGTTTTGCGCGCTTCGGACAGCGACTTGAACAGGCCGGCCTTCACGCCGGCCTCGCAGACGCGGTCGCCCGCGCAGGCCCCGGCAAACGCCTTGGAACCGTCCTCCTGGTCGATTTTCAGGCCGTCAAGCGCGCCTTCCAACGTCAGCTCATCGATCGTCGTCAAGTCACCGCCGCGTCCGAACAAAGCGCCGGCGGCGTCGATGGCCTGCTGGGTCGCCTGCTCGCCGTGCACGAAGCTCGTGACCTCCCATGCCAGGGCGCGCTGCGCTTCGCGCGCACCCGGATTGGTCTTCGACTCCTCCACCAGACGTTCGATCTCGGCCTTCGGCAGGAACGTGAACGCCTTCAGCAGGTTCTCCATCTCCACGTCGGGGCGGTTGAACCAGAACTGGTAGAACTTGTACGGGCTGAGCATGGTGCCGTCCAGCCATACCGCATTGCCTTCGGACTTGCCGAACTTCTTGCCCTGCGCGTCGGTGATGATCGGGCTGGTGAACACGTTGACGTCATAGCCGCGCATCTTGTGGATCAGGTCGAGGCCGGAGGTGAGGTTGCCCCACTGGTCGCTGCCGCCGATCTGCAGCACGCAATGGTACTCGTCGAACAGGTGCAGGTAGTCGTTGCCCTGCAGCACCTGATAGCTGAATTCGGTGAAGGAGATGCCCTCTTCGGAATTGAGGCGGCGTGCGACGGTGTCCTTGGCGAGCATGGTGCCGAGACGGAAGTTCTTGCCGACATCGCGCAGGAAGTCGATGACGCTCATGTCCGCGGTCCAATCGTAGTTGCTTACGAAACGGACCGGATTCGCGCCCTCGGTCTCCAGGATTCCGCCGATCTGCCTCTTCAGGCGCTCGGCCCATCCGGCCACGACGTCCTTCGGATTCAGCGTACGCTCTCCGGACTGGCGCGGATCGCCGATCAGACCGGTGGCGCCGCCGACCAGAGCGATCGGATGATGCCCCGCGGCCTGGAGATGCCGCATGTTGATCAGCTGCACGAGATTGCCGATATGCAGGGAGGCCGCGGTGGGATCGAAACCGCAATAATAGGTGATCGGCTCCCCGCCCAACACTTGTGCGAGTCGTTCCCGGTCGGTGGACTGGGAAATCAACCCGCGCCATTCCAGTTCATCGAGGACGGAATCGAATCCCGCCTCCCTGAAGTCGATGACGTGAGCCATATCTGTTGTCACTCCCCTATCAAATTGTGAGTTTTCCTATGCATTTTCAGCCTTACAAGTCTCTCAGGACAGGCAGACAGGCGACAACGCCCCGCGCAGCGGCTACAGTGGAACCTCATAGAGGCATAAGGAGCGAGGTTATGGATCGACGCGGCATGAAGGATACCGCCAGACGGCGTTTGCGCGCGCACTATTGGCTGTTCGTCGCGGTGTGCCTGTGCGCGGCTTTCCTCGGCGTGCAGTATTCGTCGTCGCTATGGGCCGTGAACTATCAGAACGCCCCCTCGATGCTCGACGTGAACATGGACATCGCCTTCAACGCCATGACGTCCGACGACGACGGGAATGCACGCAGGCAGGTGGAGCTCAACGAGTCGGCGATCCATGACGGCGACCACAGCGCCCTGCTGGGACGCTCCCGCGGCGTGTTCGCCTCCGCGGTCAACGCACTCTCCTCCGGCAGCCTCACGCTGTCGATCGTGCAGGCGACGCAGTCCATCGTGCGTTCACGCGACACGGCGATGATACTGCTGACCGCGGCGAGCCTCGTCATATACGCGTTCCTGTGGCTGTTCGTGCGACAGACCTACCTGATCGTCATGCGAAGGATACTGTTGGAGGGTCGCACGTACGGCATCGTGCCGGCGACGCGGTTCCTCTACCCCCTGCATACCGGATTATGGTCGCATATGGCATGGGTGATGTTCGTCATGAACGTATACCGCCTGCTATGGGCGCTCACCATCGTCGGAGGCATCGTCAAGACCTATTCCTACATGCTCGTCCCCTACATCATGGCGGAGAACCCGAACATCTCGGCCCGCGAGGCCATCACGCTGTCGCGCCGCATGATGTACGGGCATAAATGGGAGTGCTTCGTCGCGCAGCTGTCGTTCGTCGGATGGCATCTGCTGAACCTGCTCACCTTCGGCCTGTCCGGGATCCTCTATTCGAACGTCTACCGGGCCGCGTTCTTCGCCGAATACTATGTTCGTCTGCGAGCCGCGGCCAAACGGTCGTCCATGCCCGGAAGCGAAGCGCTCAATGACGAATGGCTGTACCGTCCCGCCGACCGCGCGCTGCTTGACGCCGTCTACCATGACGTCACCCGGCAGATCGACGTCGTGGCCGAGGAGGGGACGCACGTCTCGAAACCGCGTGGATTCGCCGGAATGCTTGCGGATCGCTTCGGCGTCATGCTGGTATCGTCGCCGCAGGTCACCCGCTACGAAACATACCGGGCGCGGCGCTACCAGACGGAAAAGGGACGCGCGATGGTCGAAGGCCGTTCCTACCCCGTGCGGCTCGCCCCGGTCCCCATGCCGTTCCGCATGCAGGACAACGTCACATTGGGCGCGACCCGAAGCTATACCGTGCTGCATCTGATCGCCATGTTCCTCATATTCGGCTTCATAGGATGGGTCTGGGAGGTGATCATCGCGTTCATCGACGAAGGCGCGTTCATCAACCGGGGCACCCTGCACGGGCCGTGGCTGCCGATCTATGGCACCGGCGGCCTGCTCATCCTCATCGCGCTCAAACGCCTTCGGGAACGGCCCGCATTGGAGTTCCTCGCCGCCGTCGTCCTGTGCGGCGTGTTGGAGTATGCCTCGTCATGGTGTCTGGAGATGCTCCATGGCGGGCAGCGATGGTGGGACTACACGGGATACTTCCTCAACATCAACGGGAGGATCTGCGCGGAAGGACTGCTGGCGTTCGGCATCGGAGGACTGGCCATCGTCTATCTGCTCGCCCCGGCCGTCGACGATGCGCTCAGCCGTCTTCCCGACGCCCGTCTGAAACCCGTCGTCATAACGCTGGCCGTCATATTCCTGATCGACTGGGCCTGCTCTCTCGTATATCCGAATACCGGCGCCGGCGTCACCGACTATCATGCCGCATCCGCTGCAATAGCGCGCGAAGCTGATCCAGGGTGTCTCCGTTCCTCGCCGTGCGCAGTTTCGGAAACGCCGTGATCATACGCAGCTGCTGACGGTTGAGCATCGACGTGACCGTGTCGCGGATGCGTGTCTTGAATTCGGCCGGCATATGCCTGAGGGATCGTCTGGACTCGTTGATCAGCAGCGTGGCGTCGGACAGGGAGTCGTCTATGGCGTCGCGTACGGCAATGCCATAGCCGGCCAGCGTCTGTCTGATCCTGTCGAGGTCGTTGTCCAGCCCGATGATGCCCGACACCGTGACCGCGCAGTCGATGGCAAGCAGCAGCATGCCGCCGACGCATATGCAATGCAGCGCGACGTCGGGCATGGCATCGGTCCATCCGCGTACGACCGGATGGATCATGGTGTCGATTACGACGGCGAAGGCGCCGAACACCAGCGCGCCCAGAAGGCATATGCGGCCATTGAGGTTGAATCGCATATCCGAATAATCCCACCAGCGCGCATGGAACAGACGTTCCAGCATCCAGGAGGTGCAGTATTCCAAGACGCAGGCGCCGACGGCCCCGGCGACGAACAGGACGGCGGGATCATGGATGCCTCCCAACAGCACGATGGCCCCCACCGCTCCGATGCCGTAGATCGGACATAGCGGCCCGTTGAGGAACCCCCGATTGACGATGCGGTGCTGTTGGACCGACACGACGATCGATTCATACAGCCATCCGAGAAAGCCGTAGAGAAGAAACCAGACTATGCAGCGTTCGATCATGCCGACCATCCGGAAAAAATCAGACCAGGGTCAGGGCCCTGCCCGTTTCAGGCGCCGATCCGGACGACGCCGGAGGAACGCGTGGCCTTCACCGGCCTCTTGCGCGGCGCGGCCTTCAGGTTCGGACGGTCGAAGCGGTCAGGGGACAATGTCTCCCGCGTCGCGCTGACTTTGTCGGCGATGGTCACCAGATATCCCTCGATGTAACGCGGCGGCAACGGCGTCAGCGGGAACATGTGCCGTGAAATGCTGTCACGTTCGATGTCGTTCAGATCGAAATCGTCCATCGCGTTCGACAAGGCGGCGTTGCCGTGGGTGAAGCCGTGCAGCCGATGGGTTCCGTCGTCCCAGTCGTGCCAATCATACAGAAAATAATCATGCAGCAGCGCCGAACGCACCAGCGACCTGGCGTCGATCCTATGCCATAGGCGCAGCCTGTCGGCGAACCATACCGCCAGGCATGCGACGCGTATGGAGTGCGCGAACGTGGTCACCGAACCGTGCTGGTAGCAGCGCTTCTCGATCTGCATGCGATCATGTTCGATGACCTCATTGCCGTAATGATGGACCAATGCACGAATCTGCCGTTTTGTCAGCACACGTCCTCCCGGTGATAGGAAACCGCACGTCGACGACCATATGCCGGCGCACCGGCTTCGATTGTAAGCCAATGCACCGGCCTGGGCCAGTCGGCCGCCGCTATGCGAGCAGCGATTCGGGGGTCTTGTACGCGGAGCCGTCGCTGACGGAGAAGGCGAATGCGCGCAGACGCTTCGATTCCTCGCAAGCGGCCTCGATCTGTTCGGCGACGCGCGCCGGGGCGGTGCCGCCCTTGCCGTTGCGGGCGGCCACGGATCCCTTGGTGGAGAGCACTTCACGAACCCGGATCGCCTTGTCCGCAGGCAGGAAGCCTTCGAACACCGACTGGAAATCCTCGTCGGTCAGATCCCACAATTCCTGGGAACGGGCCTCCGCGATCTTGACGCAGGCGCCGGAAAGCTCATGAGCATGGCGGAACGGGACGCCATTGCGCACCAGCCACTCGGCGATATCGGTGGCCAGCGCGAAACCGGTCGGGGCCTCGGCCTCGAGACGCTCCAGATCGAAGGTCATCGTGGCGACCATGCCGGTGAAGGCCGGGAGCAGAATCTCCAACGTGTCGACCTGGTCGAACACCGCTTCCTTGTCTTCCTGCAGGTCGCGCGCATATGCGGTCGGCAGGCCCTTCAACGTGGCCAGCAGACCGGTCAGGTCGCCGATCAGACGCCCCGATTTGCCGCGGGCCAGTTCGGCGATATCCGGATTCTTCTTCTGCGGCATGATCGACGAACCGGTCGAATAGGCGTCGTCAAGACGCACGAAACGGAATTCCTGCGTGTTCCAGATGATGATCTCTTCGCTCAGACGGCTGATGTCGACGCCGGCCATGGCCGCGACGAAAGCGAATTCGGCGACCAGATCGCGGCTTGCCGTGCCGTCGATGGAATTGGCGGTGACGCCGTCGAAGCCCAATTCCACGGCGACGGTCTGCGGGTCGAGACCAAGCGTATTGCCGGCGAGTGCGCCGGAACCGTACGGGCTGGCGTTGACGCGGGCATCCCAATCGACCAGACGCTGCACGTCGCGCAGCAGCGGCCATGCATGGGCCATCAGCTGATGGGCAAGCAGCACCGGCTGGGCGTGCTGCATATGCGTACGGCCGGGCATGACGGCATCGCCCGCCTCCTTGGACTTGGCGATCAGGGCCGCGACGAGGTCAAGCAACTGGCCTGCGATCACACGGCTGTGGCGGCGCAGCCACATGCGGATCAATGCGGCGATCTGATCGTTGCGGGAACGGCCCGCACGCAGTTTCCCGCCAAGCTCGTCGCCCGCGATCTGCAGCAGACCACGTTCCAGGGCCGTGGCCTCATCCTCATCGTCTTCGATCGGGGCGAACGCGCCACTGTCGACGCGACGCTGCAATTCGTCGAGCGCATCCTCCATGCGCCGCAATTCGTCGTCGGTCAGCAGTCCGGCACGGCCCAATGCGCGCGCATGTGCGCGGGAGCCTGCGATGTCGTCATCGGCCAGTCGCCAATCGAACTGTGTGGACTTGGACAGTTTCGCCAATTCCGGGGACGGGCCGGAGGTGAAGCGACCGCCCCACAATGCGAGATGTTCCTGCGTCTGTTCTTCGTTGCCTTGTATAGTCATATGTCCTACTGTACGGGCCGGCGTTGTCATGGGCCGGGGCCGGTCTCATTGTCGGGGTCGTGTCTTCCGGATGCCCATGAATCCGGATACGGATGCGTTCGCGGCGAAACGCACGGTATGGCGAAACGCACGGCATGCGATGCATATCCGCCGATATGGAAAAAGGGATGTGGCGAAAACGTCACACCCCCGACGCGCTTTATTTGGACAAGGCGTTCAATGCATCATTCAACGGTATTGTCCGGCACTTCGATGGCATTGCCGAACTTGACGTCGCGGGCGGCCGCGACCTTGCTCGGCAGGCCATAGATCTCGATGAAGCCGTTCGAAGCGTTCTGGTCGAAGGCGTCGCCGGAATCATAGGTGGCGAGGTTGTAGTCGTACAGCGAGGATTCGGAGCGACGTCCGACCACGACCGCGCGGCCGCCGTGCAGCACCATGCGGATTTCGCCGGACACATACTGCTGGGTGTCCTCGATGAAGGCGTTGAGGGATTTGACCGCCGGCGAGAACCACTGCGCGTCGTACACCAGTTCGGCCCAGCGCTTGTCGATGTCGCGCTTGATGCGGTGCTGTTCGCGCTCCAGGCAGAAGTTCTCCAGCTCCTGGTGGGCGGTGATCAATGCGATGGCGCCCGGAGCCTCATACAGTTCGCGGGACTTGATGCCGACCAGACGGTCTTCGATCAGGTCGACGCGGCCGATGCCCTGGGCGCCGGCACGACGGTTCATCTCTTCGATGGCCTGCAGCGGGGTGACGTCGCGGCCGTCGATGCGGACCGGCACGCCCTGCTTGAATTCGATGACGACCTCGTCTTCGACCGGCGGGAACGCCGGATCGTCGGTGTAGGAGTAGCAGTCCTTCGTCGGTGCGTTCCACGGGTCCTCGAGGAAGCCGGTCTCGATGGCACGGCCCCACACGTTCTGGTCGATGGAGAACGGGCTCTTTTCGGTCTGCACGATCGGCAGCTTGTGCTCGTTCGCGTACGCGATTTCGACGTCACGGGTCAGCGACAGATCGCGAATCGGGCTGATGGCCTTCAGGCTCGGGTCGATGGACTGGATGGACACTTCGAAACGAACCTGATCGTTGCCCTTGCCGGTGCAGCCGTGGGCGATGGTGTCCGCGCCGAACTGGTGGGCGGCGCGCACAAGATGCTTGGTGATCAGCGGACGGGAGATGGCGGAGACCAGCGGATACACGCCTTCGTACATGGCGTTCGCCTTCAGGGCCATCATGCAGTATTCGTCCGCGAACTCGTCACGGGCGTCCACCACGTAGGCCTCGACGGCGCCGCATGCCAGAGCGCGCTGCTTGATGGTTTCCAGGCTTTCGCCGCCCTGTCCGACATCGAGGGACACGGCGACGACGTCCTTGCCGGTACGGTCCTTCAGGTACGGAATGGCCACGGAAGTGTCCAGGCCGCCGGAATATGCCAGAACGATACGATTCTTTTCGCTCATGGTCCACCTTTCTTCAAGTCTGATATTCATTACTATATGCACACCTATGTATATTTATGCATATTTGTCGGCGTAGCGTGTCGCGTCTGCGCCTATTCCTTTGCGACCAGGCGCAGAAGCCACTCGGCGCGCATCTTCGCGGTATCGTCGTCGACGCAGATGACCATCACCGTATCATCGCCGGCGATGGTTCCCAGCACGCCGTCGATCGGCTGCTTATCGATGACGCTTGCCACGTATTGCGCGGCGCCGGATGGCGTATGCACGACGATGAGATTACGCGCGAACGCCGCCGACGTCATCAATCCGGACAGCACACGCGATATCTGTTGCTCCGCCTTGCCCGTTCCGTCCGACGGCATCGGAGGCGTTCCTTGCCGGACTGCGGCGTGGCCCGCTTTCAAGGCCCCTACCGCATATGCCAGCGTGCCGTCCGCCAGACGGGTCTTCGTCGCACGCAACTCGTCCAGATCGCGGCTCAGGGTCGCCTGCGTCACTTCGATGCCTTGCGCGGAAAGGATCTCGGATAGCTGGGATTGGGACGTGATGACATGCGTCAGCAGCGCCTGCTCGACGGCGCTGAGCCTGGCCGCCCTTGTGGACGGCCTCTGCAATGACGATGAGACGTCGGCCGTGTCCGTCATGTCAGACCAGCAGGCTTTCGTCGCCACGCTGCTGCCCCACCAGCCAGGTCAGCAACGCCTTCTGCGCATGCAGACGGTTCTCCGCCTCGTCCCACACCACGGACTGCGGGCCGTCGATCACCGAAGCGGTGACCTCCTTGCCGCGATATGCGGGCAGGCAATGCTGGAACAGCGCATCCGGCTTGGCCAACGCCATCAGTTCGTCGTTGACCTGATACGGCCAGAACGGCTTGGAACGAATGGCGTATTCCGCCTCCTCGCCCATCGAAACCCACGTGTCGGTGAACACGCAGTCGGCGCCGGCGACGGCTTCCTTCGGATCGGTGGTGACCAGAACGGAGCCGCCGTTTTCGGAAGCGATCGCTTCGGCGTCCGCGACGATGGCGGGGTCGGGCAGGTAGCCGTTCGGTCCGGCCACGCGCACATGCATGCCGGCGACGGCACCGCCAAGCAGATACGAATTGGACATGTTGTTCGCCGCATCGCCCAAATAGGCGATGGTCATGCCCTTCAGCGCATCGACGCCGCCGCGGAACTGTGCGATGGTCAGGAAATCGGCCAGGATCTGGCATGGGTGGAATTCGTCGGTCAGGGCGTTGACCACCGGCACGGTGGAATATTTCGCCATCTCTTCGACGCGCTCCTGACCGAAGGTACGCCATACGATGCCGTAGGCCATACGGGTCAGTACACGGGCGGTATCCGCCACCGGCTCGCCACGGCCCAGCTGGGAGCCGGACTTGTCGATGACCAGCGGGTAGCCTCCGAGTTCGGCCACACCGATCGAGAAGCTCGAACGCGTACGGGTGCTCGGCTTGTCGAACAGCACCGCGACGCCCTGCGGTCCCGCAAAGGGCTGATGGTGGAAACGATTCTCGCGGAACCTCATGCCCAATTCGAGGATCTGCTTCTGCTCCTCGTGGTTCACGTCATCGTCGCGTAGCATGTGGCGCAGTTGTCCGGCCATAGTTGCTCCTTTATGTTTGAAACCAAAATCCGGTAGTCGGGGTCAGTCGTTCTTCAGGTCTTCGGGGATGCCCGCAAGGATCGCGATGGCATCGGCGACATCCTGTTCGGTGACGTTCAGCGGCGGCGCGATGCGGAGCGCGTCCGGAGCCACGGCGTTGACGATCAGGCCATGTTCCAGAGCCCACTCCATCGCGGCATGCGCACACGGATGGCTCAGCTGGATGGCGTCCAGCAGTCCACGGCCGCGCACGGACTCGAACAGCGGCTTGTTCAGCGCCGCGATGCCGTCGCGCAGCTGCCGGCCGCGCGCTTCGGCGTTGGCGATCAGGCCTTCGCGCTCAATCACTGAAATGGTGGCCAGGCCGGCCGCGGCGCCGAGCGGATTGCCCGCGAAGGTCGAACCGTGGGAGCCCGGCGTATACAACGCGGAAAGCTCGGCGCCGAACGAAATCATGCCGCCCATCGGGAAGCCTCCGGCGACGCCCTTCGCGAAGGTGACGATGTCCGGCGTCACACCGCCCGACAGGTCTTCACGCTGGAAGGCGAACCATTCGCCGGTGCGTCCCACGCCGGTCTGCACTTCGTCGAAAATCAGCAGCGCGTTGTTCACATCGCACATGTGACGCGCCTTGCGCACATAGTCGGCGCCGAGAGGACGCACGCCGGCCTCTCCCTGGATGAGCTCCATGATGACCGCAGCGACCGGCCCCTTGCCGTACGGGCCTTGGCCGGTCTGCGAGAAGGCGTCGAACAGCGCCTCCGCATCCCCCGCCTCCACGAATTCGATATTCGGCACCAGCGGTTCGAACTTCGTGCGGATCGCAGGCTTCCAGGTGGCGGACAGCGCGCCCATGGTACGGCCATGGAAGCCATGGGTCAACGCGATGATGCGCGCAGGCTTGCCGCCCATCGAGGGACTGGCGCCATCCAGTGTACGACCGTACAGTTTGGCCAGTTTCAGCGCCGCCTCGTTGCCTTCGGCTCCCGAATTGCCGAAATACACGCGGGACCCTTCGGGGGCGCCGGCCAGTTCGATCAGCCTGGCCGCCAATTTGATCTGCGGTTCGGACGCGAAGTAGTTGCTCACATGGGCGACTTTGGCGGCCTGTTCGCTTATGGCCCTCACCCAATCCGGATGCGCGTAGCCGATGGAGTTCACGGCGATGCCGGCGAGGAAATCGAGGTATTCGTTGCCGTCGACATCCCAGACATGGCATCCCTGACCGTGGTCCATCACGCGCAGCGGCGTGCCGAACACATTCATATGCACCTGGGAGTATTCCCCAAGCCATTTGGAGTCTTCAGGACCCAGACCTTCCAGTTTTTCAGCGCTCATACGAACTCCTCATTTCGATACCGTCTTCGGGCACCACCATCGTGCCGATGCCGGCGGTGGTGAAAATCTCGTTCAGGATGGAATGCGGCTTGCGTCCGTCGATGATGTGGGCCTGGGGAACCCCGCCGTCAAGGGCGCGTACGCAGGCCTCCATCTTGGGGCGCATGCCGGTTTCCAGATCCGGCAGCATATCCCTCAGATTCTCCACGCCGATACGGCCGATCAGGGAATTGCGGTCAGGCCAATCGGCGTACAGGCCTTCGATATCGGTCAGCACGATCAGCTTGCTCGCGCCAAGGGCGGCAGCAAGGGCGGCAGCCGCCGAATCGGCGTTGACGTTCAGCACCTCGGTGGCGTCTTCCTCGTTCGGAGCCACGGAAGACACCACGGGGATGCGCCCGGCGCTGATCAGATCCTCGACGGCCGAGGCGTCGACGCTTACGACATCGCCCACCAGACCGATATCGGTGGGTTTCCCATCGATGATCGGCCGACGCTGCATCGCGGAGAACAACGCGCCGTCCTCGCCGGACAGGCCGACCGCGAACGGACCATGGGCATTGATCAGGCCGACCAGTTCACGGGACACCTTGCCGGTCAGCACCATACGGACGACGTCCATGGCTTCCGGCGTGGTGACGCGCAGGCCGCCCTTGAATTCGGATTTGATGCCCAAGGCCTTGAGCATGTGGGAAATCTGCGGGCCGCCGCCGTGCACGACCACCGGATGCAATCCGACTTGGCGCAGGAACACCATGTCTTCGGCGAAGCACTGCTTCAGCCGCTCGTCGACCATCGCATTGCCGCCGTATTTGATCACGATGCGCTGGCCCGCGAACTGTTCCAGCCATGGAAGCGCCTCGATCAGCACTTCCGCCTTCTGATCGGCCCTCAGGTCGGTATGTACGTCCAGATGGTAGCCTGGGCCCTTCAAATCAGCCATTCCACTCAGCTTTCATAATCAGCGTTGATATGCACGTATTCATGCGTCAGATCGTCGGTCCACACCGTGGCTTCGGCGTCTCCCGCGTTGAGGTTCACGTCGATGCCGACCTCGCGCGGCGTCATGTCGACTTCGCTGCGGTCGCGTCCCGGCTTGCCGCCGTCGCAGATGCGCACGCCGTTCACGTCGACGGTCACTTCGTTCGGATCGTAGGGCGCGACCGTTTCGTCGACGGTGCCCAGTGAGCTGACGATGCGCCCCCAGTTCGGATCGTTGCCGGAGATGGCGCATTTGAGCAGATTCGAAGCGGCGATGGCGCGGCCGCATGCCAGCGCGGCGGCTTCGGTGGCGGCGCCGGTGACCGTGATGCGCACATCGTGGCTCGAACCTTCACCGTCTCCGATGATCTGACGCGCAAGGCTGGCGCATGCCTGTTCGACCAGCGCGTTGAACTCGTCGGGGTCCGGCTCGACTCCGGAGGCACCGGAGGCGAGCAGCAGCACGGTGTCGTTGGTGGACATGCAGCCGTCCACGTCGATGCGGTTGAACGACATTTCCGTGCCCACGGCCAAAGCGGCCTGCAGTTGGCCGGAGCTCACGACTGCGTCCGTGGTGATGACGCACAGCATCGTGGCCAGCTGCGGGGCGATCATGCCGGAGCCCTTCACCATGCCACCGATGCGATAACCGTCGCCTTCAAGCGCCACCGTCTTCGGCTTGGTGTCGGTGGTCATAATGGCATGGGAGGCGTCGATTCCGGCCTGTTCGCCATCGCTCAACGCGTCATGGGCGGCCTTGGCGCCGGCCAGGACATTGTCGAGCGGCAGCAATTCGCCGATCAGACCGGTGGAGCACACCGCCACCGATTCCTCGTCGACGCCCAGCATCCCGGCCACGCTCCGGGCCGTCGCTTGGGACTGCGCATAGCCGGCCTGGCCCGTGCACGCATTGGCGCCGCCGGAATTGAGGATCACGGCCTTCGCATGCCCGTCGGCGACCGCCTTACGGCTCCACTGCACCGGCGCCGCGCAGAAGCGGTTCGAAGTGAACACGCCCGCAATCGCGTCAAGCGGGCCGTTGTTGACGACCAGCGCCAGATCCTTCTTGCCTTCGACCGCGGAAATGCCGGCGGCGACGCCGGCCGCCGAAAATCCTTGTGCAAACGTCACGCTCACGGTGCCACTCCAATCTTCGTCAATCCCTCGTCTTCGGGAAGTCCCAATGCAACGTTCAACGACTGCACGGCCTGACCTGCCGTGCCTCGATTCAGGTTATCGATTGCGGCGAAGGCCAGCAGGCGGCCGGCCTTGCGGTCGACGACCACCTGCAGATGGGCCGCGTTCGAACCGACGATATTGGCCGTCGCCGGCAGGGTCCCGGCGGGAAGCACGACCATGAAATCCTGCCCCTTGTATGCCTTCTCCCATACCGCGTGAATGGCTTCATCGTCCATGGCCAGAGCCTTGTCGGTCATCTTGGCCGATACGCAGGCGAGAATGCCGCGTGACATAGGAGCCAGAATCGGAGTGAAAGCCATCGTGAAGCGCGCAGCTTCGGCCGCTTCAAGACCGGCGGCATGCGCGAAGTTCTGCAGGATTTCCGGGATATGGCGATGCGTGCCGCCGACCGAATACGGCACGGCCGAGCCGAACGCCTCCGCCGCCAGCAGATTGGCGCGTTTCAGGTTCTTGCCGGCACCGGAATATCCGACGACCAGATCGGCCACGATGTCGGTCGGCTCGATCAGTCCTTCGGCGATCGCCGGCTGCATCGCCAGCGTCGTCGCGGTGACGTTGCAGCCCGGACCCGCGATGCGCTTGGCGCCGCGCAGGGCATCACGCTGACGAGCGTATCCGCCGTCGGCGTTCCTGCCGACGATAAGCTCCGGCATGCCGTACGTCCAATGCGGATAGAAATCCCCGCCGTAGAACTCATCCCACGCAGAGCGTTCCTCCAAGCGATGATCGGCGCCGAGATCCACGACGGTCGCATCGTCGTCCAGCTGCGCGGCCAAGTCGCCGGACGCGCCGTGCGGCAGCGCGAGAATGATGACGTCATGTCCGTTCAGCGTTTCCGCCGTGGTGTCTTCCACCACCAGATCGGCGAGCTGCGGAATATGCGGCATATGCTTGCCCAGTTTCTCCCCCACCGAGGAATGCCCCGCCACGCAGGTCACCTCGAAGTCCGGGTGGGCGGCGAGTATGCGCAGCGCCTCCCCTCCCGCATATCCGGTCGCGCCCGCCACGGCTACCGTGTATTTGGCCATCTCATGCCTCTTCCTGATTTCGGCGCATGACCATCATGCGCTTCAAGAACCATTTGAAGTATACACGGTATGCAATACATTGCATAACTATGCAATGCGAATGGCGGACGAATCCGCATGCGCCGTATGCGGCATGCTATGCGGAAATCGACGAATCCGACGGGGATCCGCCTTCCATCGTCTGCATCATCTGCAGGATCAGATCCGATGTGGACATGCCGTTGAAGGTCAGCCAGATGATCGCGATGGTGTAGAGCACATTGATCACGATCGTGGCGATGGCCAGGCCACGCCCTTTCATATGGAAGACCTTGGTACGCCACAGCGATACCGCGCCGAACAGCGCCGGCAGCACCGGCACGGGCAGGAATATCGCGAATATGAACGCCAGGATCGCATAGGAGTCCCAGCGTCCATACATCGGGTTCTGGGCGGGATCATCCAGGTTGATCGGGCCTTGCGGGCCGAATACGACGGGCCCCTGCATCGGATTGTTCGGCTGCTGAGGCTGCGAGCCGTTCGGATCGCCGTACGACGGACCGCCGTATGGTTGCCCATACATCCCGCCTTGGGGCTGGGGATGCTGCTGCCCGTTCCCGTAATTGACGCCGTTGCCCCGCCCCGCCGGATCGCCGTTCACCTGCCCGGCAGAGGATTGGGGTTGGGGCTGCGTCTCCTCTTCGGGCCGACCGTACTTATACGGATCGTACCCGACCGGATATTGGCTGGAACGCGCGCCGTACTCCAACGTGTCGTGCCGCCCGTATTCCGGTTCGCTCATTTGGGGGGTGTCCTGCCGTCCGGCCTGTCCGTCATCGAAATGAGCCGGAGCGGCGTCAGCCCCCTGCTCTGCTTGCTGCGAAGTATTGTGCTGATACTGCTTCGGCTCATCCATAATGTTTTCCTTATCGGTCGGGCTGACTGGCATCAGGCGCGCAGCTGCGCACCCAGACGTTCGGCAGCCTGATTGACGATGCGCTGGCGGATCTCCTCGCTGTCCTCGCCGGACAGGGTCTTGCCCGCCGAGCGGAAGGTCACTGCGAAGGCCAGGGATTTCAGACCCTCACCGAGCTGGTCGCCGGTGAACACGTCGAACAGCTCGATGCTTTCGAGAACGTCCCCCGCCGCGTCCGCGATCACCTGCCGCAAGGCCTGCGCGGTGACGTCGTCGGAAACGATGAACGCCAGATCCTGCTTGACGGGCGGGAAGGTGGAAATCGGACGGGCCTGGACCGGCTTGCCCGACAGGGTCGTGAACAATGCGGTCAGGTTCAGTTCGAAAGCGGCGCTGTGCGCGGGGAAGCCCAACGTTTCGTTGACGTGCGGATGCAGTTCGCCGACCATGCCGACGAAAATGTCACCGACCATGATACGGGCGGCACGGCCCGGATGCCATTGCGCAGGCACTTCTTCAGCCGCAGGCTGATCCAGGTCGATCTGCGCGCCCAGACGTTCGGCGACGCGGCGGACCGCTTCGACCGCGTCGCTCCAGTCGACGGCCCGACGTTCGCCCATCCAGCCGCTGTCGACGGCGTTGCCGGTAAGGATGCCCGCGACGTGCAGCGGCTGATCCGGCAGACCCGCATCGAGTGCGGCAAGCTGCTCGTCGGTCGGACGCACGCCGCCCGGCAGGGCCGGGATCGCCGGGGACTGCGGATCCCACAGGTAGACGTGGCCGATTTCATACAGGGACACGTTTTCCATGCCGCGACGCAGATTGCGCTGCACGGTCTGCGCCAGGGTCGGCAGAATGGAGCGACGCAGGAACGGGCGGTCGCCGGCCAGAGGATTGGCGATTTCGACGCTGACATGCTTCGTGGCTTCGGGATCATACGCGAAATTGCGGTAGTCCTCATCACCGACGAACGGATAGCTCAGAGTCTCCACCAGACCGTATTCGGCCAGCTCGTCGGCGACGCGACGCTTACGCAGCTGGTCGGGGGTCAGGCCGACCATGCCTTCGGTCGGAGCGGCCGGAACGGTCGTCGGAATCTCGTCGTAGCCGACCAGACGGGCCACTTCTTCGACCAGGTCGCACGGCTCGTTCAGATCCGGACGCCAGGTCGGAGCGGTGACGGAGAATTCTCCGTTGCCGCCGCCGGCCACGGTGCAGCCGATATCCGTCAGAATCTCGCTGATACGGTTCACATCGGTGTCAAGCCCGGCGACGCGCGCCACTTCGCCAGCCTTGAAAAGGATGGGACGGCGGGCAACGGTGTTATTCACGTCAGTCGGCGTATCCGAAGCCTCACCGTTGCCGTATTCGGACAACAGATCGGCAGCCATCTGGCAGGCGGCCGGCTGCAGCTGCGTGTCGACGCCGCGTTCGAAACGACGGGACGCTTCGGACGGAATCTTGTGACGCCGTGCGGAGCGGGCGATGGACACCTGGTCGAAGTGCGCGGATTCGAGCAGGATATTGCGCGTTTCGGCGGTGACTTCGCCGTACAGGCCGCCCATGACGCCGGCGATGCCGAGCACGCGCGATCCGCGTTCGCCATTCGGCGAATCGGTGATCAGCAGATCTTCGACGTTCAGCTCATGGTCCTTGCCGTCCAGCGTCGTCAGCGTTTCGCCTTCATGGGCGCGGCGCACCACGATCGGGCCTTCGATCTTGTCCAGATCGTAGGCGTGCATCGGCTGGCCGAGGTCCATCATCACGTAGTTGGTCACGTCCACGGCCAGGGACAACGAGCGCATGCCCGCGCGGAGCAGACGATGGCGCATCCAGTTCGGGGTCTTGGCGGTCGGGTCGAAATTGCGCACCGCGCGTGCGTAATAACGGTCGCAGCCGGCGACGCCGTGAATCGGATTGTCGTCTTCGATGACCACTTCGATGTCGTTCTGCGCGCCGAAGGCGGCGTTTTCGACGATCGGGGCCTTCTCTCCCAGCGCGATCGCCGGATCGGTGAACGTCGCGCCGGTCGAATGGTGGTATTCACGGCATACGCCACGGTATGAGAACGCATAGCCGCGGTCGGGCGTGATGTTGATCTCCAGCAGCGGCTCGTCGAGATGCAGCAGATGCATCGCGTCCTGGCCCGGCTTCAGCGCGGCGTATTCTTCCGGGGTGAAACCGTATTCGCGCAGCAGGATGATGCCGTCGTGGCTGTCGCCCAGGCCCAGCTCGCGCTCGGAGGCGCACATGCCGTTGGAAATGTGGCCGTAGGTCTTGCGCGGTTCGATCCTGAAAT
The DNA here is from genome assembly GCF_056356755.1 of Bifidobacterium sp. LH_449. NCBI lineage: Bacteria > Bacillati > Actinomycetota > Actinomycetes > Bifidobacteriales > Bifidobacteriaceae > Bifidobacterium > Bifidobacterium sp. LH_449. Next base: position 343,306 of record NZ_JBKEUV010000002.1, read on the forward strand.
CGCCCGGCAGCACGGCGCCCGGCAGGGTCACGACGACCTTTTCGCCGGCGGCCATGTTCGGGGCGCCGCAGATGATGCCACGCGGCACCTTGTTGCCGTTTTCATCGGTTTCGTTGTATGCGTCGCCGACGTCGACATGGCACCAGTTGATGACCTTGCCGTTCTTCTGCGGTTCCGGCGTCGCGTCGACGACGTATCCGACGACGATCGGACCGGTCACCTGGGAGGTGTGGATCTCCTCCTCTTCCAGGCCGACCTTCACCAGATCCTTGGCAAGCTGTTCGTAAGTCAGGCCTTCGGGAACCTCGACATGATCCTTGAGCCAGTCAATATCTACCATTGGCATGGGTCAATCACTCCCCCATCACAAACTGTTCGCTGAATCGCACGTCGCCTTCGACCAGGTCGTGCATGTCGTTGATGTCATGGCGCAGCAGCAGCGTGCGTTCCACGCCCACGCCGAACGCGAAGCCGGTGTACGCCTCCGGGTCGAGGCCTGCGGACTTCAATACGTTCGGATTCACCATGCCGCAGCCGCCCCATTCGATCCAGCCCGGGCCGCCCTTCTTGTCGGGGAACCACAGATCGAGTTCGGCACTCGGCTCGGTGAACGGGAAATAACTGGGGCGCAGACGGCTCTTGGCCTCCGGACCGAACATGGCGACGGCGAGCTTGTCGAGCACGCCCTTGAGGTCGGCCATGGTCAGATGCTTGTCGACGGCAAGGGCTTCGACCTGATGGAACACCGGCGTATGGGTGGCGTCGAGCTCATCGGTGCGGAACACGCGGCCCGGGCAGGCGATGTACAGCGGCACGCCGCGGGTGAGCAGCGCGCGGACCTGATCGGACGAGGTCTGGGTGCGCACCACCATGTTGGAGCCGACGAAGCCGGCCGCGTCCTTGGCCTGGTTGCCTTTGACGTAGAAGGTATCCTGCATCTGGCGTGCCGGATGGTCGGGGCCGAAGTTCAGCGCGTCGAAGTTGTACCATTCGGTTTCCACTTCGGGGCCGTCGGAAATCTGCCATCCCATCGAAACGAAGAAGTCTTCGACGTTCTCCATCACCTTGGACAGCGGGTGGCGGGCGCCGAGCGGCCTGCGGCGCACCGGAAGCGTCATGTCGACGGTTTCGGCCGCCAGTGCGCGGGCCTCCTCCTGCTCCTTGACCTGGGACTCCTTGGCACCGTATGCGCGTCCGAAATCGGCGCGTAGCTTGCCCATCAGCTTGCCGGCCTCTTTCTTCAGGTCGGGGGCGAGCGCGCCGATGGCCTTGCTGGCATGGGTCATCGCCGAATCCGCACCAGCGTACTGTGTTTTGATGGCTTTCAATTCCTCCATGCCGGAGGCGTTTTCGATTTTCGCGATGCCTTCAGCGACCGCAGCGGCCACTGCTTCGGCGTCGAATACCGTACCTTCTGCCACGAGATACCTTTCCTGTTTCCGTTTGATTGACGCGTGAAATCGCGTAATTCCAACGTTTGCCGGTTTCACATTCTCCCAATATGACTAGACATGGCCATGCTGAGCAGCATGACGGCCGCGCTTGTGCCGAGATTCAACGATTCGGCCTTGCCGTAGATCGGAATGGAGACGATCCGGTCGGTTTCATCCAGGATTTCGGCGGGCAGGCCGCGCGCCTCGTTGCCGAACAGCACGACACGCCCTTTGCGTAGGGCTTCGGCGTCGGCAAGCACATCGGGCAGGCTTTCCGGCCTATGCGTTTCGGTGCCGTACACGTCGGCCGCGTAGACGTCGCTATGCCGGTTTTTCGCCCATGCGAAGAATTCGTCCGTGTCCATGCCGATGACAGGCAGGTGGAACAGCGAGCCCGCCGTGGAGCGGATGACTTTGGGATTGAGCACGTCGACGCAGTCGTCCACGAAGATGACGGCATCGCATCCGGCTGCGTCCGCGGACCGGATGACGGTTCCCGCGTTGCCCGGGTCGCGCACCTGCCAGAACGCGGCGACCGCGATGCTCCGCTCGGCGTTGCGTTCGGCGGTGATCCGGGATGCTTCGTCGTCCATTGCGCCGCGCAATGCTTCGATGTCGGCGACGGCGACGACGCCTTGCGCGTCGGCGCTGATCTTCGCGATGACATCGGCGGTGGCCTTATGCACGTATACGCCTGCCTGCATGGCCTTGCCGGCGAGCTGCGCGACGGTGGCGTTGACGAAAGGCGCGTCGGCGGCCGCGTCGGCCACCGCGACATAGAGGTCCCGCACGATGCCGGGATGGCAGGAAAGCGCCTCCCGCACGGATTGCGGGCCTTCGATGAGGAAACGCCCTGAACGTTCGCGGGCCTTGCGCGACGTGAGATCGGCGGCACGCCGAATACGTTCGGCCTTCGGATTGGCCAAGACTGTCGATTGGATAGGCATAAGTCAGTAGCCTAACACTGCCCGCCATCGGCTTGCCATACAGCGCGATTCAGGGAAGGCTCCCGTCTTGCACTGCGCCCCAAAAGTTGGACGATATTTATCATGATAGCGTCCTAGACCGTCAGGGTCATATTCCGGTACTCGACCGGGGTATGGCCCTGAAGCCTTTTCTGACGCCGCCGGTTGTT